>NZ_RZRV01000001.1:95241-405790 GCF_004023085.1 Mesorhizobium sp. M7A.F.Ca.US.010.02.1.1 | reverse complement strand
GCCGCTTGGCTACGTGATACCCTATGAAGCCGGCCGCGCCGGTGACCAGAACCCTCATCAGAAGCGCCCATCCGTAACATGCCTGGGGAACAGACCCTTGATGTCGTAGATGACGCCCGGGGTCTTGCAAAGCGCCTGCAGGCCGTCGACGCCCAGCGCGCGGAACTGCCAGTGGCCGACGGCCACGATAACGCCGTCATAGCGCTGATCGGGAATGTCCTTCATGCTGGCTATGCCGAAGGCACGCGCGCATTCCTGCGCGTTGACCCAGGGGTCCCATATGTCGATGCCGGCATTGTATTCCTTCAGTTGGGCAACGATATCGGCGACCTTGGAATTCCTCAGGTCCGGACAATTTTCCTTGAAGGCCGCGCCCATCACCAGAATCCGGCTGCCAACGACAGGTATTCCCTTGCGCATCATCAGGCGGGCCGTCTGATCCGCCGCGTGCTGACCCATGCCGTCATTGATACGGCGGCCGGCAAGAATCACCTCCGGATGATAGCCGAGTTCCTGGGCCTTGTGGGTGAGATAGTAGGGATCGACCCCGATGCAGTGGCCGCCGACGAGACCCGGCGTGAAGCGCAGGAAATTCCATTTGGTGCCGGCGGCTTCCAGCACTTCGGACGTGTCGATGCCGAGCTTGCCGAAGATAAGCGACAGCTCGTTCATCAGCGCGATGTTGAGGTCGCGCTGAGTGTTCTCGATGACCTTGGCCGCTTCGGCGACCGCAATGCTCGAGGTACGGTGTGTGCCTGCCGGCACGATCGAGGCATAGAGCGCATCGATACCTTCGGCCGCTTCCGGCGTCGAGCCGCTGGTGACCTTGACGATCGTCTGCAACCGATGCTCGCGGTCGCCCGGATTGATGCGCTCGGGACTGTAGCCGAGGAAGAACCCCTCATTGTAGCGCAGGCCCGAATGTTTCTCGATCAGCGGCGCGCACACCTCTTCCGTGCAGCCGGGGTAGACCGTCGATTCGAAGATCACCACCGCGCCTGGCGATATGACCTCACCGACCAAAGTCGATGCCATGATCAACGGTTTCAGATCCGGACGGTTGGCCCTGTCGATCGGCGTCGGCACCGTGACGATGAAAATCCCGCAATCGCGCAGATCGGCCTTGTCTGTGGTGAATGTCAGCCGCGACGCAGCACTGATCTCATCACTGCTGGCTTCCAGCGTATGATCGTCACCACGCCTCAGCGCGTCCACCCTCGACTGGTCGATGTCGAACCCGACGACATCCCTGGTGGCGCCAAAAGCGACCGCCAGCGGCAGGCCGACATAGCCAAGCCCGATGATCGCTATTTTCCTGGAGGCGAGATCCATCTGCTTCCTGCGCTTGCTATTCCAGAGCCATGCTTCGCATTGGTTATCGCGCACCAAAGCCGGTAAGCATCGTTTTCATTGTCTTGAGGGTTATCAAAACGTCCAGCCAAGGCGAAAAGTTCTTTATGTAATAGAAATCATAGTGCAATTTTTCCATAACGTCATCGACGGCAGCCACATGCCCCTGATTTACTTGTGCCCACCCACTTATGCCTGGCCTGACGATATGCCTGTAGCGATAGAATGGCAGCTCAGCCTCGTACCACTGTGACAGCACGACAGCTTCCGGTCGCGGTCCGATCCAACTCATTTCGCCACGCAGGATGTTGATGACCTGCGGCAGTTCGTCGATCCTGGATTTTCGCAGGAAACGCCCGACTCGGGTGATGCGATCATCATCGCGCCTGGTGATCGCCCTCTCCTTGTCGCTGCCGGCGTCAGAGTGCTGGCGCATCGAGCGAAACTTGTAGACCGTGCAGATCTTGCCCCGGTAGCCCATGCGCTGCTGGCGAAACAGCGCGGGACCCTCGGAATCCAGCCGGATCAGCAGCGCTATCAACGCCAGAACCGGGGAAAGAACGATAATCAAGACAAGTGCCGAGACCCAGTCGGCTGCCTGCTTGATCTTGAGATAGGCTTGGTTCGGATTGAGTGAACCAAGCGTGTTTTCCGACAGGTGCTCGATCTCGACCCGCCCGGTCAGCGACTCGCTGACCTGCTTGACGTGGTATACGGGCGTTCCCGAAAGGGCCCGATCCGCGATGTATCGTTCCCATTCCGCGCCAAGATCGGCACGCAGATCAACGACCACGCCGCTGGCTCTTTCGATTATCGTACTGGTCGACTTGATCCAAAACCAATGCACACCCGGTAACGTCTTGAGGCGCTCGACATCTCCGCCGGGAATCACGACGAGCCGGTACGGATCGAGGCGCCGCGTCAACAGGCTCAGGCCGAAATACCAGAGCGTGGACTGCGTGAAACTGGCGGCGGCTTGAAACCGGCTGTACTCGAACCGAAAAAAGAAGATGGTCAGGAAAACAGCCCCATAGGACAGGGCAAATGTCGGCAAGATGTAACTTGCCGCGGCCACGCCCGGGAAATTTCCGATGCGGCGATAGGACAAGAAGCCCACAAGGTGCGCGATGACCGCAGCGGCCACCGTGACCTGAAGACTGGCCGAATAGATAAATTCAGGATTGAAGACAATCCGGATGATCGCCGGCGCAAAAATCGCGAATGTCAGTCCGCCAAGCAGTTGAAACCGAATCCTGAACAGGAAATGCCGGCTTCCGACAATAGTCGACGCTGCGACATTCAACGTCTTCCCCCCTTCCCCAAAGCTGCCGTGTCGGCGACAGACCAGCGCGATAGTGCATCTGACCTAATCGCTCACAACAACGAATCGGACGTCTCGCCCCCCGGCGATTCGATACAGTCGAAGACCAAGAGCTACGACAGCGCGGCTGCGCCAGCAAGCATCTATTTCTTAGGTCAACAGTTCGGGAATTGAAAAGCCTAGGCTAATAAAGCGGCTTGATGATCATTACTGAAGATGTCGCAGCGTCTAGGGCGATATAACCGACAATCTATCGAGGTTGGCGGACACCAGACCGGAAATCGGCCAGTCACGCCGCTCCGGCCAGTGGCTTGATTGCCCCTGGCCGTTTCTTCGATCGCGCGCTTCAGCCGCGCTTGAGCAGCGTCCAGACGGCCGGCACCAGGCTTGCCGCCAGAGCCACCTTGATCAGGTCGCCGACGATGAACGGCACGACGCCGAACTGCCACGACTTTTCCGGACCGATGAGCAGCGCCAGCCAGGCAAAGCCCATTGCCATCATGACGACTTCGGCAACCAGCATGGCGTTGAAAAGCTTGATCGGATGGCGGTCCCAACCGCGATCCGCCGCCCAGCCGACAATGGCCGCCATGACCACGAAGCCGGCGAGATAACCGCCGGTCGAGCCGAGCATGTAGGCAATGCCGATGCCCTTTTCAGGCGTGCTCTGGAAGACGGGGAAGCCCATGGCGCCCTCGGCCATGTAGAGCAGCAGGGTGGCGACGCCGAGACGCATGCCGAAGGCGGCGGCGATCAGCAGCACGGCCAGCGTCTGCATCGAAATGTCGACCGGCCCGAGCATAACCTTGGTCTTGGCCGACAGGGTCAGCACAAGCGTTCCGGCGATGGCCAGGAAAAGCTGCGTTGCCAGCCGCGCCGCGCCATTTTGCGGCAGAGCCAGAGAAACAAGCGGACGCATCGTAGTTGCAATTGCCATGGTATTTCCCCAATCCGATTGCCGCACACCGATGTTCGCGGCCTCACATCCTCCTATATTGGCTTGCGTGTTATGCGGCAATCGGTTTTGCCGTTTCCCGAAACAAGGCACCGATGCATGGCACTGAAATTCGATACCGGCTTCGACCCCTTCTATGGCCAGGGGGTGAACGTCGCGCCCGATGTCCAGCGCATCACGGCCCGCAATCCAAGCCCTTTCACCTTTCACGGCACCAACAGCTACATAATTGGCCGCGATACGCTGGCGGTGATCGATCCGGGGCCGGATGACGAGGCGCATCTGCGGACCCTGCTCGGCGTGATCGCAGACCGGCCGGTCAGCCATATCTTCGTCAGCCATACGCATCGCGACCACTCCCCGCTGGCGGCCCGGCTGAAAGAGCGCACCGGCGCCCTCGTGCTGGCAGAGGGGCCGCACCGGCCGGCAAGAGCCCTGCATATCGGCGAGACCAATGCGCTCGACGCCAGTGCCGACACGGCTTTCGTCCCTGATGTCGCCCTGCCCGACGGCGAGGTGGTCGACGGCGACGGCTGGTCGATCAGGACGGTTCTGACCCCGGGCCACACCGCCAATCATGCGGCATTCGCGCTGGAAAGAATTGGCGCGCTGGAGGGAACCGGCATCCTGTTTTCGGCCGATCATGTCATGGCCTGGGCAACCTCCATCGTCGCCCCGCCGGATGGAGCGATGGCCGACTACATGGCCTCGCTGGATCGCTTGATCGAACGCGGGGACCGCTTGCTGTTGCCCGGACATGGCGGGCCGGTGACGGCACCGCGCGCTTTCATGCGCGGGTTGAAGACGCATCGCAAGATGCGCGAGCGCGCCATACTGGAGCGGGTCAGAGAAGGCGACCGGACGATCGTGGACATGGTCAAGGCGATCTACAGGGACACCGACCCGCGGCTGCATGGTGCCGCCGGATTGTCGGTGCTTGCCCATCTCGAGGATCTGACGGCGCGCGGCCTGGTTGTGACCGATGCCGCACCGGCCATCGACGGCATTTTCACGCCGGCCGGATAGGCTATCGGCGCCATTCGCTCTAGAACCGGCTGGAGCGCTCTGCTGGCTGAGGCGACTTCAAGCCCTGGCAAGAGCATTCGGGATCCGTTGGAAGACGTGCCGCGGTCTCCAGCGCAACCCGCGAGGCTGTCATAGAGAGGCTCGGCAGCACGTGCTCCTGCAGCAATTTCTGGCGCTCGCGGTCCATATAGTCGTTGAAACCGGCCGTGACGAACGCCAGGGGCACGAAACAGGCGCCGATCTCGCGCGATAAGGTGGCCTCAGGGGCGATCGAGTGGTTGAGCACGTCCGCTCCCATGTTTCGATATGCCAGAGCTTCGGCGGGAGTTGTCAGTCGCGGCCCGTAGCAGTGGGCAGCCACCAACTGCTGCTCGATGCCATGGACGCGGCATTCGGCTGGCCAATGGCGCCGGGCGGTCTCGGCCAACAATGCCGCACATCTTGGACATACGATCTGCTTGCCCGAGCAGTCGAAGCTCTGGCGGCCGGGAAGCAGTGAAAACGGGGTCTGCGTCAGTTCGAGGATATCGGCGTTCACCACCATGTCGCCGGGCTTGATAGCCTTGTTGACGGCGCCAATGGTCGAGCAGGAGAGAATCTGCTTTACACCCGCACTCATCAACACCCAGAACGCGCGGCGATGACAGGAATGGTCGATATGGTCTCGGGGATTGCCGTGCGAATACATGCACAGGGCACGTTTCGTTTTGCCCTCGACGGTAATAGATGCATCGAATTCGAGCAGCTTCCAATTGTCGCTGGGACCGAAAGGCGTTTGGAAACTCATGTCTCGCTGCAAGGTGCGGACGCCATCAACTTCGACATCTTCCGGAAAGGCGAGACCCCAATTCGCCGATCCGGTGATGATCGCCAACCCCACTTGGGGTATGTCCGTTGAATGATCGGCCAGATCGTCGGCTGCATGATGATTGTTGGGCATGTTTTCAGTCTCGCTCAGGATTTTTGGCGAAGGGTCACGACCAGGACAACGACCACGACGATGACGGTCCACAAGGTCGAAATCGCCGCGATGGTCGGGTCGATCTGATCGCGCAGCGACAGGAACATGAGCTTCGGCAGCGTGCTGTTTTGACCACTCGCGACGAAGATCGAAATGACGGATTCGTCTAGCGAGGTCAGGAAGGCCATCAGTGTGGCCGACAACAGACTGATCTGAAGTTGGGGGACAATTATTCCGCCAATGGCTCTCGCCCAGTTTGCGCCCAGGCTGCGCGCCGCCTGAACCTGGTTCCAGTCAAAGCGGGCCAAGGCGGGCAACAACACAATGCACGCGACCGGAATGGCTAGTACCACATGTCCGACCAGGACACCGAACAGCGTTCCGACAAGACGTTGCGCCGCCAGAACAAAGAAGAGACCGATCGCGAGCAGGATCCCCGGCACAATGGACGGGGTGAGCAGAACGCCCTGAATGGTTACGGCGGCCTTTCCGCCGAGCCGGTTGATCGAGATGCCGGCCAGAAGCCCCAGCGGCACTGTGATCATCGCTGTCAATGTGCCGAGGATCAGGCTCGTCCTGAGTGCGGCCATCCATGTCGCCGAACCGAAGAAAGTCTCGTACCAGCGCAACGAGTATGCGCGCGGTGGGAACTCGAGAAGATTGGACGCCGAAAAGGAGAGCGGGACGACGACGAGCGTCGGCAGCATCAGGAACGCCATAACGAGCGCACAAAAGCTCCACAGGAGGATGCGGGCCAGCCTGCTGTCTGGATAGGCTTCAAGCATGGGCTGTGCCGATGCTGCGTCCGGCAATGAGCCGCCGCGCAGCCAGGAACATCACCCCCACCAACGCCATAAGAACGAGGAGCAGAATGCCCAGGACGCTCGCCGAGCCCCAATCCTGGAAGGTCGATAGCGTGCGCTCGATCCGGGTGGAAAGGGGATTTACCTTGCCGCCGCCAAGCACCGCGGGCGTGATGAAGAACCCTATGGTGTAAATGAAGACGATGATCGAACCCGAGAAGATGCCGCCGGCCGAAAGCGGCAGGATGACCGTGCGGATCGTTTGCCCGAGAGTGGCGCCCATGCTCGCCGACGCGCGGACGAGGTTTGCATCGATATCGCGCATCGCCGCATAAACGGGCAGCAGAAAAAGCGGCAGCATGTAGTGAACCATGCCGATCAGCGTTCCCGTGAAATTGTAGACCAGCGGCAATGGCTCAGCTGTCAGGCCTGAACCCGTCAAAGTTGCGTTGATCAGGCCATCGCGCCGCAACAGCACGAGCCAGCCATAGGTGCGCACCAGAATGGAGGTCCACAACGGCAGCATGACGAAGGCCATCAGCAAATTGGCCACCCTTGGTCTGGCGCTGGCCAGGGCGAGCGCCAGGGGAGTACCGAGAAGAATGCAGATCGCCAGCGTGCCCAGAGACAGTTCAAGGGTTGTGACCAGTGCCGACCATGTCAGCCCGCTCGAAAGCACCTTCTCGTAGTTGCCGACGGTGTACTCGCCCCCCGTGGTCAGGAAGGATTGCCGGATGATCCATAGGATAGGCAGTATCGCCGCCAGTCCGACGATGAACAGCGCAGGCAGTGAAAGCGAGAGGAAGAACCGCCGCTCGCGTCGCGCGTCTGCCGCGAGCGCAGGATCGGCAAGGACGGTCACGCTACCACTCCCGGTATCGCGTGAACTTTCGCTGCTGGTGCATAGGCGGTCACCCGCTGACCGGCGGCTAGTTCGGCGCAGCCGCTGGCCAGCGCCGCCGGAATGCAGACAAGTATCTCTTGCCCGCCGTCAAGCGCCAGCGTCAAAAGCCAGTTCTCGCCACGAAACGCCTTGGCGCGCAGCGTTCCCTCAAGGGCCACCCCGTCTGGCCCGACGAGCTTCGCATCAAGATGGAAGCATTCCGCGCGGATCATCAGAGCTTCGCGTGACGCATCGGCGCCGTCTATTCTGCGCGCCGAGCCCGGGGCCACAATGTTGGCCTCGCCCATGAACTCCGCGACGAAGCGGGTCGATGGACGATCATAGATCCGCTGTGGCGTATCGATCTGCTGGATGCGGCCGGAATTCATCACCGCGATCCTGTCGGACATGATTAGCGCTTCGCGCTGGTCATGCGTCACATAGATGGTGGTGATCCCCAGATCATCGTGCAGACGCCGGATCTCGTACTGCATGGTTTCGCGCAGGTTCTTGTCGAGCGCCGACAACGGCTCGTCCATCAGCATCACGCGTGGCTCAAAGACGATCGCCCGCGCCAACGCCACCCGCTGGCGCTGGCCGCCGGACAATGCGGCAATGTTGCGCTCCGCCAAACCTTCAAGCTTCACGCGGGCCAAAGTGTCGAGTGCCCTCTGGCGGGCCTCGGCTTTCGGCGTCTTGCGCAGCACCAACGGATACTCGACATTTGCCAGAACGTTCATGTGGGGAAACAGGGCGTAGTTCTGGAAGACTATGCCGATGTCGCGCTTGTTGGGGGCCAGGCGGGTAATGTCCCGATCGTCCAACAAAAGTTTACCGGAATCGGGCCGGACAAATCCGGCCAAAGCCATGAGCAGCGTGGTCTTGCCCGATCCGGACGGCCCCAAGAGCGTGAGAAATTCGCCAGCCTGAATGTCGAGCGAGACATCGTCCAGCGCGACGTAAGATCCGTAGGTCTTGCGCACGCTGTCGATGGTGATCGGGAGCGACTTCATCATGTGCTTCAGCCTTAAAGCTGAGACTCAGCGGGCCATCATCTCATCGAAGGTTTTTTGAGCAGCTTCGCCATTCTTGACCCACCAGTCCGCATTCGAAAACACCGAAGTGCCGGCATTTTCAGGCGCGGTCGCAAGGGTCTTCAGACGGTCCTCGGGAATAAGGCCACCCTCATAGCCAGCAGGATTGACCGGGCCATAAGCGATGAAATCGGTCAGCTTCGCCACGCGCGCGGGCTGTGTCATCGCCGCGATGAGTTTCATGGCCGCTTCCTTGTTCGGCGCCCCCTTCGGTACCCCGAGGCAATCCGTACCGATGACTGAACCCTTGAACGTGTAATCGACCGCGCCGCCATCCGCTTTCACGGTTTGGGCCCGCCCGTTCCAGGTAACGACCAAATCCGCCTCGCCATCTTTCAGCAACTGCGCGGACTGAGCTCCCGAAGTCCACCACACCGCGACATTTGGTTTGATCGCTTCAAGCCGCTTGATCGCGCGATCCAGGCCCTCCGGCGTGCTGAGCACGGAATACACGTCGGCCGGTGCTACGCCGTCCGAGAGCAGCGCGATCTCGATCGAGTCCTGTGCATTGGCGCGGAGGGCGCGACGGCCCGGAAATTTGGCAACATCCCAGAACTCCGCCCATGTCTTTGGCGGGTTCTCGCCATAGGTCTTGGTGTTCCAGGACATGACGGTGCCATAGGAGTCGAACGGATAGCAGTAGTCGGACTTTGCGCCATCCGGCACGGCCTTTGGATCGATGATCTTGTAGTCGAGCGGCTCCAGCAGCGACTGTGCGGCGGCCTGCGCGCCCTCCGGTGAGCCCAGGTGAATGACGTCGGTTGTGACCGCGCCCGACGTGACCTGCATCTTCAGGGCGGCCAAGCCGTCGCTGAGGGTCTCCTCGCGGACATCATAGCCAAGCTCTTTTGCAGCGGGGGCCCACATGGCTTCCTTCATGGCGTTGCCATAATCGCCGCCCGCGGTCGTGATGGTGACTGATTGGGCATAGACCGGCACGGCGGCCGAGAATGCTAATGCCGTCAAGGAAATGCGTAACCAAGACATAGGTTCTCCTCCCTAGAATTTGTTGAGACGCGCTCAAAATGGCCAATTCTTGACAATCGTAACGTTACGATTGCATCCAATTGCAGGAGAGTCAAGCTGCTTTAGCGAGAGCTTGGATTGACCGTGAGGTGGAATTCGGTCACGTAGTGGAAGTCAGCAAATCAGCCGGCGCTTTCGCAAATGAGGTCGGGCGACATGACCAACCTGAAACAGATCGCGGCGGAACTTTCCCTTTCGGTCACCACGGTATCCCGCGCGCTGAAGGATGGGCCGGAGGTTCATCCCGCCACCATCGCTCGCGTCAAGGAAGTGGCGCAGCGGGTCGGCTATGTGCCAAATCATCATGGCTTCGCGCTCAAAACTGGCCGCACGCTGACGATGACAGCAATATACCCGATGGAAACACAAGATCATCTGTCCGATCTGTTGAAGCTTCCGTTAATCGAAGGCATGACGCTGGCGGCGCGGCAAGCGGGTTATAGCCTATCCATCTACTCCACCACGCCCGATGATGATCCCATCGAGAGTGTGCAGCGACAGCTTCAGGCGGGCAGCACAGACGGACTGATTATCACACGCATGGTCTCGGGTGATCCGCGCGTTAAGCTATTGCTGGATAGAGGCATGCCATTCGTCGCGTTTGGAAGAACTGACCTGGATACAGCATATCCTTATGTCGACATCGACAATGAACAGATTGCCTACGAGGCGACCCGGCGGCTCATGGACAAGGGCTGCCGACGCATTGCGCTGCAACTTCTCGTTCCGGGCGACCAGGCGAGTGCCATGCGTCTTTCCGGGTATGGAAGGGCAATGGCCGAGGCTGGTATTCCGATCGACCAGTCGCTGATCGGTCATGGAATGTTCACCATGGAATCGAGCGCAGCCTGGTTCGATCGCATGCTGGCCTGGTCAGATCCGCCGACGGGCTTGGCATGCGCCAACGAACTGGGCCTTCTGGGGGCATTACACGCTCTCGGTAGAAGAGGTCTCGCGCCAGGGAGTGACATCCACATTGTCACTCGGGACAGCACGCGGCTGTCGCGCTTCCTGCCTGCGAAGATCGGCGTTCATTTCGTGGACATAGCGGGTGTCGGACGCAAACTTGTCGAAGTCCTGGAGAGCCGGATCGCCAATCCGATTGGACCGGTCGCGACAGTCTTGTTCAAAGGAGAGTTCGACCCTGGCGAATAGCCTCCCCTGGGTCTCATTCGACCGGAGCCGCGCCCACCTGGCCGGCGACTTCCTGGTCGAGTTCCGCGAGAAATTCGGTGATGCGCGCGGCATTGTCGCCGAGGTCGTAGCGGCCGTAGCGGGATGCCGACCGCATGTCGACGATGACCGTGTCGCCATCGTCCGTCACGCGGATCGCCACATCGGCGGGAAGGCCGATCACGAAGCCCTTGGCGACGGCCGTGATGGTCACCTCGCTTTGCCCGGCGAGATCGGGATAGGGTTCCGACAGCTCCCAGTCGCGCCGGTCGAGCACGGTTTCGACGGCATTGACGACGGTCTCGAACGGCAGGTCGTAGCTGCGTGCGCTGACCAGCGGATAGCTGTCGGTCTGCAGCCGCTGTTCACCTGGCGTCAATGGGGAGAGCACGTTCATGTCCTTCGTCCGGTCGCTCACGTCGAGCGCCGGCGGTTCGTCGAAATCCGTCGAGATATCCCTGAGCGGCGGATAGATCGTCGCCCAGTAGGCGGCGACGCCATAGGGTGCGAGCACCAGCAGTGCCAGCAGCGCGCCGACCGTCAGGTCGCGACCGCCGCGGTCGCCGAAATTCCAGAGCCGCGAAAAGGCAAACCCGGCAAACAACAGCGCCATCGCCGCCAGCAGCGCGACAATGCCCAGCACCCACAGAAAGACAGGTGTTTCGACGAGATCGAAGCGATGGCCGACGAAGACCGTCAGCAGCAGCACCAACGAAAAAGCGGCCGTGCGCCGCGACCAGCCGGCCGCCTTCGACGTTTGCCGTTCAGGAATGCTAACCATCGTTTTCCGTGCTGCCCCAACCCGAACGGAGACTTAGTGCCTTTTTGCGATGGCATGAAGCCGAAACATGCACCATCGCGTCAATCCGTCGGCAGGCGATAGTCCTTGAATTGCTGGCGCAAGGTGATCTTCTGGATCTTGCCGGTGGCGGTGTGCGGAATTTCACCGACGAAAGCGACATCGTCCGGCATCCACCATTTGGCCACCTTGCCGTCCATGAAGTCGAGAATGTCAGCCTTGGTCGGTTCCTTGCCCGGTTTGCGGACGACGACCAGCAGCGGCCGTTCGCCCCATTTCGAATGCTGAACGCCGATGGCTGCCGCCTCGCCGACATCGGGATGGCCAACAGCCAGATTCTCGAGGTCGATGGTCGAAATCCATTCGCCGCCGGACTTGATGACGTCCTTGGCGCGATCGGTGATCTGCATATAGCCACCGGCGTCGATGTGAGCGACGTCGCCGGTGTCGAACCAGCCATCCTCGTCGAACTGTTCCGGGCCGGCGCCGCCATAGTAGGCGCGGGCAACGGCCGGCCCACGCACTTTCAGGCGGCCAAAAGTCTTGCCGTCCCAAGGCTGCTCGTTGTTGTCGTCGTCGGTCACCTTCATTTCGACGCCGAACGGCGGATAGCCCTGTTTCTGCTGGACATCGAGCCGGGCTTCGCCCTCAAGACCGGCATGGTCCGGCTTCAGGGTGCACAGCGTGCCGAGCGGCGACATTTCGGTCATGCCCCAGGCATGGATGACCTGGACATCGTAGTTCTGCTGAAACTTGGTCATGATCGCGCGCGGGCAGGACGAGCCGCCGATGACAACCTTGTTCAGATAGGGAAGCTTCTTGCCGGTCTCCTCCAGATGCTGCAGCAGCATCATCCAGACGGTCGGCACGGCGGCGCTGAAGGTCACCTTCTCGGTGTCGAGCAGTTCATAGATCGAGGCGCCGTCCATCTTGCAGCCGGGCATGACCAGCTTGGCGCCGATCATCGGCCCGCTCTGACCAAGGCCCCAGGCATTGGCGTGAAACATCGGCACGACAGGCAGGATCGTATCGCGCGACGACAGTCCCATGGCGTCGGGCATGGCAGCGATCATGGCGTGCAGCACGTTCGAACGATGGCTGTAGACGACGCCCTTGGGATCGCCCGTGGTCCCGGACGTGTAACACATGCCGGCGGCGGTGCTTTCGTCGAAGGTCTTCCAGGCGAAGTCGCCATCCGCTTCGTCAAGCCAATCTTCATAGGCGACCGCGTTGGGCAATGTCGTCGGCGGCATATGCGCCCTGTCGGTCAGCACGATCACCTGCTTCAGGGATTTTACGGCGCCGGCGATTTTCTCGAGCAGCGGAACGAAGGTCAGGTCGACGAAGACTGCCTTGTCCTCGGCATGGTTCATGATCCACACGATCTGCTCGGGAAACAGCCGCGGATTGAGCGTGTGGTAGATGGCGCCGATGCCCATGATGCCGTACCAGGCCTCGATATGGCGTGCGGTGTTCCAGGCGAGCGTCGCGATACGGTCGCCCAGCCCATAGCCGTCGCGCTCCAGCCGCTGGGCGACCTTCAGGGCACGACGATGGATGTCGGCGTAAGTGGTGCGCACGATCGGCCCCTCGATCGAGCGCGTCACGATCTCGCGCACGCCATGCTGCCGCTCGGCATTGTCGATGAGCTTATGGCAAAGCAGCGGCCATTCCTGCATCAGTCCCAGCATTCGGTCCTCCCTCACGCTTTTGCGTTGTGCTTTTCGGGCTATTGTGGAGCGAACCGGCCGATTGTCCAGCCGCCAGCACCACCAAGTGCCGCATTGGTGGAAAACCGCCACAATGCGGCCATCGTCGGCGTTAAGTTTCGTTAACGGGCAAAGGGGTGCGATTGGCGACTGAAAGAGGTTCGCATGGACGCGCAACTCGACGACAAGGCTCTCGAGAGTACGCTTGCCGAAAGTCTGGCCGATGTGGTGCCGGACACAAAGACTGTTTCCGAAGATGAATTTGTTGAAGTTGTCGGCGGCGCGCTGGAAGCGGTCGGCGGCACGCTGCTGTTCAAGATGTGCGTCCAGAATCAGGGCGAGGACCAGCACGTCGCGGCCGCGTCCGTCGGCGATGGCGGAAACCGCCAGTTCCTACTGCTCACCTTGCCTACCGGCGGCGGTTCCTTGAAGGTCGAGACCGTATCGAGAAGCAGCAACCCGGTCGCCGGGATCGCTGCCGCCTATGCCGGGCTCATGGACGCGTTCAGGACCGCAGCCTGACCGTTCTGTTTGACGCAATTCTCAAGGGAAAGCGCGTCTTCCCGGGAAAATCGTTTTCACACTTTTCCCGGAATTGCTCCAAGCGGACAAGTATTTCGGAGGCACGATCCGTTGGTATCGGCCTGGGTAGGCTCGCGTGTTGCATGGTGACAGCAGGCCTTGAACAACGCCCTTGCACGACACATTTGGAAGTCGAAGCAAGGAGACCCTCATGGATCAGATCGCCAACCCCGCCCCCGGTTTTCAGCGCAACCCGGACAAGGTCATCACCATCGAGCCCTATGCCGGCACCGTCACGGTGCGCGCCGGGGACGTGATCATCGCTTCATCAGCGAACGCCAAGGTGCTGACCGAGGCCCCTTATCCCGCGGCCTTCTACATTCCGTTCGCCGACATTGATTTCGGCAAGCTCAGCAGCACCGAACACTCGACCCATTGCCCCTACAAGGGCGAAGCAAGCTACTGGAGCGTGCTGCCTGCCGGCGAGACCGGCCAGAACGCCATGTGGGCCTACGGGCGGCCTTTCGACGAAATGGCTGAAATCCGCAACCACGGCGCATTCTACGCCAGCAAGGTCACGATCGAAGCCAAACCGGACTGAGCCGACGCCGAAGGCATCGAGATCCGCTCGGCTGGCCACTCACTCCGTCGTGCCGTTGTTGCCGATGCCTTCGGCATCGTCGAGCCGCACAAAGGTCAAGCCCTTGGCCTTGAGCGCCAGCAGCCCCTGCACCACGCCTTCGCCGGCCGCATGGGTCGGCTGGTTGATGTGCGAGATGATGACGTCACCGTCCTTGGCCGTTGCAATGCGCCGGGCGGTCTCCTTGGCGCCGAGCAAAGAGCCACCGTCGCCGTTTATCGAGAAACCCGCGACCTTGAAGCCAAGCTTGCGGATCATGGCGATTGCCGACGGGCTGTATTCGGCGGTTGCGCCACGGAACCATTTCGGTGCCGGCTCGCCGGTCCCGGCAAGAGCGGCGGCTCCCGATTCGACCTCGGCCAGCACCGCGTCCGGGCTGCCGGCACTGCGGATGCCATAGATTTTCCGCGGCGTGTCGACCGCCGGAATGTGGTGGCCGCCATGATTTTCCAGTTCGAACAGATCGGGATGCGCCCGCATGATTTCGACGGCGGCGGCGTTTCGCCTCAGCCAGATGCCGGTCACGAAAATGGTGGCGGGAATCTTGTTGTCCACCAGCGCCGAAAGTATCCGGTTGTCGGTCTGTCCACCGCACGCGTCGAGCGTAAGCGCCACACGGCCGGCTCCGCTCGCCTGCGACTTGATGTGCAGCGTCGGCTCGACGAGCGGCGCGGCATGGCTGGCGGATGCCATCGCCCACGACAGGGCGATCATGCAGAGATTTTTTTGCAGCAGGCGCATCAAACCGATTCCCGGACCCGTCATTTCAAGCAGGCATCCCAACGACCCGCATGAAGGCGGAAATCGGGATGGTGCATAGCTGAAAAGCGCTCCGCGACAATGTGACCGTTCCTGTGGGCGACAGGTCATTCCACCGCGTCGAGAGCGGTCGTGCATGCGGCGCATGATCTCAGATGGCGTGTTCCAGTTTCATTTCGGTGCGCGAAAGAACCTCGCGCACCGCATCGACCACAGGCTTGACCTCCAGGCCCCAGACGCAGCATGCTTTGCTCGGATCCGGCGCGCGGCAGAGGTTTTCGGCCATGCAGGCGCAAGGCATCGGCGGCTGGAGCGAGATGCTGGGCACGCCGACGGGACCCCAGCGCGACGGCTCCGTCAGACCGAACAATCCGACAACCGGGGTTCCGGTGGCTGCGGCCATGTGCATCGGGCCGCTCTCATTGCCGAGAAACAGCCGAGCCTGTTTCAGCACCGCCAGCAGGCTTTCAAGCGACAGGTCACCGACGAGATTGACGACCGAGGGCGCGGTTCTGGCGACGATACGTTCGGCGATCTCGCGCTCATCCGGGCCCCCCACCAGGACGACATCCAGGCTGGTCTCGCCGGCAATCTCGACGATCACTGCTGCAAACCGCTCCGGCTGCCAACGTCGGCCCTCGAAGCTTGCACCCGCATGCACGGCGATGAATGCGTTTGGCCGCAGATGGTGCTTACCCAGCAGCGCCAATGCTTTCGCCGTCTCCGATGGCAGCGGCTGAAGGTTCGGAATCACCGTGCGAAGTTCGATGCCGAGCGCTTCGAGCGGCGAGAGGTAGCGGTACAGGAAATGCTGACCATCAAAGCCGTAGGGCTTGGCAAAGACATTGGCGGGTTGCCGCTCCAACATACGCAAGGGTCTTTCGGAAGGATTGTAACCGACACGGGTCTTGGCGTTGACGAGCCCGGTGACCATGCGCGACGTCTTCGAATCGGTCAGGTCGATGGTCAGGTCGAAACGGAAGCGGCGCAACGCCCGCACCATGGCGCAGAGCTCCTTCCCGCGCTCCAAGGGCGTTCCGCGCATGCGGTCGCGCCTGAATGCGACCACCTCGGAAGCGATACCATGGGCCATGACGAAGCTCTCGAAGCGGGCCTCGCACAGAAAGACGATGCTGGCGCCGGGGAATTCGAGCCGCAGGTTTTTGGCGAGCGCCGAGGCGAGGACGAGATCGCCTATGAACTTCGTTTGGATGACCAGGATCGAGTGGAACGGCGCGGGAGAAATCTGCAGCATCTGTTTCCGGGAGCAATTTGCGGATGGCCGCAAATTGGGCAGGAACAATGTCGAGATTACGCGACGCCGCCAGCACGTTCGCGTGAATTGCCTTACAAAACGGTAAGCTGGATGGATCCTATCGGCGGCCTGCCTTCGCAACCAGCACCGCTGCCTGCGCGGCCGCCAGCCTGGCGATCGGCACGCGATAGGGCGAACAGGACACGTAGTCGAGGCCGACCTCTTCGCAAAAGCGGATCGAGGACGGATCGCCGCCATGTTCGCCGCAGATGCCGAGCTTGATGTCTGGCCGCGTCGCCTTGCCCTTTTGCGCGGCCATGCGCACCAGTTCGCCGACGCCGTCGATGTCGAGCGAGACGAACGGGTCCTGATCGATAATGCCCTTCTGGCGGTAGGTTTCCAGGAACGAGGCCGCATCGTCGCGCGAGATGCCGAAGGTCGTCTGGGTCAGGTCATTGGTGCCGAAGGAGAAGAATTCGGCCGACTCTGCAATGACATGGGCACGGATCGCGGCGCGGGGGAGCTCGATCATGGTTCCCGTGAGGTAATCGATCTTGACGCCGGTTTCCTCCATGACGCTCTTGGCAACCGCATCGATGCGCGCCTTGACGTAATCGAGTTCCTTCACCAGGCCGACCAACGGCACCATGATCTCGGGGACCACCAGGGCGCCGGCCTTCCTGCCCGCCTCCACCGCCGCCTCGAAAATGGCGCGTGCCTGCATCTCGGCGATCTCGGGATAGGAGACAGCCAGGCGGCAGCCGCGATGGCCGAGCATGGGGTTGAACTCGTGCAGCGCCTCGGTGCGCTGCCTGAGCTTGTCCGGCGACACCTTCATGGCGGCGGCGACCTCGGCCACCTCCTCCTCGGTCTTCGGCAGGAATTCGTGCAACGGCGGATCGAGCAGGCGGATCGTCACCGGCAGGCCGGCCATGATCTCGAACAGTTCGAGGAAGTCCGAGCGCTGCATGGGCAGAAGCTTAGCGAGTGCGATGCGCCGGTCCTTTTCGGTGTCGGCCAGGATCATCTCGCGCATGGCGACGATGCGCTCGCCGTCGAAGAACATGTGCTCGGTGCGGCAAAGGCCGATGCCTTCAGCGCCGAAGGAGCGCGCCATGCGCGCGTCAAGCGGCGTTTCGGCATTGGTGCGCACCTTCATGCGACGCACGGCGTCGGCCCATTCCATGATGGCGGCGAAATCGCCGGAAAGTTCCGGCTGCAACATCGACACGGCGCCCTTCAGCACCTGGCCGTTGCTGCCATCGATGGTGATAATATCACCCTTGCGGAAGGTCGAGCCCATCGCCATCAGAGTGCCGGCCTTGTAGTCGACACGCAGCGAGCCGGCCCCGGAGACGCAAGGCTTGCCCATGCCGCGTGCCACCACCGCGGCGTGGCTGGTCATGCCGCCGCGCGTGGTCAGGATGCCTTCCGCCGCGTGCATGCCGTGAATGTCTTCGGGGCTGGTTTCTATGCGCACCAGGATCGCCTTGCGGCCTTGCGTCTTCAGCTCCTCGGCGTCGCCTGAGGAAAAGACGATCTCGCCGGTGGCAGCACCGGGCGACGCCGGCAGGCCAATGCCGATGACATCGCGCGCGGCCTTGGGGTCGATGGTCGGATGCAGCAACTGGTCGAGCGAGGCCGGGTCGATACGGGCGACGGCTTCCTCCTTCGTGATCAGTCCGTCCCGCGCCATCTCGACGGCAATTTTCAGCGCCGCCTTGGCGGTGCGCTTGCCGGAGCGGGTCTGCAGCATCCACAATTTGCCGCGCTCGATGGTGAATTCGAGATCCTGCATGTCGCGGTAGTGCTTCTCCAGATTGTCGGAGATGGTGACAAAGGACTGGAACGCGTCAGGCATCAGCTTCTGCAGCGACGGCTTGTCCGAGCCGGCTGCAATACGCGCCGCTTCGGTGATGTTCTGCGGCGTGCGGATGCCGGCGACGACGTCCTCGCCCTGCGCGTTCACCAGGAACTCGCCATAGAGCATCTTTTCGCCGGTCGAAGGGTTCCGCGTGAAGGCAACGCCGGTGGCCGAGGTTTCGCCCATATTGCCGAACACCATGGCCTGGACGTTGACCGCCGTGCCCCAGCTTTCGGGAATGTCGTGCAGGCGGCGATAGGTGATGGCGCGGTTGTTCATCCAGCTCGAGAACACGGCTGATATCGCGCCCCAGAGCTGCTCATGCGGATCCTGCGGAAAAGGCCTGCCGAGCTCTTCCTCGACCTTGGCCTTGTAGAGCGCGATGACGCCTTGCCATTCGAGCGCCGTCAGTTCGGTGTCGAGCTCGTGCCCGAGCCCGCCTTTCTGATCCTCCAGGATTTCCTCGAACACCTCATGATCGAGGCCCATGACGACATCGGAATACATCTGGATGAAGCGGCGGTAGCTGTCATAGGCAAAGCGCGCATCGCCGGAATCGGCGGCCAGCGCCTCGACCGTCTCGTCGTTCAGGCCCAGATTGAGCACGGTGTCCATCATGCCGGGCATCGAGGCGCGAGCGCCCGAACGCACCGACACCAGCAGCAGTTTCGACGGGTCGCCGAACCGACGGCCGGTCAGCCGGCCGATGTGATCGAGCGCGACCGCGACATCGGCTTCCAACCCGGCCGGATAAATACGGCCGTTGGCGTAGTAGGCGTTGCAGACCTCCGTGGTGATGGTGAAGCCCGGCGGCACCGGCAGCCCCAGGCTGCACATCTCGGCCAGGTTGGCGCCCTTGCCGCCCAAGAGATTCTTGTCGCTGGCACGGCCTTCCGCCGCACCATCGCCAAAGGTGAAAACCCATTTGGTCATGCATCGCTCTCCGGTTGCAGGAGATTGGAAAGATTGGCGAAACGGAAAGTTCCGCCGGTCCGTCCTTGGAGCGATATGATGCTGCAGTGCGAAAGGCAAGCGCCGGCAAAGCGGTCGGCCTTCTACAATCGATTAAGCAAAAAGCCGCGTCCGAAGATGCGGCAAAATGACTTGCCATTCCGAGGTTTTTGATGTAGAACATAAAGGGAACAAACAGGTGCGCCATGAAACTGCCCGGAAAACTCGACTATCTGGAAATGCCCGCGACCGGTGGAACGCTGGACCGGCTGAAGGCTTTCTACAGTACTGCCTTTGCCTGGTCGTTCACCGATTATGGGCCGACCTATTCGGCCTTTGCCGAAGGCCTGGACGGAGGCTTCCAGGCAGATGCCGCGGAAGCGCCATCAAAGCCGCTGCCCGTGCTCTACAGCAGGGATCTGGAGCAAACCCTCGACGCTGTCGAAAGCGCCGGCGGCACGATCGTCAAACCGATCTTCCCGTTCCCCGGCGGCCGGCGCTTCCACTTCGTCGATCCAGCCGGAAACGAGATGGCGGTGTGGTCCGAATAGCCCGCTGCATATCATTTGGCAGCGCTGCGTTGCCTGCCCAATTCGAGCGTTCCAACCGTCACTCATAAGGATTGTGCTTTTTGGCTGCTCTGCTAATAACGCGCCGCACAAGCGACTCTGACGGCAATTGGGGCGTCGCCAAGTGGTAAGGCATCGGTTTTTGGTACCGACATTCCCAGGTTCGAATCCTGGCGCCCCAGCCATCTCGCTCAGGTCCGTTCCGGACACATAGGACCCGAGAGTACATTTGCGATCTTCCATGAAGCCGGTCGGTTAATAGTTCGACTGCGTCATAAGTTCAGCGAAACCAACGCCATCGCGGCAAATTCGGGTCAGCATTTGCACATGATCTGGACAGTGTCGCCTTGAACATCTTCCTCTTTCCATACATAGGTCGGCCAGGTGGGTGGCGGCTCAACATGGAACTTCAATGAACCTTCCTATCTTCGCCATCAACCTCGATCGCGAGACCCAGCGCTGGAGCGAATTGCTCGCCAGCGCCGAAGCGGCAGGACTGACCTTGCAGCGCATTGCCGCCGTCGACGGTCGGGCGCTTGCTGAAAAAGACTGGACGGAGATCGATCTGCCAGCCGCGCGCAAGCTGAGCGGGCGCGACATCCTTTCGGGCGAATATGCCTGTTACCGCAGCCATATCCAGGCGCTGGAAACGTTCCTGGCCGGTGGCAGCGCCCATGGCCTGATCGTCGAGGACGACGTCCTCTTCAGCGAAAACACCATGGGGCGCATCGAGGCCATCATCGCGGCGGTGCCGGATTTCGACGTCATCAAGCTGACCAACCATCGCATGAGCTTCTTCATGCGCGCCGTCGAGACGGCGGAAGGCGACGAGATCGGTCGTGCGCTGCATGGCCCGCAAGGCTCGGCCGCCGCCTATCTGGTGACGCGGGAGGGCGCGCAGGGTCTGTTGTCGGCGCTCGCCGTTATGAAAATGCCATGGGACGTTGCACTCGAGCGCTTTTGGGATACCGGCCTGAAAGTCTATTCGGTCCGCCAAAACGTGCTTGGCTTCGCCGCCAGCAGTGGGATCTCGGGCATAGCGGGCCCCTCGGGAAGCTACAAATCCGCAAGGCTGGGCGGGCCGAGCCGGATACGTGCCGGGGTGTTGCGGGCCAGCGACGAGCTGCGCCGCCTGCATCACGTCCTGCTGCCGCCCCCTCTGCCGCGAGATGCCCTGGATGATGCCAAGGACAACGCGCCGCGCCACACCTTGCTTCTGTTGCTTGCGGCAATCGCCATTCTCGCTTTGGTCTCCGCGGTGTGGCGCGAGGCCGACACCTACCGCTATGCGGGCCTGGCGCTGGCCCTGTTCGCGGTCATCCGCTGGTTCAGAGTGGATTTGTGGACCTACAGCAAACCGCTGATCGGTTGGGTCGGCTTTCTGTGTCTGGGCTGGTCGCTCTATGTCTTCATCCGACTGGCGATCGTCTATTTCGGCACCCACCAGTTGGGTGGCGCCGAAGGTATTTACATGTTTCCGCTGTTCTACGCGACGACCGGCTTCGCGTTTCTGCTGTTTGTCAGGCAACCCGCACGGCTCGTGCTCTGGTTCATGATCCTCAGTCTCGTCTTCCTGGCTGCGGACACCTTCTATTCGGACATGTTTCAAGGCATCCAACCGGCCCCGTGGCTTTTCAACAATCCCATCCACGCGTCGGTAGCGGCCGGTTTCATCTTCCTCTGCACGCTGCAATTCATGGCCTACTCGGCCCAGAGAACGGACCTCGGGAAAGCAACCAAGAACCTGCATTGGGTCCTGTCGACAGCCGTCCTGCTGCTTGCCCTCGTCAATATCATCGAGATGCGGTCAAAGGGAGTGTGGCTTGCGCTTGCGCTCGCTCTGCTCTTGTTGGCGGTCATGACCCTGGCGAGAGGCCATCGTCGCGAACTGTTGGTTTCGGGTGGCGTGCTGGTGATCGTGGCGGCCGGCATTGTCGCAGCACACAACATCTTCTCGTCCACCGCCGACGATACCATGGCATTCATCAAAACCTTGGTTCCGGATGTGTTCAGGCATGGGGTCCTCCCCGCCTTCGACCGCGCCATCGCGAGCGATGCGGTGCCACTTGCAGCCAAGGAGAGGCTGATGCTGTGGGCGGATGCGATCAATATCTGGAAGCGCCACCCGATCTTCGGAGCCAGTTCCAGCTGGCTGACCGAATGGCAGAACAGAACCTATCATCCCATGATCTTCAACGTCTTCCACAATGGTTATCTGGAGATTGCCGTGCGCTATGGTGTGGTCGGACTGGCGTTCTTTGCCTTTCTCTACACCTGGTCGGCCAGGCAGGTTCTACTGGCCATGCGAGCCAAGCTTGTCGCTCCGGCCGCATGGTCCTGCTACATCTCCACACTGGTCTTCTTCGCCCTAAGCATCGTTACCAATTCCAACAACCGGCTGGCCATGGGTGAGGCCTTCATGTGGTTTGCCGCGGCGTTCGGCTTCTACTGTTTTTATGTTCGCCAGCAGAAGAACCTTGTCGCGCCGCGGACCTATTTTTAGGGCCTGCCGGCGCAGCACGTATCTGACCAGCCGATTGCGACCAATGCCCCTTTGACGCCCCGCTCAATTTCCCGATAATCGGGAAAGTCGATGCCAAAATCCATGGCTTATCGCCGGCAACCCCTTCGTTACGATCGACACGGATCACAGACAGGGGTTGTCACGGACATGCTGACGGACAGGCAGGCACGCGAGGCGGTGGAGCAGTACCGCGAGGAAGGATACGCGGTCGTTCGACAATTCGTCGACGGCGACGAGATGATCCGGCTGAAGAAGGAAACCGATGCGGTCTATGCCGAAGGCCTCAAGCATCACGCCACCTTCCGGCACGGCAACCTGAATTTCCAGATCCTGCCTGAATCGGACTTTGGCCAACGCTATGTGCTGCAGGCTTACTGGTTTTCCTGGATCAATTCCTATTTCGAAGAATTCCGCCGCAATCCCGACTATCTGAAGCTGCTCGAGGGCCTGATCGGCCGTGACATAAGGCAGATCGCCCAACAGCTGCACTGGAAGCCGCCCGGCGCCAATGTCACGGGTTATCGCTTCCACCAGGATCTGCGCTTCCGTAACCAGGCCGCCTTCGACAATGTCGCCGACGCCACCGTGACAACAGGCCTCGCGGTCGATCGGGCGACGCTGGACAATGGCTGCCTTCAGGTCGTGCCCGGCAGCCACAAGCTCGGCTATCTCGGCCTGTCGGACGAGGGAACCGGCGAACTGATGAAGGGCCTGACCGCCGAAGAAGAGTTGCGCAAGGTCGGCATCGACCCGGCGACCATCGTTCCGCTGGTGCTGGAGCCGGGCGACCTTGCTTTATGGGGGCTGCTTACCGTGCACGGCTCCTCGCCCAACAAATCGCAGCACGACCGGGCCTTTGCGCTGTCCAGCTATGTGCGGGCCGATACGACGCAACGTGGCGAATGGGCGTTCAGGGACGGTGTTTCGGTGCCGCTCGGCAAGACGCCGGCACTGTGCAAATACGAAAAGCTCTTCGAGGAGCCGGGACCGATGTACGACACCACCGCCTGGTGGAAATGACGCTGCCGCGTCGGGCGACGGGGGCAGAGGGGGCCTGGCGTTCGCGCCAGGCCCCTGACGGCGTTGGCCATGGGCAATCGCGCAGCATTTCAGGCAGTGAAGTCGGCCGACAGTTCGCGGATCAGGAAGTCGACGAACGCGCGCACCTTGGCCGCAATATAGGTGCGGTGCGGATAGAGCGCGTAGATCGGGCTGGAGCCGGGGCGAAACTCATCCAGCTGCACTTCCAGCCGGCCGTCCCTGATCGCAGCGTCGACCAGCAGGCTGGGCAGGTTGCCGATGCCGAAACCGGCGGTGGTCATCTGATAGGCGGCCTCGACGCTGTTGGTCGAGATGCGCCCGCCGACAGCCGCATCGAAAGGGCCGTCGGGTCCGATGAATGGCCACGTGCCAAGGCGCTTGGCGAAATTGCTCAGCACGCAGGAATGGCTTGCCAGCTCATCCGGGTGGACCGGACGGCCGTTTGCATCCCAATAATCGGGCGTGGCGCAGACATAGTTGCGGACTTCACCAAGCCGGCGGGCAATCAGGGCGGAATCCGCCTGACCGCCGAAGCGGATGGCGACATCGTAGCCTTCCTCGACAATGCCGACGACATAACGCGCGGTGAGGTCGAACTCGATCGTGGTGAGCGGGTTTTCTTCGAGGAATTTCGGCACCAGCTTGGTTATGCGCGTGTGGCCCAGAACATTGGAGCAGGAAACCCGGATCAGGCCGCGCGTCTCCTTGTGCAGGCCGCGCGTCGAATCCTGCAGTTCGGAAATGTCGTCGAGCAGGCTGCGCGCACGCGGAGCATAGTCGCGGCCCGCCTCGGTGAGGCTAAGACGCCTTGTGGTGCGATTGATGAGCCGGACGCCGAGGTCGTCTTCCAGTTCCTTGATGGTGCGGCTGACCGCCGTCGTCGACATGTTGAGATCGCGGGCCGCCGCCGACAGGCTGCCCAGCAGGCAGACTCGATCGAACACCCGCATCGCCGTCAGAAGATTCATCTTGCCTTCCCCTCGCCGTCGCGGCCCCGCCGCCATCGGCTGCGTCCTGTAGAAAACAGCGCCCAGCAACGACGCGGCAAGGGCATTCCACCGAATTTGGGCGTAAAATCAACAATGGGAGAACCGATATGACATCCAGACCTCTTCATCCGGCGATCGGCACATTTGCGAAAGGCGCGAAGAGCGGCGCGCTTGGCCGCCGCGAGTTCCTGGCGCTGGCTAGCGCCTTCGGCGCCAGCACCGCGATTGCCTATGGGCTCATCGGTCAGCCGGTCCCGGCGCGGGCCGAGGAAGCCGCCCAACCCAGGAAGGGCGGCGTGCTGCGTGTTGCCATGCAGGTGATGGAGCTGGAAGACCCGCGCAAGTTCAAGGTTTCGCAGATGGGCAACATCGCCATGCAGTTTCTCGAACCGCTGGTGCGCTGGAAGCCGGATTTCACCTTCGAGCCGGTGCTGCTGCAGAGCTGGGAGATCAATGCGGACGCCACGGAATATGTGCTCAAGGTGCGCCCGGGGGTGAAATGGTCGAACGGCGACGATTTCACCGCCACGGATGTCGCCTTCAACATCACGCGCTGGTGCGAGAAGGATGCCGCCGGCAACTCGATGGCCGGGCGCATGACCGCGCTGATCGATCCCGACACCAAGGTGGCGCGCACTGGTGCTATCGAGGTTCGCGACAGCCACACCGTGGTCCTGAAACTGTCCCAGCCCGACATCACCATCATCCCCGCGATGACCGACTACCCGGCATTGATCGTCCACCACACCTTCAATCCGAAGGCTGCGCCACTGTCGGCCAACCCCGTTTCCACGGGCCCGTTCGAACTTAAAAAACTCGATGTCGGCGTTGCTGCCTCGGTGCGCAAGCGGCCGGACGGGTCGTGGTGGGGCGGCGAGGTGTTCCTCGACGGCATCGACTGGACCGACTACGGCACCGACTCGGCCGCCACCGTCTCCGCCTTCGAATCCGGTGAAATCGACCTGAATGGGCAGACGCAGTCCTATGACGTCGCCATGCTCGACAGGCTGGGCCTGAAGAAAAGCGAGATCGTCACTGCCGCCACCCTGGTCTCGCGCTGCAACGTCAACGCCAAACCCTATGACGACAAGCGCGTGCGCAACGCCATACAGCTTGCGGTCGACAACGAAGCGGTGCTGCAACTGGGCGCCGACGGCATGGGTATCGTCGCGCAGAACGATCATGTCGGACCGATGCATCCCGAACACGCCGACCTGCCGCCGATCAAACGTGATCCGGCCCGGGCCAGGGCATTGCTCAAGGAAGCCGGCCAGCTCGATTTCGAGTTCGATCTGATCTCGGTCGAAGCCGATTACCGCAAGGAAAGCTCCGATGCCGTCGCCCAGCAGATGCGCGACGCGGGCTTCAAGGTGAAACGCACCGTCATCCCGGAATCGGCATTCTGGAACGACTGGACGAAGTATCCCTTCGCGACCACCAATTGGAACGCCCGACCGCTCGGCATCCAGACCTATGCGCTTGCCTACCAGACCGGTTCGGCATGGAACGAGACAGGGTTCGCCGATCCCGACTTCGATGCCAAGGTCCACAAGGCCAACGCCATCGCCGATCCGGAGCAGCGCCGTGCGGTGATGAAGGAGCTGCAGGTCATGCTGCAGGATTCCGGCATCATCGTCCAGCCCTACTGGCGAAAGCTGTTCTGCCATATGAAACCGGCCTTGATGGGTTACCAGATGCATCAGGCCTATGAGCAGGACTTCACCCGGGCCTGGCTCGCCGCCTGATCGCGGGCAATCCCTCCGACAGGGTGGCGCATTTTCGGCGCCGCCCTTCGCCTGCTCACCGGGAAAGTTGCGCCGAAGCGTCGGCATCAAGGGCATCCGAGGAGCAGTGCGGGCTTCGCATCGGGCATGATGCGCAGGTGCGGCCACACGCGCCATGCCTTGGCAGGTCGGCCGGGATTCCGGGCCACCGCACCGGACCGGTTGGCACATCAAGCGGGTGAAACTTTCTGGTTTCCGCCTCTGTCATCATCAAGCTCCGGTTCATGGCTGGAGCTTACTTTTGACTGATGGAAGTGAAACCCGCTTTCCCGGGCAACGACCTTCCCGAAAACCGGGAGAATTGCGCTCTTGGTGCCGACGGGGAACCGAGGCAGCAAGACGACCCGCATGAGCGGTTTGCCGCCGCCTGATGTTATGCCGGATCTCAACAGGTCTCTGCCGCTCAGTTGGAGTAAATTCGCCTGCCTATTGTGCGGAACTCCAGCCTGTCTCGAACGTTAGAACCGACATCTGCGAGATATTTCCTGCTGACGCGATAGGCAGTATTATGAAGCGGGTGGGACGCCCCAAGCCACACCGCCTGTCGGATATGAAGCAATTTTGCGTTGAGATCGCGGAACATGCAGCGTTATTTCCATCCAATCTGGAGATCTTAAATTGCCAGCTCGAATATGCTGCGTCTTTGGCAGCTGGCAATTGCTCAGCCTGGTTGCCTCACTTCGCCAATCAACAATGGATGGAAGCTCCCCGGCGGATGAGGAGCATGAGGATTACCTTCTGCTCTATGAAACGGCCGGCGTTTCCGAGCATTTCAAGACCGGTCTTGCTGAACTTGCGTCTGCAGTATGGACCTGGAGACGGATCATATGGGCGTACGACCTTCTGACGTCCGAGCGTAAATATGGGCAACTGCAAATTTTCCGGGTCCATCGTCTGATCCGAGACACAATTGGTCTCGACGCGAGTACCGCAGCTGAAATCTGGGCCTGCTTCGTTAACCGGCCATCGGAAAAAATACTGCTGGACTCATACCCAGAAGCCAAGATCATTTTGTATGAGGATGGCTTGACGTCATACCTTCCATTCGAAATGTCAACCATGTCACGGCCGCCAGGCACCAGGTTTAGACGGCGCATCACCGGAGCCTTGATTGCAGGACTCTCTACAATTTCACCGGCGTTCCGACTGAGGAAAGCGGCCGACAAGATAGAAAGACACCATCTGAGGCGGGTGACAAAGTTTTATTCTTTGCTTCACGAAATCCCCATTCACGATGCTCTGGAGAACGTACCAAGATTTCAGGTCGGCGCTTCGCTGATGCGCGACGTAATAGATGAAGCCTGCAGCGATGCGCTTTCCGGCGGCAAACATTGCCGTGCGTCAGCCAACCCACGGATCCTGCTGCTCGGCCAAGCATTGTCGCGAAACGGCATAATGTCGTACGCGCAAGAGGCGGCGATCTATAGACGAATTGCGGAGCAGATCGTCGAGAGGGGATACGACGTCGTCTGGAAGGAACATCCAAGAATAAGCACGCCCTTCTTCCCCGAATTGCTGGATACGGTAGGCAATGTGACGGCCGACGCCAGCACCAGGATCATGGAGGCGAGCCTCCCACACATATATCCGATAGAGCTTGTCGTATCCCGGATGAACATTGTTGGGTGCGTCTCCGGCACGTCAGCTGCCCTTCTCTACCTGAAGTGGCTTTACGGCATCAAAACATACACATTCGCGGAAACCTTGATCCCCCTGATGACCGGCGCGGATATTCTAATGAGCGAAATGGTGAAAGCCCATGCGGAGCCCTTTTCAGGGCTCCAATCTTTGAACGCAACCGAGGATCCGTTGAAAGGCGGCAGCCCGAACAGGTTGAACACGATCCTCTGAATCCAACTCAGGCAAACTCGATCTGAGACACCATCGATGTCAAAGCCGCTTTCAGTCCTTCAACGTGCCACCAGGGCCGACGTTCGATCGGAGCCGTTTCCACACATCATCCTGCGCGACGCCCTTCCCCTCGATCTCTACCAGGAGTTGGCCGACACGTTTCCCGCTCCGGAAGCGCTCGAAATCGATACGCGCCGCAACAACACCAGATGGGACTATGAGGCCCACCGCATTCGGTCGAACGAAGCTGTGCCGCAAATATGGCGCGATTTTATCGCCTACCATGTATCTCAAGCATTTTTCGCCGAGATCGCCGAACTGTTCTACGACGATATTCACAAGCTTTACCCTGATTATTACCCCAATTATGAACGCCTCAAGAACATGAAAGCGGGCATCAGGTTTAGTGACACCTATGCAACGCGCGACATACTGATGGATGCGATGCTCAGCGGGAACACGCCGGTAACCGATGCCGGATCGGTGCGGACAAGCCACATCGACAATGGCGACAAGCTATTTTCTGGCCTGTTTTATATGAGGCCGGAAGATTATGATGCCGTTGGCGGGGACCTGACAATTAGTCGTTTCAAGTCCAAATACGCCACACTGAAAGCCAAAGCGACACTCTTCAATGATGCCTATGTCGACGACACCCATTTGGAATGCATCGAAACAGTTAAATACGACAAGAACATTCTTGTATTGTTCATCAATTCGATTGAATCGGTCCACGGCGTCACAGTCCGCCAACCCACCAACAAATCCCGGCTTTTCGTCAACCTGGTTGGAGAAGTCGAAAAGCCATTCTACATCAAAGGAAAAAAGATACGGCCGCGCTACGTCCCGGCGCATCAAAACCAGGATGAGGCGGAACAGACCTGGCTGAAAAGGCTCAAGCAAAAATTGCGGCTTTGAAAGACAACGCCGTCGATCTGAGTTTCAGCCTGAACCGCCAATACCGAGCCGGATTCGACCTTCGCGGCGGCCAGGCACAGATTGGAACAGAATGAGATTTTATCCAGCCGCCGAACGGATCGCTTTTTTCGGCACGCTTATCGCTGTTCTTGCCCTTGCATTGCTGCCTATACCCCGACTCGAGGAGTATGGGATCGATATCGGTTTCCGGTCCGACAAGCTGAACCACGCCAGCGCCTTTGCCGTCATGACTTTCCTTGGAGGGCTCGGCTGGCCCGATCGCAAGACAAGGCTGATCGTCTTCCTCGCCATGGTTGGAGCGGCGATCGAGGTCCTCCAGGGCACGGCGCTGATACGACGTGATCTGGATGTGTTCGACTGGGTTGCCGATTGCGCCGGCATCGCATGTGGCCTCGTGGCCGTGATCTGTGTGAACTGGATCTTGCGGCGCAGAGGTTGAGCCTGTTGTCAGGCCCGGAGTCCACGGCGTGGCCACAGGAGTTGAATTCCCGCTCCATTGACTCGATGAAATCGGATTGCGACGATCCGATCGGAGAGTGGGCGGGTTTCCCAATCACAGATGGACGAATGAAACTCCGGGTGCGGGCACCTGGACGGTGCCATTCAGCATTGAGGGATGATGACGATCAAGATCAGGCTTCCGGGTGGTGTGTTGAAGGTCAAGCAACGTCATGAACTGCGGCGGCGGGAGTACAAGGGCGAAGTCCCGGTCTGGCAGTGTGGCAAATATTTCGTCATCTGGTGGCCCAATACAATTCCTGATCGACCCTCCAAGAGCTCGAATACTGACAAGGAGCTTGAAATGACCCTTCCATCGACTGGAGAAGGCACGTAAGCTCTATGCATCATGGCTTTGCGAATCAGATTGCCGGGGGGCACACTGAAGGTGAAGACCTACCGCGAACTGCGTGATCGCGAGCGGGATCGCAGGGTGCCTGTGCTGAAATTGGGATCACTCTATTTCGTCTGGGCTTCGGCCAAACAGCATTCGCACAAACACAATCCGACGCTCTGATTTTTTTGCCGGGGTTCACACTTTTCCCTAAAATCGCTCCAGAGCCGCCCATTCGCAGGTAGCGCGACCTGGGTCAGCTTGCCTCGCGCATCGCCTCGGCCGCCTGCAGGTCGACCGACACCAGCTGACTGACGCCCTGCTCGGCCATGGTCACGCCGAACAGCCGGTTCATGCGCGCCATGGTGATGGGATTGTGGGTGATGATGACGAAGCGCGTCTCGGTGGTGGCGGCCATCTCGTCCATCAGGTTGCAGAAGCGCTCGACATTGTGGTCGTCGAGCGGCGCGTCGACTTCATCGAGCACGCAGATCGGCGCCGGATTGGTCAGGAACACCGCGAAGATCAGCGACATCGCCGTCAACGCCTGCTCGCCACCGGACAGCAGCGTCATGGTCTGTGGCTTCTTGCCGGGCGGGCGGGCAAGGATTTCGAGACCGGCCTCGAGCGGATCGTCGGATTCGATCAGCTGCAATTCCGCCGTGCCGCCGCCAAACAGATGCGAGAACAGCCGCTGGAAATGGCCGTTGACGACGTCGAAGGCGGCAAGCAACCGCTCACGACCTTCGCGGTTGAGGCTCTGGATCGCCTGCCGCAACTTGCGGATCGCCTCGATGATGTCCTCGCGCTCCGACACGATCGCTTCCAGCCGGTCGGATAGCTCCTTCTGCTCTTCCTCGGCGCGCAGGTTGACGGCGCCGAGCCGTTCGCGCTCGATCTTCAGCCGGTCCAGCTGACGCTCGATCTCGGCCATCTCAGGGATCGGGCTGTCAGCCTCAAGACCGGTATGGCGAATAACCAGATGCGGTGGTGTGTTCAGCGTCTCCTGGATGCGCGCCTCGACCTCCAGCCGGCGTTCGTCGGCTGCGGTCAGCCGCTCTTCGGCGCGAACGCGGGTCTCGCGCGCCTCGGCCAGGAACTGGATGGCGCCGGTGGCGGCCTTGTCCAGTTCGGATTGCCGGTTCTCCGCTTCCTGCAAACGGTCGGCCGCCGCCTTGCGCAAGCTCTCGGCCTCGGTGAGCTGCGACAGCAAGGCACGCCGCTTGGCGTCGATTTCATCGGGAGCATCGGCCAGCCGCTCGCGTTCGGCCTCGGCCTCGGCCTTGCGTTCGCCGAGCGATGCGATCTGCGTCGAGGCGTTTTCGGCCCGCTCCAGCCAGTTGCTGCGCTCGGCGCCAATGGCATCGAGCCGGCGCGCGCGCGCCTCGGCTTCGCGCCGCAGCCCCTCATGCACGGCACGCGCATCGGCAAGCGCGGCGCGGTCGCGGGCGACATTGGCCGAGGACTGTTCGAGCTGCAATTGCAGATCGCCAAGATCGGGCGCGTCCTGCAGCAGCATTTCCGCCTCGGCGAAGGCGGCCGAAATCTCCTCATGGCTGTCGACGATGCGGGCGCGCGCTTCATCGAGCGCGGCGCGCCGGCTCTGCAATTCGCCGCCGGCCCTCTCGGCCTCGGCCAGCGCATTGCGGGCAGCGTCCAGCCGATGCTGGGCGTCACGACCGGCCTGGCGCGTGTTGCGCTCGGCCTCGCTCGCCAGGCGGAGCGCCTGTTCAGCCTCTCCCAGCGCCTCCTCAGCCTGGCGCAGGACGAGTGTTGCTTGTATCGCCTCGGCATCGAGCTCAGCCAGCCGGTTCTTCTGCGCCAGCCGTTGTGCTGCGGCGGTCGGCGCATCGGCGCTGGCGGTGAAGCCATCCCAACGCCAGAGCGCGCCTTCACGGCTGACCAGCCTCTGGCCGGGAGCAAGCAGCGATTGCAACCGGCGGCCGTCGCCGGCGGAATCGACGATACCGATCTGCGCCAGGCGGCGGGCGAGCTGTGCCGGCGCGTGGACCACGCTGGCCAGGCTTTTGACGCCTTCCGGCAGAGCCGCGTCGCCGGACTGGATCGCGCTTTCGCCCCAATGCACCGGCGCGCTGCGGTCGAGCGGCACGTCGAGATCTTCGCCAAGGGCCGCACCCAGCGCCGTTTCGAAACCGCGATCGACGCTGATCTGTTCCAACACGGCCGGGAAGAGATCGCCGCTGGCTGCATTCAGGATTTTGGCCAGCGTGCGCGCTTCGGTTTCGATCCGTGCCAGCTCGGCCCTGGCATCCTGAAGCGGTGGCCGGGCGGCGCTTTCGGCAGCGCGGGCATCGATGACCGACTGCTCGGCCTCGGACACGGCAGCCTCGGCCTCCTCCAGCAGCGCCACGGCCTGTTCGACCAGCACCCGCTTCTCGGCCGGATCGGGCAGGCCAGCGACCTTGGAGAGTATCTCAGACAATTCCCGGTCGACATCGGCAAGCTGGCGCGCGAAGCGGTCGCGGCGTTCGGCGGTATCGCGCAGCGTCCGTTCGATCTGGTTGCGCGAGGCGGCAGCCTCGGCCCGTTCGGCGGTCAGCGCGGCGAGCTTGGCTTCGCTTTGCGAAAGCGTCGACGCCGCCTGTTCGAACGCCGCACGGGTGGTGGCTTCGCGTTCGGCGGCGCCGGCATTTTCCGAATTGAGTGCTGCCTCTTCGGTGCGCAGGCGCTCGAGAATGTCCGCATTGTCGCGGACCATGCGCTCTTCACGTGCGATATCGCCGTCGAGCTGCTGCAACCGGCGCTCCAGCTCGGTCTGACGGGCGCGGATGCGGCCGGCTTCCTCTTCGATCTGCGACTTGGCGATCGACAGGCGCTGGAAGGCAGCGGCGGCGGCGGCTTCCGCGTCGCGCAGGTCCGGCAGCCTATGAGCACCGATGCCTTGTTCCCTGGCGGCGGCCGTGTGGGCGGCGGCGCGGTCGCCGACAAGCGCTGTCGCAACCGCCAGCGCCGAACGCGCCTCGCCTTCCTGGGTCTTGGCCAGTGTCCAGCGCAAATGCAAGAGCGTCGCTTCGGCCTTGCGGATATCGGCCGACAGGTTCTTGAAGCGGGACGCCTGACGCGCCTGGCGCTTCAGGCTTTCGATCTGGCTTTCCAACTCGCCGACGACGTCGTCCAGCCGTTCGAGGTTCTGCTCGGCCGCCTTCAGCCGCAGTTCTGCCTCGTGGCGGCGGGTGTGCAGGCCGGAAATGCCTGCCGCCTCTTCGAGCAGCGCGCGGCGTGCCTGCGGCTTGGCCTGGATCAGTTCGCCAATGCGGCCCTGACCGACCATCGATGGCGAACGCGCGCCGGTCGACTGGTCTGCGAACAGAAGCTGCACGTCCTTGGCGCGCGCCTCCTTGCCGTTGATACGGTAAAGCGAGCCGGCCTCGCGCTCGATGCGACGCGACACCTGCAGTTCGTCGGCATCGTTGAAGGCAGCGGGCGCCGAGCGGTCACAGTTGTCGAGGAAAAGCGTGACTTCGGCGGTGTTGCGTGCAGGCCGAGTGCCCGAGCCGGAAAAGATGACGTCGTCCATGCCGGACGCGCGCATGTTCTTGTAGGAGCTTTCGCCCATCACCCAGCGCAGCGCCTCGACAAGGTTCGACTTGCCGCAGCCATTCGGCCCGACAATGCCGGTCAGGCCGCGTTCGATGACGAACTCGCCGGGCTCGACGAAGGACTTGAAACCGAGGAGGCGAAGGCGCGAAAACTTCATTCGCCCCGCCCACTAAGCGGATTTCCGTGATTTTGCGAAAGGAATCCGCGGCACGACAAGAAGCCGCGCGCGCCGAAGCGCCGCCGCCTCGGGGCTGACTGGACGTCAGAGCAGAGGGTCGATGATGGCCGACATTTCCTCAATCGACATCGCCCCCTTGTAGGTCTTACCGTTGATGAAGAAGGTCGGTGTCGAGTCGACCTTGAATTCATTGGCGCCGCGCTTCTGGACCGATCTCACATCGTCCAGAAGTTTCTGGTCCGTCAAGCAGGCCTCGAAGGACTCCTGTGTGAAACCGGCGAGCTTCGAGATTTGCAGCAGCGCATCCTTGGTATTCTGAACGCCAACCCAGTTCGCCTGCTGCCTGAACAGGACGTCGACCATGGGGTAATAGTTATCCTTGGCGCAGCGCGCCAGCATAAAACCGGCTTCGGCGCTCGGATCGAACGGGAATTCGCGCAGGATGTAGCGGACCTTGCCGGTGTCGATGTACTTGGTCTTCAGGTCCGGAAAGGTGGTCTCGGCGAAATGCGCGCAGTGCGGGCAGGTCATCGAGGCGTATTCGACGATGGTGACCTTGGCGTCATCCTTGCCAAGCTGCTTGTCGGGCAGCGCACCCGGCTTCATCAGCTCCGTCATGTCCACGGTGCCCTGGGCTTCCGGCGCGGTGGCGGCGGCCGGCGTGGCCGGCTTCGCGGGGGCGGCCGGGGCCGCAGGCTTCACATCCGCGGCCTTCGCCTCCTCGCCAGAGTCGCTGCAGGCGGCGAGCAGGGCCACCGCCGGAATGGCGGCCAGCGAAGACAGGAGGTTTCTGCGAGACAAGCTTTGGCCGAACGGGGGACGGTTCATACGAATCACCTGACAAGGGTTGGATTTTGCAATGCAAAGGCACGAAAAGGCGAGAGTTGGCGCGAATTAAGGCATCTCGATCCCCAATCCAATCGCGAAACCTGACAAGAGCGATCACGAATGCGAGATATTGACGACGAATCCATGACTTTCTTCGAGACGCCTATGATTTTCTCTCCCCAATAATGGTCGCGCCAAGTTTCTCCAGCGAGGCGCGCAGTTCATCATTATCGACCAGGCCGACAGTTCCCGACAATTTCGTCTTCTCAGCCGCCGTCAGCGGCCTCAGGGCCGGTTTGCGCTTTCCTTTGTCGGCTGTCACCGGCTTCTGCAGGATCCTGATGCGATTGATGGCGGTGAAGCCGAGGAAGGCGTTGACCCGGTTGATGATCTCGCCCGTCTCGTGCTGCAGATGAAGTGCCGCCATGCCTTCGCAGGCAATGACCAGCACGGCCGGCTCGAACGGATCGTCCTCATGCATACGGCGCGGCCACTGGATTTTTTCGGGGCGCGAATGGCTGGCCAGCCGCGGGCCGGCGATCTCGTCCCATGACTGGACGAGGCCGATCGAAATGCCGGCCCGCTTGCGCAGCACCGGATCGAGGATCCTGGTCGCGAGATCGCTGACCGGGACGGGATTGCCGTAGGGCGTTCTCCCTGCCATGTACGTCCTCCAGCGACGACCCAGCAGATACCGGCCAGGCCAATACAAGATCAATGGCACCAGCAGACCAGACCCGCAAGACCGCATCCTGGGATAGTGGCAAAGCCACATCCGGAGATAGCAGCACAGCTGCATCCGGTGTCAGCGACGATATCGCATCCCGCCTGCTCAGCTGGTACGATGTGCATCACCGTGAATTGCCGTGGCGCATCACACCAATTGAGCATGCGCGCGGCGTGCGGCCTGATCCCTACCGCATCTGGCTCTCCGAGGTCATGCTGCAGCAGACCACCGTCGAAGCGGTGAAGGCTTATTTCAAGGTATTCGTCGAGAAATGGCCCGATGTCGAAGCGCTGGCCGCGGCGCCCACCGAGGACGTGATGAAGGCCTGGGCCGGGCTCGGCTACTACTCCCGCGCCCGCAATCTCAAGGCCTGTGCCGATCTTGTGGCCGCGCGTGGCGGCCGGTTTCCCGACACGGAGACGGGTTTGAGAGAACTGCCCGGCATCGGCGCCTATACGTCGGCGGCCATCACGGCGATTGCCCTCGATCGCCCCGCCGCCGTTGTCGACGGCAATGTCGAACGTGTCATCTCCCGGCTGTTTTCGATCACAACCCCGCTCAGCGAAGCCAAGCCCGAGATCCGTGCCCATGTCGAGCGCATGGTGCCCGGGACAAGGCCTGGCGACTTCGCCCAAGCGATGATGGATCTCGGCGCCACCATCTGCACGCCACGCCGGCCGCGCTGCATGCTGTGCCCGCTGCGCGAAGACTGCAGCGCGGTCGTTTCAGGCGATCCCGAGCACTTCCCGGTGCGCCTGCCCAAGGCCGACAAGCCGCAGCGGCACGGCGCGGCCTTTGTCGCCGTGCGGGCCGACGGCGCCATCCTTCTGCGCAAACGGGCAGAGAAGGGTTTGCTCGGCGGCATGACCGAGGTGCCGACGACGGGCTGGACCGCGCGGATCGATGGGGCAACCACGGAAGCGGCCGCGCCCTTTCCCGCCGACTGGCGGCATGCGGGCCGCATTGCGCATGTCTTCACGCATTTCGCTCTCGAACTCGAAGTCTTTCACGCTCACATCAAAGGTGATGCGCCAGACGGGCATTTCTGGTCGCTCGCTCACGAGATTTCCGGCGAGGCGCTGCCGACTGTCATGAAAAAGGCAATCGAGGCTGCGATACCCGGCGCGACGAAAAAGCCGTCGCCACACAGTGCAAAGAGGCCCCATGACTGAAATACGCCACATCGTTTTCGACATCGGCCGCGTGCTGATCCACTACGATCCCAACATTCCGTTCAGCCGCCTCATTCCGGATGCCGAAGAGAGAAAGTGGTTTTTCGACAATGTCTGCACGCATGATTGGAACATCGAGCAGGATCGCGGCCGCACCTGGGAAGAGGCCGAGGCGCTGCTGATCGCGGACCATCCCGATCACGCGGAAAACATCCGCGGTTTCCGCCGCCATTGGCACGAGATGGTGCCGCATGCTTATGACGACAGCGTCGCCATCATGGTCGGCCTGATCGAGAGCGGCCACGACGTGACCATGCTGACCAACTTCGCCAGCGACACGCTGGCCGAAGCCCGCGAGCGCTTCGATTTTCTCAATCGTCCGCGCGGCGTCACCATCTCCGGCGAGATCGGCATGATCAAGCCCGATCGCGGCATTTACGATCATCACATCGCCGCCTTCGGCCTCGAACCGGCCGCGACGCTGTTCATCGACGACAGCCAGAAGAATGTCGACGGCGCCAAGGCGGCCGGCTGGCAGTCGGTGCTGTTCACCGATGCAAAGGCGCTTCAAGCAGACCTTGAGCGGCATGGCATCGCGACCTGATCGAGACCGGCAATGGGCAAGCTCGTTCTGACCTTCAACCCGGAATGGTCAATACTTGACGCCAGTGTCGAGCATGGCCACTTTCGAGGACGTGGCGATGCCTATTTCCCGACCGACGAGGTAAGCGAATTTATTGTGTCATTGCAGGCCTATCCGCTTAAACGCGCGGATCTGGTCCTGAGATCGCCCGGCCTGATAAGCATCTCGGTTTTCCCGGCGGATGGCGTCGGTCACCTGTTCGTCCGGATCGAGGTCGCGGAGGAGATCGAAGCCCGTGACTTCGCGCGTGTGCGACTCCGGACGGACTATTCGCGTCTGTCGCGTTTTGCCAGTCAGCTCTCACTGATGGCGAAAGGCGAGGTCAGCGAAATCATCCTGGAGGAAGACAAGGCCTGAGCTGCCGATCAGGCCCCTGCCCGCTCCATGCCGAGCCGCGCGATGCGGCGAAGCTCGTCGATCGGGGTCAGGCCACCGCTGCGCTCATAATGCCAGAAGGTCCAGCCGTTGCAGGCGTCCAGCCCCTGCACTTCGGCACCGATCTTGTGGATCGAGCCGGCGCTGTCGCCGATCGCCACCGTGCCGTCGGCGCGCACCTTGGCCGCCCAGCGCTTCTTGGCATCGTAGAGCGTCGCGCCCGGCATCATCAGGCCGGTGTCGATCAGGCTGACAAAGGCGACGCGCGGCTCGGCGCGCTTGCCCGTGAGAACGGTCAAGTCGGCCTCTTCCAGCGGCCGCACCGCGTCGATGCGCTCGTTGGCGGCGTCGATATAGGCCTGCTCGCGTTCGATGCCGACGAAATGGCGGCCGAGACGCTTGGCCACCGCGCCCGTGGTGCCTGAGCCGAAGAAGGGATCGAGCACGATGTCGCCCGGTTTGGTCGAGGCCATCATGATGCGGGCAAGCAGCGCTTCCGGTTTCTGCGTCGGATGCAGCTTGTCGCCATTGTCGTTCTTCAGCCGCTCGCCGCCGGTGCAGATCGGAAACAGCCAGTCGGAGCGCATCTGGATGTCGTCGTTGGACGCCTTCATCGCTTCGTAGTTGAAGGTATAGCCCTTGCCCTTCTGATCGCGCGTAGCCCAGATCATCGTCTCATGCGCGTTCTGGAAGCGGCGGCCACGGAAATTTGGCATCGGGTTGGTCTTGCGCCAGACGACGTCGTTAAGGATCCAGAAGCCGAGATCCTGCATCTTGGCGCCGACCCGGAAGATGTTGTGATAGGAGCCGATGACCCAGATGGTGCCGTTGGGCTTCAGCACCCGGCGCGCCGCCAGCAGCCAGGCACGCGTGAAAGCGTCATAGGCCTCGAAACTCTCGAACTGGTCCCAGTCGTCGTCGACGGCGTCGACCTTGGACTGATCGGGGCGGTGCAGGTCGCCGTCGAGCTGCAGATTGTAGGGCGGATCGGCGAAGATGACGTCGATCGATTTTTCGGGCAACCGGTCGAGCGCGGCGACGCAGTCGCCCTTGAGGATCGTGTCCAGCCATTCGGATTGCTGGGGAGCGTGGGATAGCTCGTCGAGAAGACGCACGGCAGACATTCTGACACCCAAGGCACGCGTTACTGTTTACTCTCCGTTATGGTTACCGATCAGCGTAAATATTCCGTGAAGGCCAAGGGACGGGTGTGGCGAATTTGCGAAGGCGGCCCTGTTGGTGTATGCCGCGCCGCCTGAGCCTTCCGAGGCCACTTCGCCCTCCTATTGTCCGGATCACCATGCCCCAGCCAGACCTTGTCATCTTCGATTGCGACGGCGTGCTCGTCGATTCCGAGATCATCGCCGCCCGCGTCGACGCCGAGCTTTTGACCTTGGCAGGATACGAGATATCGGCTGAGGAGATTTCGGAGAGCTATGCCGGCCTGACCTTCAAGGACATCATGCTGCGGGTCGAGGAAAAGTCCCGCATCCCCTTCCAGGCCTCTCTGATCGACAGGGAGGAACAATTGGTCGACCGCAAACTGCGCAGCGACGTCCGCGCCATCGATGGCGTGCGCGAGGCCGTTGCCGCGGTAAGCGTGCCGCGCTGCGTCTGCTCGAATTCACGCTCCGAGCGGATCGAATTCATGCTGGAAAAGGTGCATCTTCTGCCGTTTTTCACCGACCGGATTTTTTCGGCGATGGAAACACCGACCGGGAAAACGAAACCGGCGCCGGACGTGTTCCTGTTCGCGGCGGAGAAACTCAGCGCCAACCCGGCGAACACTTTCGTTATCGAGGATTCCGTGCACGGCGTTCACGGCGCAAGGACGGCGGGCATGCGGGTGATCGGCTTCACCGGAGCCGCCCACAGCTATCCCGGCCATGCCGACGCGCTCACCGAGGCCGGCGCCGAAACGGTGATCCGCCGCTGGGCAGAGTTGAAAAGCGTGATCGCGGCGCTGTCGGAGTGGTCGGACGCCTGAGGGCGATTGAATTTCGCCCTCGTGGCGGGACTTTTCTCGCCCGGTCGGTCTACCGTTCTCGTGCTTCAGAGTGGTAGGAGGCGATACTGCAATTTTGGGAGCTGGTTTTCATTTCAAAACCCTGATGGCTATGCGATGATTGCGTCATGACGATTGAGCTTGAAATCACGCCAGAGTTACAGGCCCGCATCGATGCTATCGCGGCGCGGTCCAGCCTGTCCGCGTCGGAAGTCGTTGCGGACGCGCTTGAGAACGGCCACTCCCTTGAGTGGCAGGAGCGGTTTTTAGACAAGGTGAACGCAGGAATTGAAGCGGCCGACCGTGGTGAATTTGCCAGCCGTGCCGATATCGAGCGGGTGTTGAACAAGTACCGCCCCACCTGATGCAGGTTTCATGGACGAGCGCCGCTCTCGACGACCTCGACCAGATTCAGGATTTTATCGCGCAGGACAGTCCCGTTGCGGCGTATCGGCTAACAGCCGATCTGATTGGTCGCACCGACGAACTCTTGGCGTCAAATCCCATGGTCGGACGCAAGGGACGAGCGGGCGGAACCCGCGAGCTTGTGATAGCGCGGACATCCTATATCGTTGTTTATCGGGTGCGCGGCAGTGACGTTGAAATCATCGCCGTTGTCCATGGGGCCAGAGAATGGCCGGAGAGCCTCACATAGCCCGCCCATGTCTTGTGTTCGCCGCTTAGTTCGTCGCGGCGGCTCTCTTCCTCTGCTTCTTCTTCGGCTTGTCGGCCGTTGCCTGATGCGCGGTTTCGTCATAGCCGGCAAAGGCCTGATAGTCCTGCGCCGTCGGCTCGGGCACGACAATATTGGAATCGGTGAAGACGAACTGCGTGGCGACCGAAGGATCGGTGACCTGGACCTGATACTGGTGGATCTGCGAATAGAGGACCTCGGTGCCATGCATCACAGCCGTGCGGATGGGCATGGTGATGGTGCCTGGAGAAAACTTCGGTCCGGGGACAATCTTGCCGGCGACCGCGATCTTCATCGTCAACTGGCCGTTGGCACGGCTGCAGTCGCGTGTCACGTCGCTGACCGATGCCTGGTAGATGATGTTGGCCGATTCGTCGGGCGGAGTTGCAGCAGCGGCGTCAGCCTCGGCCTGGGCCGCGGCATCCTGCGCGGCGTCGCCGGTCTTCTTGATCCTGGGCTTGGGCTTCTGAGCTTCCTTGGAATAGGTGTTGAAGAAAGCCGTGCCGTCCCGCACCGTCACCCTGGGACAATAGGCCTGCAACTGGCTGGCCAGTATCTTGGGATCCTGGGGCGGCGGTGGCGCCGTCGGGTCCTCCTTCTTGCCTATGCCGAGGTTCAGGATGCCATTGTCGCCCGATTGGCAGCCGGCGGCGGCAAGCATAAAGCCGGTGAGCGCAAGACCCGCCAAAAAGCGACCACTGAATGTACGAAACGCCATGAAACTGCACTTCCCTCTCGCAAAGCTGGTGACGTATATCAACCGCGCGGCAAAAATGCGACTGAGCCAGCGCAGAAATTAACCACCTTGCGGTGGATGGAAAAGCCAAGCAGTAACGGAATTGTGACATGCATTATGTGAGTACCCGCGGGGAAGCCCCCGTTCTTGGATTTTCCGACGCCGTGCTGGCCGGGCTGGCGCGCGACGGCGGGCTCTACGTGCCGCGCGAGTGGCCACAGTTTTCCGCCGCCGAGATCCGCGCCATGCGCGGCCTTGCCTATCCCGAACTTGCCATCCGCGTGCTGTCGCCGTTCCTTGGCGACGAGATCCCGGCCTCCGTTTTCGAGCGGCTGGTGCGCGAAGCCTATGCCACCTTCCGCCACGAGGCCGTCTGCCCGCTGGTGCAGACCGGCCCCAACACCTTCATCCTGGAACTCTTCCACGGGCCGACGCTCGCCTTCAAGGACGTGGCGATGCAGCTTCTGGCCCGGCTGATGGACCATGTGCTTGCCGAACGCGACCAGCACGCCACCATCGTCGGCGCCACCTCGGGCGATACCGGCGGGGCGGCCATCGATGCCTTTGCCGGTCGCAGCCGGACCGACATCTTCATCCTTTTCCCGCACGGCCGCGTCTCGCCGGTGCAGCAGCGGCAGATGACGACGTCGACGGCTGCAAACGTCCATGCGCTGGCGATCGAAGGCAATTTCGACGATTGCCAGGGCCTGCTCAAGGACATGTTCAACGATCACGGATTTCGCGACCGGGTGGCGCTTTCGGGCGTCAACTCGATCAACTGGGCCCGGATCATGGCCCAGATCGTCTATTATTTCTCCTCGGCGCTGTCGCTTGGCGCGCCGGACAGGCCGGTCTCCTTCACCGTGCCGACCGGCAATTTCGGCGATATCTTCGCCGGCTACGCGGCCAAGAAGATGGGCTTGCCGATCGAGCGGCTGGTCATCGCCACCAACGACAATGACATCCTGGCGCGGACCTTCGCGACAGGGGAATATCGCACCAAGGGTGTCTTTGCGACCACGTCGCCGTCGATGGATATCCAGGTGTCGTCCAATTTCGAACGCCTGCTGTTCGAGGCCTCCGGCCGTGACGCGGCGACCGTGCGGCGCTACATGGACGGTCTGAAGCAGTCCGGCGCTTTCACCATCGAACCCCAGCAAATCGCCGGGATGCGGTCGGAATTCGACGCCGGCCGGGCTGATATGGACGAGGTCGCCGCCACCATCCGCTCGACGCTCGCGGCCAGCAACTATCTGCTCGATCCGCACACCGCGGCAGCTGTGCATGTCGCTGCGGGCAAGGCGTCAGGCGCCGTGCCGATGGTGGTGCTGGGTACCGCACACCCGGCAAAATTCCCGGCCGCCGTCGAAGCCGCCAGCGGCGTGTCGCCCGCACTGCCCGCATGGCTAGGTGGGTTGATGACATCGGAGGAAAAATACACGGTACTTCCCTCCGACCTGAAAATGGTGGAAGATTATGTCGGCCGCCGCGCGCGGGCGGCGCGTTAAGGAGTACTAGCCATATGGGTGTTGAGGTAAGCCGTCTGTCGAACGGCCTGACAGTCGCCACCGAAACCCTTCAAAGCATCGAATCGGTTGCCCTTGGTGCCTGGGTCAAGTCGGGTGCCCGCAATGAACGTGAGGACGAGCATGGCATGGCCCATCTGCTCGAGCACATGGCGTTCAAGGGCACGAAAAGGCGGAGCGCCTTCGAAATCGCCTCGGAGATCGAGGACGTCGGCGGCGAGATCAACGCCGCCACCAGCGTCGAAACCACTTCCTACTATGCCAGGGTGCTCTCCGACGACGTGCCGCTGGCCGTCGACATTCTTGCCGACATCCTGCAGGAGTCCGAATTCGACCCGCAGGAACTCGAACGCGAACAGCATGTGATCCTGCAGGAGATCGGCGCCGCGCACGACACGCCCGACGACATCGTCTTCGACCGTTTCACCGAGACGGCGTTTCGCCACCAGACCATCGGCCGCTCCATTCTCGGCACGCCCGAAACGGTCAAATCCTTCACCTCCAAGCAACTCCACGACTTCATCGAGCGGCAATATGGCGCCGAGCGCATGGTGATCGTCGCCGCCGGCGACATCAAGCACGACAATTTCGTGCGCGAGGTCGAAAAGCAACTCGGCGGCTTCCGCAGCAAGGCCGACAGCACCATCCCGCAATATGCGCAATATGTCGGCGGCGACTTCCGTGAGGACCGCGACCTGATGGACGCGCAGATCGTGCTGGGGTTCGAAGGCCGGGCCTATCATGTGCGCGACTTCTATGCCTCGCAGGTGCTGTCGATGATCCTCGGCGGTGGCATGTCGTCGCGCCTGTTCCAGGAGGTCCGCGAGAAGCGCGGCCTGTGTTATTCCGTCTATGCTTTCCATTGGGGCTTTTCCGACACCGGCGTCTTCGGCGTCCATGCCGCAACCGGCCAAAGCGACATCGCCGAACTGGTGCCTGTCATCATCGACGAACTGCAGAAGGCCGGCGAGAAAATCCTGCAGGAAGAACTCGACCGGGCGCGCGCCCAATATCGCGCCGGACTGATCATGTCCGCCGAAAGCCCGGCCAGCCGCGCTTCGCAGATCGCACGGCAGCTGCTTCTGTTCGGCCGGCCGATCGCCAAGGAGGAACTGATGGAACGGCTGTCGGCGCTGACGGTCGAGCGGCTGACCGATCTATCGTCGCGCTTGTTCTCGACCAAGCCGACGCTTACCGCTGTCGGGCCTGTGGGCACACTGGCGCCATACGAGGCGATCCTCGAATCGCTCGCAGGCACGCAGACCACGGCCCGTAAGCTCGCCGTCTAAGCCCCTCGAAGCGTCGTGTTCGCGCTCCCTTTCTTTCGCCGCGACCTGCCGGCGCTGAAAGGCGACCGCGTCACGCTGCGCGTGCCGTTCACCAACGACTTCCGCGAGTGGGCGGCGGTGCGCGGCGAAAGCCGCGCCTTCCTCGAACCCTGGGAGCCACGCTGGACTCCCGATGAACTCGACCGCAACGCATGGCGGCTGCGCATCAGCCGCTACCGCGAGGATTATGCGCAGGGAACCGCGATCGCCTTCTTCATCTTCGAGAGGAGCAGTGGCAAGCTGGCGGGCGGCATCACGCTCGGCAACATACGCCATGGCGTCTCGCAGAGCGGCCATGTCGGCTACTGGATCGGCGAGCGCTTCGGCGGCCGCGGCCTGATGACCGACGCGGTCAAGGTGGTGGCCCGCTTCGCCTTCGATACGCTGAGGTTGCACCGGATCGAAGCGGCCTGTATTCCCGACAATATCCGGTCGATCCGCGTGCTTGAAAAAGCCGGATTTCGGCGCGAAGGACTGCTGCGATCCTATCTCAGGATCAACGGCATCTGGCAGGACCACTACCTCTACGCCCGGATCGCGGACGATCCGCCGGGCGTTGGAACGAAGGACTGATTTTTGACGAATTTCCTGCGCAACGGGTCGCTGTTCGCCTTTGTCCTCGCGACACTCCTGACGCTGTGCGCGGCATCGTCGGCCTTTGCCGTCGAACCGATCAAGATTGCCCGCGACGACGTCGCGCTCGACCTTTCCGGCGCCGTCGAGATCTACCGCAACCAGGGCGAGAATTTCCAGGTGTCGACCGCGCCGGGTCCGGACGGTATCGTGCGGCGCATCGAGGTCGAGGCCAATGATGCCCGTTCCACCGGCGACTGGGCTGTTTTCGCGCTCGCCAACACCACCGACCAGCAACTCGACCGGCTGATCGTCGCGCCGCATTTCCGCCTGGTGAATTCCGGCATCTTCTGGCCGGATCTCGGCTCGACCCGCATCGCCGCCATCACGCCCAGCGAAGGCTTCGCGCTCGATCGCCAGACCAGCCCCGACGCCGACGTTTTCCGGGTGACGCTGAACCCCGGCACGGTGATTACCTTCATCGCCGAACTGGCCTCGCCGAAGCTGCCGCAGGTCTACCTCTGGGATCCGGAATCCTACAAGGACTCGGTCAATTCCTACACGCTGTTTCGCGGCATCGTCATCGGCATTGCAGGCCTGCTGGCGCTGTTCCTGACCATCCTTTTCGTGGTCAAGGGAACCTCGATGTTCCCGGCAACCGCGGCACTTGCCTGGGCGGTGCTGGCCTATATCTGCGTCGATTTCGGCTTCCTCAACAAGATCATCGAGATATCGCCCGGCAACGAGCAGATGTGGCGAGCGGGAACGGAGGTGGCGCTGGCGGGAACCTTCGTGGTGTTCCTGTTCGCCTATCTCAACCTCAACCGATGGCACGGCCATTTCAGTTATGGCGCGCTGGTCTGGATCCTCGGACTGGTGCTGATCGCCGGCGTCGCCATCGTCGATCCGGCGGTCGCCGCCGGCATTGCCAGGCTGTCCTTCGCCGCCACCGCACTGACCGGGCTTGGCCTGATCATCTTCCTCGGCATACGCGGCTACGACCGTGCCATCATGCTGGTGCCCAGTTGGGTCATGGTGCTGTTGTGGCTATGCGGATCGTGGATGGCGATCACCGGCATGCTCGACAACGACATTGCCCAGCCGGCCCTGGGCGGCGGGCTGATCCTGATCATCCTTCTGATCGGCTTCACCGTCATGCAGCATGCTTTTGCCGGCGGCGCGCTGCATCAGGGCCTGTTCTCCGACCTCGAGCGGCAGGCGCTGGCGGTCGCCGGTTCCGGCGACACGGTATGGGATTGGGACGTGCTGCGCGACCGCGTCGTCACCAAGCCCGATGTCAGCATCCAGCTCGGACTGGCGCCGAACAGCCTTGGCGGCGCGGCCCGCAACTGGCTCCCGGTGCTGCATGCCGACGACCGCGACACGTTCCGCACCACGCTCGACGTCGTGCTCGAACACCGGCGCGGCCGGGTATCGCAGAATTTTCGCCTGCGCGGCGCCGACGGCCACTATCACTGGTTTTCGCTGCGCGCGCGCCCGGTCATCGGATCCGACGGCGAGGTTATCCGCTGCGTCGGTACCATGGTCGACGTGACCGAGCAGAAAAAGTCCGAGGAAAGGCTGCTGCACGACGCCGTTCACGACAATCTGACCGGTCTGCCGAACCGCGAACTTTTGATGAATCGGCTGGAAGCGATCATCTCGATCGCGCGCACCGAAGAAAAGGTGCGGCCAACCGTCTTCGTCATCGACATCGACCGTTTCAAGCAGGTCAATGACGGCCTCGGCATCTCGGCCGGCGACACCATCCTCTTGACCATCGCGCGTCGCCTGCACCGGCTGCTCAAGCCGAAGGATTCGCTGTCGCGCTTTGCCGGCGATCAGTTCGCGCTGATGCTATTGTCCGAACAGGACCCGGCCCGCATCGCCGCCGTGGCGGATGCCATCAAGCATGCCATCAACAACCCGATCACCTTTGCCAAGCGCGAGATCGTGCTGACCGCGTCGATCGGACTGATCACCTGGAATTCGCCGCAGATGTCGGCCGAGGACATGGTCAAGGATGCCGAGCTTGCCATGCACCAGGCCAAGCGCTTCGGCGGCGACAGGATCGAGCCGTTCCGTCCGGCCTTCCGCACTGTCGGCACCGACAGGCTGCAGTTCGAATCCGACCTGCGCCGCGCCATCGAGCGGCGGGAATTCACGCTTGCCTACCAGCCGATCGTGCGGCTTGAGGACGGCAGTGTCGCCGGCTTCGAGGCGCTGCTGCGCTGGGACCACCCGCGCCGCGGCATGATCCCGCCGGCGGATTTCATCCCGGTCGCCGAAAGCTGCGGGCTTATCGTGCAGCTCGGCCTGTTTGCCATGCAGCAGGCGGCGGAAGATCTCGCCAGCTGGCAAAAACAGATCGGTGACGCGCCGCTGTCGGTCTCGGTCAATTTGTCCAGCCGCCAGCTGATCCGCCGTGACCTGGTCAGCGACGTCCGCTCGGTCATCGCTCGGGCCAATCTGAAGCCGCGCTGCTTCCGGCTGGAGCTCACCGAATCGCTTGTGATGGACAATCCCGAGCAGACCGCCCATGTGCTGACCAAGCTGAAGCAGCTCGGCATCGGCCTGTCGCTGGATGATTTCGGCACCGGCTATTCCTCATTGGCCTATCTGACGCGTTTCCCCTTCGACACCATCAAGATCGACAAGAGCTTCGTCGACGACAACACGCCCAAGCGCGCGGTGCTGCTGAAATCGATGGTCAACATGGCGCATGAACTCGGCCTGTCCGTCGTCGCCGAGGGCATTTCGGACGAGAGCGACGCGCTGGAACTGCGCCAGATGGGCTGCGAATATGTCCAGAGCTTCATGTTCGGCGCACCAATGCCGGGCGACCAGGTGCTGAAGACGCTGAAGGAACAGTATCCGCTGACGCAAGCGTGATGGGATTCAGGCGCGCGTCGCCCAGGCGCGGACCTCTGCGATTGGCCGAGACGCCTATCGCTTCGTCATCCTAGGGCGAAGCAAGGAGCGCAGCGACGCGGCGCAGACCCTAGGATCCATGCCGTGAGGTTAAAGCGTTGAAAACGGTTCAGATTTCTTCGCCGCTGCATCCTTCGACATAGGTCACGGAATGGATCCCAGGGTCTCCGCGACGGAGCTTCGCTCCTGCTTCGCCCTAGGATGACGAAGGTGTAGGCGGCTTCGGCTAGCCGCGAATGTTGCGCATGACTGTTCGCGATTACGCGTGTCCGGCCGCCAAGCTGAGATGCGCAAGGTCGATACCGATCGAGGCGAGGATCCGGTCGTATTTGCGCTCGATGTCGGTGTCGAACAGAAGCTCGGCATTGGCCGGACAGGTCAGCCAGCCATTTTCGGCGATCTCGGTCTCCAATTGGCCGGCGCCCCAGCCGGAATAGCCGAGCGCCATCAGCGCATGACGAGGCCCGCGGCCGGACGATATTGCGCGCAATATGTCGACGGTCGCCGTCAGGCAGATGTCGTCGGAAACGGTCAGCGACGATTCCACCCGATAGTCTCCCGAATGCAGGACGAAGCCCCGGCTGCGGTCCACGGGGCCGCCATTGCGCACGACGAAATCGCGGGCCTGAGCCGGCAAGCGGATCGCCTCCTGCTCGTTCATGATGCCCAGTTGCACGAGCAGGTCCGGAAACAGCATCTGCTGCGTCTGGTTGATGATCAGGCCCATGGCGCCTTCATCGGAGTGTGCGCAGACATAGATGACCGAGCGCGTGAAACGGTCGTCCTTCATGCCGGGCATGGCAATCAGGAACTGATCGTCGAGAAAGCCGCGACTGGCGACCGTCTTCTTGTGGCGCAACAAGTCCATGAAGGGAGCGTAACGCGTTTCCAAAGCGCCGAAAAGATGCGCCGTGCTGGATTCGACCAAAGCCTGTTGCGGCGGCTCGAACATTCTTCTCCCTCGAAGTCACGCAAATATGATACCGGCAAGGCCATGAAATCATTGCGCGGCCACGAACGGACGATCAAATCACCGCCATGCGAAGCTTGAAAATCCTGCTGCTCGGCGCCGCCATCGGATCGGCAACCGCTCTTCCCGCCGCCGCCTCTTCGTCGGCGTGGTACAACAGTGAAGGCGGCAAGGTTCGGCTGGTGACATCAGGCAAAGCCGACGATGCCGGCCGTATCCAAGGCGTTCTCGATATTGCGCTCAAGCCTGGCTGGAAGACATATTGGCGCGATCCGGGCGACGCGGGCGTGCCGCCGCAACTCGACATTTCAGCCAGCACCAACATCGCCGACGCCACTCTGTCGTTTCCGGCGCCGCAGCGCCATGACGACGGCTATGGCAAATGGGCAGGCTACAACTATCCGGTTTCTCTGCCGGTGACATTCACGCTGGCGACGCCGAACCAGCCGGCGGTGATCGATGCCGACATCTTTCTCGGCATCTGCGAAACGATCTGCATTCCGGTGCAGACGCGGCTGACCGTCGACCCCGCCTCCGATCCGGACAATGCCGAGGACGCGGCGCTGGTGAAGGCGAGTTTTACGGCACTGCCTGGGCCCGCGAGGTCCGATTTCGGCATCAATGTGCTGCCGGGCGACCACGAGACGCTGATTGTCGAGGCGAGCTTTCCCGGCGATCCGGCGGCGGCGGATTTCTTCGTTGCCGGCGAGCGGGACTACATGTTCGGCACCCCGGCCCGCAGCGAAAAGGACGGCAAGCTGATTTTCACCGTGCCGATCCTCGATCGCCCCTCGACCACGCCGACCGATGGCGGGCTTCACTATACGCTGACGAGTACGGCGGGCGCGGTCGAAGGGGTTCTGCCTTTCCCTTGATCCAGCCTGTCCCAACGGTTGCAGGAAGCCGTTGAGTTCGCTACGCAAAGACACGTCCTTCCCATTTTCCCAAGCGAGGAATCCATGACCATTTCCGTTGGCGACAAGCTGCCTGACGTGACCTTCAAGACGATGACCGCCGATGGCGCCAAGCCGATCACCGGGGCCGAGATTTTCTCGGGCAAGAAGGTCGTGCTGTTTGGGGTTCCCGGCGCCTTCACACCTACCTGCAGCAACAACCATTTGCCGGGTTATCTCGAGAACCACGATGCCATCCTGGCGCGCGGCGTCGACACCATCGCCGTCGTTTCGGTCAATGACGTCCATGTCATGGGCGCCTGGGCGCACTTCACCGGCGGCGAGGGCAAGATCCTGTTCCTCGCCGACGGCAGTGGCGATTTCGCCAAGGCGGTGGGCCTCGATTACATCAGCAACGATATGGGCCTGCGCTCGAGGCGCTTCTCACTGATCATCGACGACGGCAAGGTCACCGCGCTCAATGTCGAGACCAAGCCCGGTGTCGACGAGTCCGGTGCGGCTCATATTCTGGGGCAGCTCTGAACTTCAGCGACAACGTCGGGCTGGACCGCAACGGTTGCCGCCGCCCGACGATCGCCCTTGTATTCCAGGGATTGCCTTTGGGGGGACCTCGATGTTTGACATGTTCTGGCGTGCTATCGCGATCGGCATCGGCGCTACGGTGGCGATGGATCTCTGGGCCATCTTCCTGCACAAGGCGTTCGGGCAGCCACGGCCGAACTGGGGGCCGGTCGGTCGCTGGGTCTGGCATCTCCGCGACAAGGTCTTTCACGATGATATCGGCGGTGCAGCGCCCTACGCGCATGAAAAGGCGCTGGGCTGGGCCTTTCACTATTTTGTCGGCATCGTCTACGGCATCATCCTGGTGGTGTTGGCCGGAGCGGGCTGGCTTGCCGCGCCGACATTCCTGCCGGCCTTCATCCTCGGCATCGTCACCGTCGGCGCCGGCTGGTTCCTGCTGGCACCCGGCATGGGCGCCGGCTGGGCCGCCTCGAAGCGGCCCAACCCGATGCTGATCCGTGCGCTGAACCTGGTGTCGCATACGGTGTTCGCGCTCGGGCTTTGGGGCACAGCGCTGCTGATCCGATAAACAGCTCGCTAGAACAAACGGTTCAGATCCCGCCGCCCATCCACCACACGGACGATTTCAACCCACTCGATACGGCCATCGTCCGTGTCCGGGATCGTTTCGTAGAGCAGTACAAACGGCGCCTCCACCAGCATCCGTACGGAAGACCTGATATCGGGTCGCCTAACACCCATGCGTGGATGGTCTGCCAGCTGCAAGGCCCGCGCTTCTAGTTGATCATAATAGCGATCGGCCGCTCGTATGTTTTCGCTGCCTATCATCACGTAGACGTCGATGAGGTCCGCCTTGGCCGCGGGTGACCAGACCAGCCTAACGGTCATTCCGCGAGGCTTCCGCCAGCCTTCGCCGAGCTTCCTTTCGCAACGCGTCGAAATCCACAGGCTCCGGCCTCCCACTTGCCTTGCCTTCATCCCACAGGTGCCTTAGCCGGCGGATATCGTCATGCCGAAGTTCACGCTTGGCCAGCCAATCCCGCACCGCTTCACGCACAATCTCGCTTGCGGTGGCATACTCGCCCGCCTCGACAGCCTCACGCATCACAGCTGCTTGTTGCGGGGTCACAGCCACGCTCATTTTTTCAACGTTTGCCACGCCGTTTCCTCATCGCATTTTGCTCTATGGTAGGAAATATTACTCCCATCCGTATTCTGGAGCAACTGCGACGCCACCAAGGCCTTACGTCCGCTGGACGCTGGTCAAGGCAGCCTGTCGATCGGCCGCCAGCCGTGGATAACGTGATGCGCGCCTAGCCGCGCCGCTCCGGAAATTCAATAGCTCTGGGTCGAGCGCCGCACTTTCGCGATTGCCGGTTGTTTGGCCGGCGCAGCAGGCTTTGGCGCGGCTGCAGGCTTGAACGGACCTTTCTTGAACGGTGCCATGCCTTCGCGCGCAAGCTCGTCGGCGCGCTCGTTCTCGACATGACCGTCATGGCCCTTGACCCAGTTCCAGGTGACCTTGTGGCGCTTGTTGGCCTCGTCGAGCGCCTGCCAGAGTTCACCGTTCTTCACAGGCTTCCTGTCGGCGGTCTTCCAGCCGTTCTTCTTCCAGCCGTGGATCCACTTGGAAATACCGTCCATGACATACTTGCTGTCGGTGTGAAGGTCGACCGTGCACGGTTCCTTCAGCGCGTTCAGCGCCGAAATGGCGGCCAACAGTTCCATGCGGTTGTTGGTCGTCTCGGCTTCGCCGCCGGAAAGCTCCTTGGTGGTGCCGTTGAAGCGCAGGATCGCGCCCCAGCCGCCGGGGCCGGGATTGCCCGAACAGGCGCCGTCGGTGAAGATCTCAACCTGTTTGCTCATGATACTCATATCAGGCCAATCCATATTCCGAAGACGATTTGATCGCCCGGTGGAACCGCATCCTTCTGATGTATTCGGTCGGATCGCGTTTCATCACCAGCCCGCCATCGGGAACGGTCAACCAGTCGTACAGCCGGGTCAGCATGAAGCGCAACGCCGAACCGCGCGCCAGCATCGGCAGCGCAGCCTTTTCCTGGTCGCTCAGGGGCCGGAGGCTCTGGTAGCCGGCGAGCAGCGCCTTGCCCTTGGTGAGATTGAAGGAAAAATCCTTCTCGAAGCACCAGGCGTTGAGACAGGTGGCGACATCGTAGGCGTAGAGGTCGTCGCAGGCGAAATAGAAATCGATCAGGCCGGACAGTTTTTCGCCGAGGAAGAAAACGTTGTCGGGGAAAAGATCGGCATGGATGATGCCTTGCGGCAGGTCTTTGGGCCAGTTGCGCTCGAAATCGGCAAAGTCGGCATCGACCTCGGCGGCCAGACCCGGCTCGACCTCGTCTGCGCGATCGCGCGCTGCATCCCAGAGCTTGCGCCAGCCGTCGATGGCCAGGGCATTCGGACGCGTCATCGAAAAATCGGCGCCGGCCAGATGCAATTGCGCCAGCGCCTTGCCGACCTCGGCGCAATGCGTTGCTGTGGGCCGCCGCAACGAAAGCCCTTCCAGGAAGGTGATGATGACCGCCGGCCGGCCGGCGAGCGTGCCGATGACGCTGCCGTCATGCGCGGTCACCGGCAGCGGGCAGGACACGCCCTTGTTGGCGAGATGGCCCATTAGCCCCAGGAAAAACGGCAAATCCGCCTTTTCGACGCGCTTCTCATAGAGCGTCAGGATGTAGGAGCCGCTGGAGGTGTGCAGCAGGAAGTTCGAGTTCTCGGTACCTTCGGCGATGCCCTTGTAGGACAGGAGATCGCCGACCGGATAGTGCTTCAGGAATGCGCCGAGTTCGCCTTCCGCAACGTCGGTGTAGACCGCCATGTGGCTTACGCGGCTCCATTGACGAAGGCCATGTCGGCCCGCGTCAGTTCGACATCGCGCAATACCCGCATGACCGGAAAATCCTCCGTTTCCGTGGCCGTGATGGCCAGATCGATCGTGACATGGAAGCGCTGCCGGAACGCGTCGATGATCTCGTCGACGATGATTTCGGGCGCCGACGCGCCGGCCGACAGGCCGAGCGTCGAGATGTTGCCGATGTCATTCCACGGAATCTCGGCGGCGCGCTGCACGAGAAGCGACATGGTGGCGCCTGCACGCTCCGCGACTTCGACAAGTCGTCGCGAATTGGAGGAATTCGGCGCGCCGACGATCAGATAGAGATCGGCGCCCGGCGCGGTGTCCTTGACGGCTTCCTGGCGGTTGGTGGTGGCATAGCAGATCGATTCCGCCGCCGGTGCCTGCAGCGCCGGAAAGCGATCCTGCAAGGCGCGGATGATGCCGGCGGTGTCCTCGACCGACAATGTGGTCTGGGTAACGAAGCCGAGCGCCTGCGGATCGGCGGGCGAGAGCTTTGCGGCATCGGCTTCGGTTTCGATCAGCGTCACCGCTCCGTCCGGCAGCTGGCCCATGGTGCCGATCACCTCGGGATGGCCGGCGTGACCAATCAACAGCACATGACGGCCGAGCCGCTGATGGCGCATCGCTTGCTTGTGGACCTTCGACACCAGCGGGCAGGTGGCATCGAGATAGAAGAGATTGCGCGCCTTCGCATCCGCCGGCACCGATTTCGGCACGCCATGCGCCGAGAACACGACGGGCGACTGCCGATGTTCGGCCGGTATCTCGGAGAGTTCCTCGATGAAGACGGCGCCAAGGCTTTGCAGCCCCTCGACGACGTAGCGGTTGTGCACGATCTCATGGCGGACATAGACCGGCGCGCCATATTTCTTCAGCGCCAGCACGACGATCTGGATGGCACGGTCGACACCGGCGCAGAAACCGCGCGGCTGGCAGAGCCGGATCGTCAGAGGTGGTTTGGTGGTTGTCTGAAGCATTAAATCCGGGCCGGTTGATCAAAGCCGAAATGAGGTGCGCACCCCTGCCCTGTCAAGGGCATCAGCCGCGTTCATTCGTCTTTCGCGGGACGGCGAAGCCGCAGGATGAGCACGGCTGCGAGCGCCGCGGCAAGCCCGTACCAGGTGACAGCATATTGCAGATGGCTGTTCGGGAGGTCGATGATGGTGACGCCGCCAACCGGCAAGCCGCCTGGGTTTGGCGTCTTGTCTGCGTCGATGAAGATCGGCACCAGCGCGGCGCCCGCCGGCAGACCGGCGCTCGCAGCCATCACGTCGCGGTCCTTCCAGTAGAAGATGTTCTTCGCCACGTCGTTGTCGGGCAGCATCATCGACGGCTTCGCCGGCAGCGGGTTGCGGGCCAGCCCGGTCACGGTCACTCTGCCAGTCACCTGTCCCTTGGCGCGCTTGGCGGCGTCCTTCAGATCGTAAGGCACGAAGCCGCGATTGACCAGGACGAAGCGGCCGTCGTCGAGCGACAGCGGCGTGTAGACATTGAAGCCGGCGTCACCTTCCCAGGTTGCGTAGAAATGGCGTTCGCCTTGATGCAGGAACGTGCCGGTGACGGTAACCGGCGTATAATCGACATCCCCGGTGGCGGCGAACTCTTTCTCGACCGCAACCAACGGCAAGGGCGCCGAATGGGTACGCTGGTCGATGGTCTGCAGAAGGCCTTCCTTCCAATACAGGCGCTGCACTTGCCAGGTGCCGAGCACCAGCAGGATCAGGAACAGCACAAGGCCAAGGCCGAGCAGCAATGCCGATCGCGGCCGCGAACGACCGTCAGTTTTAACGGAAGCCTCGCTCATTCGCCGCGATCCAGCCGGCCCTCGGCCGCTTTGTTGCGGTATTGCAGCGTCAGCAGCACGCCCTTGATCAGCCGCAGCGCCGTCAAGCACAGCACAACAGCCAACGGAATCCAGACCAGCAAATGCAGCCAGAGCGGCGGGCTGAGCGTGACTTCTACCCAGAGCGCCAGGCCGACGATGATAAAGCCGATGATCAGGATCACGAACACCGCCGGCCCGTCGCCGGCATCAGCGTAGGAATAATCGAGGCCGCAATTGACGCATCGCTTGCCGACGGTGAGGAAGCCGGAGAACAACCGCCCCTCGCCGCAACGCGGGCAGCGGCCATGCAGGCCGGCCGAGATCGGATCGATCGGCGGCCAGATCGCCCTGTCTTCACTCATGGGAGCGTCGTCGCTCATTGCCTACCGCTCGATCTCGATCGGTGTGCCATCGGCCACCATCGCCCAGATTTCGTCCATATCGGAGTCCGTAACCGCAATGCAGCCGTCGGTCCAGTCGACCAATTGAAGCAGCCAGCCCCACCAGCCATAACCGTTTGGCTGGCCGTGGATCATGATCATGCCGCCCGCGTCGACATTGCGCGCCCTGGCGGCCGCCAGATCGTCGGTGTTAGGGTAGGAAATATGGATCGACCTGTGCGCGATGCTGTTCGGGTTGCGCCAGTCGAGGACATAGTTCCCCTCGGGCGTGCGTTGATCGCCCTCCTGGTGCTTATGCCCGACAGGATCGCCGCCGAGTGCGATGCCGTAGCTGCGCAGGATCTTGCCGTCGCCGATGAGTTCCAGCCGGCGTTCGGCTTTGTGGACACGCACCAGATCCACCTTCTCGCCGGCAAAGGCCGGGAGTGCCGCGATCATCAATGCGCAAATGGCCCGGAAAATTGTCAGCCGCATCGGCTTTCGATCAGCGATCATTGCGCCAAAAAGAAGAAGGCGGCCACGTTGCCGCGGCCGCCTTCTCGAAATGGAAATTCCTCAGGCCAGGATCAGTGGCCCTCGATCACCGCGCCGACCGATCCCCAGACGTAGATCGAGGCGAACAGGAACAGCCAGACCACGTCGACGAAGTGCCAGTACCAGGCGGCCGCCTCGAAGCCGAAATGCTGCTTGGGGGTGAAATCACCCTTCATCGCCCGGATCAGGCAGACCAACAGGAAGATGGTGCCGATGATGACGTGAAAACCGTGGAAGCCGGTCGCCATGAAAAAGGTGGCGCCATAGATGGAATCCTTGAAGGCGAACGGAGCATGCATGTACTCGTAGGCCTGCACCATGGTGAACAGCATGCCGAGGCCAACAGTCAGCACCAGGCCGTTGATCAGGCCTTTGCGATCGCCATGGATGAGCGAATGGTGCGCCCAGGTCACCGTGGTGCCGGACAGCAGCAGGATGACGGTGTTGTAGAGCGGCAAATGGAAAGGATCGAGAACTTCCATGCCCTTCGGCGGCCAGACACCGCCGGTAAACGCGGTGCGGGCATATTGCTGGGCTTCGCTCGGAAACAGGCTGGCATCGAAATAGGCCCAGAACCAGGCAACGAAGAACATCACCTCCGAGGCGATGAACATGATCATGCCGTAGCGCAGATGCAGCGACACGACACGCGTGTGATGGCCCTCATGCGCTTCCTTGATCGTGTCCGACCACCAGGCGAACATGGTGTAGAGGATGATCACGAGGCCGATGAAGAACAGCCATGGATTGGCGATGTTGAAGCCGAAGATCGGGAACGAGCCGCCCTTCAGGTACTCCATCAGGCAGACGCCGCCAAAGGCGGTGACAAGTGCGCCTACCGATCCCAGGAAAGGCCACGGGCTCGGGTCGACGAGATGATAGTCATGCTGTGGTTTTGCGTGCGCGTCTGCCATATCAACCCCCGAGATTTGCTTCGGTATTCGAAATTGTCTTGCTATTGCCCTCGGCCGGCTCCGAGGAGGCAACCGGCTTGGTCTTCTCGACCGGGAACATCGTGTAGGACAGAGTGATCGTCTTCACGTCCTTCAGTTCCGGCACATTGACGATGTCGGGGTCCACGTAGAACAGCACCGGCATGTCCAGCGTCTCGCCGGGCTTCAGCGTCGTGTCGGTGAAGCAGAAGCACTCGACCTTGTTGAAATAGGGACCTGCCAGTTCAGGCTGCACGTTGAAGGTGGCGCGGCCGGTCACCGGACGATCGAACTTGTTGGTCGCCTGATAGTGCGCCTGCACGGTCTCGCCGATCTTCATCGTCATCGAGCGCTGGACCGGCTGGAACTCCCACGGCACGCCAGCGATGTTGGCATCGAAGCGGACAGTGATCTCGCGGTCGAGCACGCGGCCGGCATACTGCTTCTCGGCACGTTGCGTCGTGCCGCCATAGCCGGTCGCCTGGCAAAACATCTTGTAGAGCGGCACCGCGGCATAGGCCATGCCGATCATGCCGGTGAAAAAGGCGAGGCAGACAGCCGCGACGATGACGTTGCCGTTCTTGCCAGCCGCTTTTTTTGAGGTCTCGACGCTCATCACATCGTGCCCAGATTGTGGCCGAACTTCACGATCGTCGCGATGTAGAAAATGACCACCAGCAGCGCCAGCGCCACACCGATGGCGATAGAACGGCTGCGCTGCGCCTTCTTCTGACGCTCGGTCAACGTGACGGTCTCGAGCTTTTCCTCGATCATGGTCATGCTCCACCCATGGCAAGCGCGCGTTCGACAACGCTGTCGGCCAGATAGGCAGCGAAGATGGCGAAGAGATAAAGCAGCGAATAGGCGAACAGGGCCTTGGCCGGTTTCATGACGCGGTCATCGTCGGCCATGCCAAGCACTTTCCACGCGTACCAGACAAAACCGACTCCCAGAAGCAGGGCGGCCACGCCATAGAACGTCGTGGTGTAGCCAAGCAGCCACGGCAGCACGCCGACCGGGGCCAGCACCAGCGCATAGGCGAAGATCTGGCGGCGGGTCGAAGCGTGGCCGGCGACGTTAGGCATCATCGGAATGCCGGCCTTGGCATAGTCCTCGGACTTGAACAGCGCCAGCGCCCAGAAATGCGGCGGCGTCCACAGGAAGATGATCAGGAACAGGACAATGCTTTCGAGGCTGACTGTCCCCGTCACCGCGGCCCAGCCGATCACAGGCGGAATGGCGCCGGCGGCGCCGCCGATGACGATGTTCTGCGGCGTCCAGCGCTTCAGCCACATCGTGTAGACGACGGCGTAGAAAAAGATGGTGAAGGCCAGCAGCGTCGCCGCCAGCCAGTTGACCAGCACGCCGAGCGTCATCACCGACAGCACCGACAGCACCAGCCCGAAGGTCAGCGCTTCGTGCGGCTGGATGCGACCGGCCGGGACCGGACGGGTGGCGGTCCTGGTCATCACGGCATCGATGTCGGCATCGTACCACATGTTGAGCGCGCCGGAGGCACCAGCACCTATTGCAATAGCCAGGATGGCGATCACCGCCAGCAGAGGGTTGATGGTCACGGGTGCGGCGACAAGGCCGACAAAGGCGGTGAACACCACCAGCGACATGACGCGCGGCTTCAGCAGCGCGAAGAAATCGCCCGCCGTCGCTTCCGACATGCGAAAGCCCGCTTCGTCAATCAATGGGTCGTCGACAAGGGCCATGCGTACTTAAGTCCATCATCCGTTGGCCAAAACCGCCGGCGGACCGGCGGCTTCGTATTCGAGCGGGCAGCCGCCTTACTTGATTTTCGGCAGCTGTTCCCACTGGTGGAAGGGCGGCGGCGAAGGCAGCTGCCATTCGAGCGTCGTTGCGCCCTCGCCCCATGGGTTGGCGCCGGCGATCCGCTTCTTCTGGAAGGCCTCGAACACGCCATAGAGGAAGATCAGGACGCCGATGGCCGAGATATACGAGCCGATGGACGACACATAATTCCAGCCGGCAAACGCATCGGGGTAGTCGATGGTGCGGCGCGGCATGCCGGCGAGACCAAGAAAGTGCTGCGGGAAGAAGATCAGGTTCACGCCGACGAAGGTGACCCAGAAATGGGTGTTAGCGATGACGGGCGAATACATGTAGCCGGTCATCTTCGGGAACCAGTAGTACCAGCCGGCGAAGATGGCGAACACCGCGCCCAGTGACAGCACGTAGTGGAAGTGGGCAATGACGAAATAGGTGTCATGCAGCGAGCGGTCGAGACCGGCATTGGCCAGCTGGACGCCGGTGACGCCGCCGATGGTGAACAGGAAGATGAAGCCCAGCGCCCACAGCATCGGCGTCTTGAACGAAATCGACCCGCCCCACATCGTCGCGATCCAGGAGAAAATCTTCACGCCTGTGGGCACCGCGATGACCATGGTGGCGAAGACGAAATAGCGCTGCGTGTCGAGCGACAGGCCGGTCGTGTACATGTGGTGCGCCCACACGATGAAGCCGACGGCGCCGATCGCCACCATGGCATAGGCCATGCCGAGATAGCCGAACACCGGCTTCCTCGAGAAGGTTGAGATGACGTGACTGATGATGCCGAAGCCCGGCAGGATCAGGATGTACACTTCAGGGTGACCGAAGAACCAGAACAGGTGCTGGAAGAGGATCGGGTCGCCGCCGCCGTCGGGCGCAAAGAAGGTGGTGCCGAAATTGCGGTCGGTGAGCAGCATGGTGATACCGCCGGCCAGAACCGGCAACGACAGCAGGAGCAGGAAGGCGGTGATCAGCACCGACCAGGCAAACAGCGGCATCTTGTGCAGCGTCATGCCAGGCGCGCGCATGTTGAAGATGGTGGTGATGAAGTTGATGGCGCCAAGGATCGACGACGCACCGGCAATGTGGATCGACAGGATCGCCAGATCCATGGCCGGCCCGGGCTGGCCCGAGGTCGAAAGCGGCGGATAGAGCGTCCAGCCGCCACCGACGCCAAACGCGCCGGGCGCGCTCGGCACGAACATCGAGGTGAGCAGCAGGATGAACGCCGGCGGCAGCAGCCAGAAGGAGATGTTGTTCATGCGCGGGAACGCCATGTCGGGCGCGCCGATCATGATCGGAACCATCCAGTTGGCGAAACCGCCGATCAGCGCCGGCATGACCATGAAGAAGATCATGATCAGGGCGTGCGCGGTGGCGAACGCATTGTACATGCTTTTGCCGCCGTCGATCGCGGCGTCACCGTTCATGCCATAGACCATTTGCGCCAGGCCGCTGAAGATCTGGATGCCAGGCTCCTGCAGCTCCATGCGGATGGCGACCGACAAGGCACCGCCGATGATGCCGGCCATGATCGCGAAGATCAGGTAGAGCGTGCCGATGTCCTTGTGATTGGTCGAATAAACCCAGCGAACCCAGCCGTGATAAGGCTTGTGGTCGTGCCCGTCGTGAGCTGCAGCGTCTGCCATGTTCCGCTCCGTTCCCTAAATCTTGCTAACCCGCGGCATCAGTTGCCGGCGGCCGCTACCTTGTTCTGGCCGTCCACCTCGGCCATCAGCGTCTTGTTGGCGCCGGGCAGATCGGTCTTGGCTGCCGCCAGCCAGGTCTTGAACTGCGCGTCGGAGACGACGCGAATGGCGATCGGCATGAAGGCATGGTCCTTGCCGCAGAGCTGCGAGCACTGGCCGTAAAAAATACCTTCCTTCTCCGCCTTGAACCAGGTCTCGTTGGTGCGGCCCGGAATGGCATCGATCTTGATGCCGAACGACGGCATGGCAAAGGAGTGGATCACGTCGGTCGCGGTCACGAGCACTCGGGTCATGGTGTTGACCGGCACCACCAGTTCATTGTCGACCGCGAGCAGGCGCGGATAAACCTTGCGGTCCTCCTTGCCGGCGCCGGCGCGGTCGGTGTCCTGGAGGATCGCGGAGTTGAAGGAGAGCGTGTTTTCGGTCTGGTACTCGTAGTCCCAGTTCCACTGGTTGCCGGTCGCCTTGACGGTCAGCTTTGCTTCTTCCGGCGGCGTATATTGCGCGGTCAGCAACTGGAACGAGGGAATAGCCAGGCAAAGCAGGATGACGACCGGACCGACAGTCCAGATCACCTCGATCAGCGTGTTGTGGCTGGTCTTGGACGGAACCGGGTTCGCGCTCGCACGGAATCTGACGATGCAATAGGCGAGCAGAAGCAGCACCAGGATGGTGATCGGGACGATGAACCACATGGTGTAGTTCCCGAACCACTCGATCTGCCGCATCATGTCGGTCGCCGGCGCCTGGAAGGTTGTCTCCCAGTTCTTGGGCTGGTCGGCATGGGCGGATGCGCCGGCGAAAAACGTGATAGCGGCACAAGCACTTAGAAACTTGGCACTTGCTGGAACCTTGGCGTTTGCCAGGAAATTTCTCATCGCCCTCATCGTCTCCCAGTTCCTCGCTGCGGTACCCACGAGAATAACGAACAATGCCGGGACGGGAATCCCGACAGTTTCAAGCTGGTTCAAACCATACTCTTTTTCCCTCCGCAAGAAAGGAGCGGACGAAACCGTGCGGCATTTTTGCGCGCAAGCCCGGATGTGCCTTTGGCGGCAGCCGCGGCAGCACCGAATCGCCTACAGTGAGCCCGCAGCAGCATTCCCGCGGGCCGCACGTGCCGAACGTCGCAATTCGGGCGAAATTGGCAGGGAAAAGCGCCCTATTGGCTTTTTCGGGGCAGACCTGGTGCGGTCTCGTCCTTTACTTGGCTTTGGCGCGGCTTAAAGTGCCGTGATTCGCAATGGAGCCGTCATGAATTACTGGCTTTCGAGAAACTCTCGGTTTTCGAGAAACTGGGCGAAGGTCATCTTTCTCGCCGCCCTGTCTGGCATCGGCTTGTCCGCGATCGTGTCCGGCACGGCCAACGCCGCGCAGCCGAGCGGCACCGTGCGCTCGACGCATGGCGCATGGTCGATCATCTGCGACACACCGGCCGGCGCCACCTCGGAACAATGCGTGATGATGCAGAACGTCGTCGCCGAGGACCGTCCCGAGATGGGACTGTCGGTCGTGGTGCTGCGCACCGCTGACAACAAGGCGGAGATCCTGCGCGTGCTGGCGCCGCTCGGCGTGCTTTTGCCCAACGGGCTCGGCCTCAATGTCGACGGCAAGGATATCGGCCGCGCCTATTTCGTGCGCTGCTTCCAGGACGGCTGCTATGCCGAGGTCATTCTCGAAAAGCCGCTTCTCGACACGCTGAAGACCGGCACGTCGGCCACCTTCATCGTCTTCCAGACCCCGGAAGAAGGCATCGGCATCCCGGTCGACCTCAAGGGTTTTGCCGACGGCTTCGCCGCGCTCCCCTGACAGCCCGGCGACATCACCGACTTCATCAACCAGAAGTGACATCGGCCGGCTGCTGGCAAACCGCTTTTGTCTTCACAATGCGGCAGAACGATTGTCTCGGCGCACCTTCGCGCCTACATCGTGGCAAAGACCCATTCCTCCTGTGAACGGACGCGCCATGAACAGCCTGATCGGCCAATTCGACATTTCAGACGATCGCATCAAGCAGATCGTCGCTGAGACCATCACCGGCGCCGATGACGGCGAGCTGTTCCTCGAATACAGCGAGAGCGAAGCGCTGATGTTCGACAACGGCCGGCTGAAGACCGCCAACTTCAACACCGACCAGGGTTTTGGCCTGCGTGCGGTTGCCGGCGAAGCCAGCGGCTATGCCCATTCCAGCGACCTCTCCGAAGCTTCGCTGCTGCGCGCGGCCGATGCCGTTTCAACCGTCAAGGGCGGTTATTCCGGCACGCTTGCCGCCGCACCCGCCCGCACCAACCGCCATCTCTATGGCGAAGAGAACCCGATCCCCTCGCCTTCCTTCGAGGCCAAGGCAAAGCTCTTGCAGGAAATCGACGCTTGGCTGCGCGCCGAGGATCCGCGCGTGCGGCAGGTTTCGGCATCGCTCGCCGCATCCTGGCAGCATGTCGAGATCGTGCGCGCTGATGGCCAAATGGTGCGCGACATCCGCCCGCTGGTCCGCATCAACGTCTCCGTCGTGGTCGGCGATGGCGACCGCCAGGAGAGCGGCTCCTACGGCATGGGCGGCCGCAAGGCGTTTGGCGAATTCCTGGTCGAGGACAGCTGGAAGCACGCCGCCAAGGAGGCGCTCAGGCAAGCCCTGGTCAATCTCGAGGCCATACCGGCCCCGGCCGGCACTTTCGACATCGTCTTGTCCAGCGGCTGGCCGGGCGTCATGCTGCACGAGGCCGTCGGCCATGGGCTGGAAGGCGATTTCAACCGCAAGAAGACCTCGGCCTTCGCCGGCCTGCTAGGCCAGCAGGTCGCCGCCAAGGGGGTGACCGTCGTCGACGACGGCACGATGCCCGAGCGGCGCGGCTCGCTGACCGTCGACGACGAAGGCACGCCTTCGGCCCGCAATGTGCTGATCGAAGACGGCAAGCTGGTCGGCTACATGCAGGATCGCCAGAACGCCCGGCTGATGGGCATGAAGGCAACCGGCAACGGCCGTCGCGAAGGCTACGCCCACCAGCCGATGCCGCGCATGACCAACACCTACATGACATCAGGCGACATGGAGCCGGACGAAATCATCGCCTCGGTCAAGAACGGCATTTATGCTGTCTCCTTCGGTGGCGGCCAGGTCGACATCACCTCTGGCAAATTCGTGTTCGGCTGCACCGAGGCCTACATGATCGAGAACGGCAAGGTGACGCAGCCGATCAAGGGCGCGATGCTGATAGGCAACGGCCCGGACGCCATGCACCGCGTGTCGATGATCGGCAACGACATGAAGCTCGACACCGGCATCGGCATGTGCGGCAAGGCCGGACAGGGCGTGCCCGTCGGCGTCGGCCAGCCGCATCTGCGCATGAATCAGATGACGGTCGGCGGCACGCGGGTCTGATGCGATGGCCACTGGAGAAAAATCCGTTGCCTCCAGTTCAACCGCCGATCAGCTCACACGGCCTGCTCCGGTCTTTCCCCCAACGCGACCCGAGGATGTGTTCGGGTCGCTGCCCAACAGAGGCAAGTCGAAAACATTGAGAGAAATAGAAACGGGCGTGCTCGCGGAAGCACGGCGTCGCCAAACCAGCGAATGATCTACCGCCTCTTCTTCGGCTTCTCCAGCAGCGCCACTGCCTCGACATGCGGCGACCACAGGAACTGGTCGATCGGGGTGACGCTTTTCAAGGTGTAGCCACCGTCGAGCAGGATGCGCAAATCCCGCGCGAGCGTCACCGGATTGCAGGACACCGCCGCAACGTAGGGAACATCCGAGCGGGCGATCTGCTTCGACTGGTCCTCGGCGCCGGCGCGTGGCGGATCGAACACCAGGCCGTCGAACGCATTCAACTCCTTGAACGTCAGCGGCCGGCGGAACAGGTCGCGGCGTTCGCCCGTCACCCGCTTCAGGCCAGTGGCGAAACGCGATCCACGGTCGAGGGCCGAAAGGGCTGCCGCATCGCCCTCCACCGCATGGACTTCCGACTTCGCGGCCAGGCGCAGAGCAAAACTGCCGCAACCGGCGAAAAGATCCGCCACCTTCTTGGCACGCTTCAGATGCCCGCCGACGATATCGGCCATCGCCTGTTCGGCGGCCTCGGTTGCCTGCAGGAACGCGCCCGGGGGCAAGGCTACAGCGACGCTGCCGAACATGACCACCGGCTTCCTCGGCTCGATGATGATTTCGTCATCGATGGACAGCCTGGCAAAGCCCTGCGCCATGACGAAATTGGCAGCGATGCGGCGCTGATGCTCCCCCAGCTTGCCGGATTCATGAACCGCGACATCGAGACCCGAACCGGTCACGGTGACCGCCAGCCGGAACGATTTGGTGGTTGCGCAGACCAATTCGGCGAGCGCCTTCAACCGATCGAGCGAAGCGACGATCTCCGGCAGCGAGATCGGGCATTCCGATATGGCGATGATCTCTGGCGACAGATGGCGATGGAAGCCGAGCAGCATGCCTGTATCGGTGCGGCGGGCGGCAAGCACGACACGGCGGCGCGTCTGCGGCGCGCAGGCGACCAGGTCACCGATCTCGCAATCGATGCCTTTGCCCTTTAGGATGTGCGCCACCTTTTCGCGTTTCCACTGGCGATAGGCTTCGGCTTCGAAATGCTGGAGCGCGCAACCGCCGCATTCGGTGAAATGGTGGCAGGCGGGATCGATGCGCAGCGGCGATGATTCCAGCACCGCCATCAGCATGGCGCGATCCCTTTCGCGCGCGGCGGTAACCGTTTCACCGGGCAGTGTGAAGGGAATGAACAGATCCCCTGTCTCGGTCTCGGCGACACCGTCGCCCTGAGCGCCAAGTTTCCTGATGCTGAAGCGCGCGCTCATCGGTCCTTGATCCCACCGAGCAGGAATTCGCGATTGCCGTCGCCGCCCTCGATCGGCGACAAATGCAGGCCCAGCGAGCGCCAACCGGGAACGGAGTCCAGCCAATCCTGCAGCAGGCCGGCGACACGAGAGGCGTCGTAGGGATCTTTCAACAGACCACCCTTGCCGATCGCATCACGGCCCGCCTCGAATTGCGGCTTGACCAGAAACATGGCCTTGGCGCCAGCCTTCGCCAGACCAAGCGCCGGCGGCAGCGCCAGTTTCAGCGAGATGAAGCTGACGTCGGACACGATGAAATCCGGAATACGCCCGCTGAGATCGGCAACAGCGAGGTCGCGGGCGTTCAGTCCTTCGATCACCGTCACACGCGGGTCGCCGCCGATATCAGGATGCATCTGGCCATGACCGACATCGACCGCGGTGACATGGGCCACGCCGCGCTCGAGCAACACCTGGGTGAAGCCGCCGGTCGAGGCGCCGATGTCGAGCGCTTCACAGCCGGCAGGGTCGAGGCCGAAATGATCGAGCCCACCGATCAGCTTGAGTGCCGCGCGCGACACATAGCCTTGCGCCGGATCATCGATGGTAACAAGGCATTGCGGCAAAACGCTCTGGCCGGGCTTGCGCGCAATGACGCCGTCGACGGTCACCGTGCCACGCTCGACCGCGTCGCGGGCACGTGAGCGGCTGGCAAACAGCCCGCGCTGGACGAGCAGGTCGTCGAGCCGCTGGCGTGCGCTGGCTGGCAAAGGCGAATTCATCGGCCTTCATGGCGAAAGCCGACGACGATGGCAAGAGCGCCAGATGGAAGCATTTCGTCTCCCGTTCCATCGTCACACCCAGCATCTTGCACCGTGACGATGGTGAGGCGTTCCGTCCCGCCGACCATCCTTATGAATATCCATGCGTTACGCCCGTTGAGACGGATGACCGCCGAAGCATGGGGTCTCGCCGCCTGCGGATAAATACCAAACACCTAGAAAGCCTCATGATTTCTTAACCAATTTTCATCGCATTTGCTTGAGGACTTCAATGTTATGACCGCGACGACCGGAAAACCCGGATGGAGAGGCGGCAACCTTGGAAATGGCCAGCGATATCGTCTACAAGGTTCTTGACCGGATTTCCGGCGCCGGCCTGCTGGCGACCGGACTTCTGTTGCTGACTGCTTTGGTCAGCGCCCTGGTCGCCTACTGGCGCACGGTCGAGAAAAAGAGCTGGAAAGAGTTCTTCGAGTTCGCAGTCCCGCATGAGGTCATCACGCATCCCTCGGCGAAAGCCGACCTTTTGTTCTGGGTGACGCGGAAGGCGCTGATGCCATTCCTCATGCTGCCCGCCGGCGTCGTCTTCGTCAGCGCCGTCGGCTATGCGACGAACTGGTTGCTCTCCACGCTGCTGGCAATCCAGCCGCCCCTGATCAAAGGACCGGCAGGGCCGGTGACGGTGACGATCTTCACCATCACCATGCTGCTTGCCTACGACATTTCGTACTATCTCTATCACGTCGCCCAGCACCGCTACCCGGTGCTCTGGGAACTGCACAAGGTCCACCATTCGGCCGAGGTGATGGTCGGCATCACCAAGGATCGCGTCCACCCGCTCGACGAATTGATGAACCGGGCCTGGGACGGCGTCATTCCCGGCATCTGCTTCGGGATCTGGTCGCTGGTGTCGCTGAACCTCGTCGAGCTGACGGTCTTCGGCGTCAACGTCTACATCATACGCAACATCCTGATGATGGATTTCGTCAGGCACACGCATTTCAAGATCTCGTTTGGACCATTGAACAATCTGATCCTGTGTCCGCACTGGCATCAATTGCACCACAGCACCGACCCGCGCCACTACGACAAGAACTTCGGGCTGCTCTTCTCGTTTTGGGATCGGCTCTTCGGAACGCTATGCGTTCCCAGACCCGACGAGGACTTCAAGTTCGGTTTGATCGAACGCAACGTGCGCGACTACCAGTCGCTCGCAGGCCTCTATGTTCTGCCGCTGAAGCGGATGTGGCGGCAGATCGCCAGACATTTCCGCACCGACAAGCCCGAGCCACAGCAATCGCCGCAAGGGGGCAAGCCATGAACGGACCCGCCGTGTTCCGGATGCCGCGAACGCACCGGATCGAAATTGCGACGTCGTCAGCGCGACTGGCAGAAATCGCGCCCGCCTGGGCAGCGCTCTGGCAACGCGCCGGCGGCCTCGTTTTCCAGCATCCCGACTGGATCTCGGCCTGGTGGCACACCACACCGCATCAGGACCGCCGCGGTCTCAGGATCGGCATGGTCTGGAGCGGCGAGCGCCTCGAGGCCGTCATTGCGCTCGCGACCTTCTGGCGCTCGGGCATCCGTATGCTGGAGTGGGCGGCGAAAGATCACTGCGACTATGGCGATGTCCTGCTTGCTCCCGATGCCGAGCCACAGATCCTGCCGCAACTCTGGCAACATATCCTCGACGATGGCGGCTTCGATCTTGCCTACCTCAATCGTCTGTTGCCCGATGCCCGATTCCGGACCCTGCTCGGTCCCGCCGCCCCAGGCCAAGACAATATCTTGCAGCCAAGCCACCGCAGCGAGGTCAGCTATCGAGTTTCCGGCGCCGGGCAACGCGGCGCACAATGGTTTGAAAGCCAGTCGAAAAAAACCCGGCAAAACTATCGCCGTGGCTACAAATTCATGGAGGAAGGCGGCGCGCTGCGTTTCCGCCTGATGGACGCGCACGAAGCCCGCGAGCCGGTGCTGGAGCGCGTCGCGGCACTGAAGCGGGTATGGCTTGCAAAACACGGCCGCGTTTCGGACCTCTTCGACGAAGGTTCCCCCGCGCTGGCGGCACTCATATCCGTTCTGGCCAAGCTTGGATTGCTGCGCATCTTCGTGCTCGAACGCGAAGACGAGATCATCGCCATATCGATCAATTTCGAGCAGCATGGAACGATGATGGCTTTCGTCACCACCTATGATCCGGCCTTCGAACGGGCCTCGCCAGGCATGGTCTTGATGATGGATTACATCCAGTGGTCGTTTGACCGGGGCTTGACCACGATCGATTTTCTCTGCGGCGGCGAGGATTTCAAGCGCCGCTTTGCGACGCATTCGGTGACCTTGTCGTCGGTGGTGGGTGGACGAAACCTGCGCGGACGCCTAGCCGCCCTGGCAGACCGCGCCCGCCACGCGGCGCAATCCTGGCGCCCCGAGAAACCGGCGCAGCAAGCGGAGTTGGTTGCGGCGGAGTAGCATTGCCAGCGCCTTCTTAGATCACCCGCACAGCGGCAAGCACATTGAAACGATCGGGCAATCCCGATCAAGGCTTGCTGCTCTCCAGCTCAGAATACGCTTCGCGGAACCGGACGCTCGACGGCTGGAGACAACCCATCCTCACGCCCTCCTGAAGCTTGCTCGCGTGCAGGCTCGATGGCAACCGCAGGCGCGGAAACAGGGGCCGGCAGAACCACCAGTTGCGGCACCTGCTTGAATGAAAAGCCGCCGCGGATGTCGCCCATCTTGCCAGCGATGATGCCCATCGCCGCCTTTTCGAGGCTGCGATCATAGCGCGTTTCGGCTGTGGCCGGCGCGACGATGACGGCGCAAAGCGCTGCACCGCACAGAAGCGTTTTCATTGTTGTTGTCTCCCTGCCTGATCACGATCTAGCAGGGCGCCATTGAAAAACGGCCAACAGACACGGTAAGCAAAGCGCCAAACGTCAGCGTAAACAACGCGTTAAGATCGTTGGCCGGCAAACCGATTCAAGTCATTGAGACTTTGATTCAGGCGCGCTGGGCGTGGACTGTGTGCCCGAGTGCCACGAACACGGTGCGCACGATGCCGGCAGCATCGAGCCCGGCATCGGCATACATCTTTTCCGGCTTGGCGTGGTCGGTGAACGCGTCGGGCAGTACCAGCGGGCGCACCTTCAGGCCGCTTTCCAGTAGGCCTTCATGGGCGAGGAACTGCAGCACGTGGCTGGCGAAGCCGCCGACTGCGCCCTCCTCCACCGTCACCAGCACCTCATGCGAGCGGGCCAGCCGCCGGATCAGATCCTCGTCGAGCGGCTTGGCGAAACGGGCGTCGGCGACCGTCGTGGACAGCCCGGCAGCCCCTAGCTCCTCCGCGGCGATCAGGCAATCCTGCAGCCGCGTGCCGAAGGACAGCAATGCAACCTTGGTGCCCTCCTTGACGACGCGGCCCTTGCCGATTTCGAGAACCGAGCCGCGCTCCGGCATGTCGACGCCGACGCCGTTGCCGCGCGGATAGCGGAAGGCGATCGGGCCGTCATCATAGCTTGCCGCGGTGCGCACCATGTGGCGCAGCTCCGCCTCGTCGGCGGCGGCCATGACGACGAAACCCGGCAGTGTCGCCAGGAAGGTGGTGTCGAAGGCGCCGCAATGGGTGGCGCCATCGGCGCCGACGAAGCCGGCCCGGTCAATGGGAAAGCGCACCGGCAATTTCTGGATGGCGACGTCGTGGACGACCTGGTCGTAGGCGCGCTGCAGGAAGGTGGAATAGATGGCCGCGAACGGCTTGTAGCCTTCGGTGGCAAGGCCGGCGGCGAAGGTCACCGCGTGCTGTTCGGCGATGCCGACATCGAAGGTGCGCGACGGGAACGCTTCACCGAACAAATCGAGGCCGGTACCGCTCGGCATGGCTGCGGTGACGGCGACGATACGGTCGTCCTCGCGGCCCTCCTGGACCAGGCTTTCGGCGAACACCTTGGTGTAGGCCGGTGCGTTGGCTGGCGCCTTGGCCTGCGCGCCGGTGATGACGTCGAACTTGTTGACGCCGTGATATTTGTCGGCAGCGGCTTCGGCCGGCGCATAGCCCTTGCCCTTCTGGGTGACGACATGGATGAGCACCGGGCCTTCGCCATTGTCGCGGACGTTTTTCAGGACCGGGATCAGATGCTCCAGATTGTGGCCGTCGATCGGGCCGATGTGATAGAAGCCGAGTTCCTCGAACAGCGTGCCGCCGGTGACGTAGCCGCGTGCATGCTCGACTGCCCTTGTGATCGCACGATCCGCGCGCTTGCCGAGATAGGACGTCAGTTTCTTGCCGAAATCGCGCAGGCCGATATAGGCCTTGCCGGAGGCCAGCCGCGCCAGATAGGCGCTCATCGCGCCGGTCGGCGGCGCGATCGACATGTCGTTGTCGTTGAGAATGACGATCAGCCGTGCATCGAGCGCGCCGGCATTGTTCATCGCCTCATAGGCCATGCCGGCAGACATGGCGCCGTCGCCGATGACGGCAATGACGTTGTTGCGGCCGCCGGAGAGATCGCGGGCGGCGGCCATGCCGAGGCCGGCCGATATCGACGTCGAGGAGTGGGCGGCGCCAAAGGGATCGTACTCGCTCTCGGCGCGGCGGGTGAAGCCGGACAGACCGCTTTCCTGGCGCAGCGTGCGGATACGGTCGCGGCGGCCGGTCAGGATCTTGTGCGGATAGGCCTGGTGGCCGACATCCCAGATCAGCCGGTCGTCGGGGGTGTTGAAGACATAGTGCAGCGCCACTGTCAGCTCGACCACGCCAAGCCCTGCGCCCAGATGACCACCCGTGCGGGACACGGCGTCGACCAGCTCGGCGCGAAGCTCGGACGCCAATTGCGGCAGTTCACTTTCGGCAAGCGTGCGCAGGTCGGCCGGGATGCGGACCTTGTCGAGAAGCGGCGTATGCGGCGTTGCGTTCACGGTGCTCGGGCTTTCGGTTGATGGGCGAATAGGCCGCCGGCCGGCGAAAGTAAATGTGTGTCAGTGACGCGGATCAGGCCCTAGTCTTTTGTCTATGCATTTCGTTCTGCCACTTTTGGGTGACAGGGCATCAGCTTTCCGGCAGCGGAATAAACTCTTCCTCGTCTCCGGGAACGATGTCGAAGCGGCCCGTCTTCCATTCCTCTTTCGCCTGTTCGATGCGCTCCTTGGACGACGAGACGAAATTCCACCAGATGTAACGCTTCGAACCAAGAGAGGCGCCGCCGAACAGCATGAAATGCGCCCCGGTCTGCGACGACACGACGATCTCGTCACCGGGACGGAACACCAGCAGCCGTTCGGCTGGGAATACATCACCCGAAATTGAGACCTCGCCTTCCAGCGTATAGATGGCGCGTTCTTCCGCATCAGCAGGGATTTTCACGCTGGCGCCGGGCGCCAGGCGCAGGTCGGCGTAGAGCGTCTCCGTGTCGGCCCTGACCGGGGACCGCAGTCCCTGGAAATCGCCGATGATGAGGCGCCCGTTGACGCCTTCGGCTTCGATCTCGGGAAGCCGAAGCGCTGCGGTATTCTCGAAAACCGGTGCCACCTCTTCCTTGTCGTCCGGCAGCGCCAGCCATGTCTGCAGGCCGGATACCGACATCGGCGCGCCACGCAGTTCCTCCGGTGTACGCTCCGAATGGACGATGCCGCGGCCGGCGGTCATCAAATTCACGTCGCCGGGCTGAATGACCATTTCGGTGCCGAGTGAGTCGCGGTGCCGGATCTTGCCGTCGAACAGATAGGTGACCGTCGACAGGCCGATATGCGGATGCGGACGGACATCCAGTGCCTGACCGGCGCGCAGGACCGCGGGCCCCATGCGGTCGAAGAAGATGAAAGGCCCCACCAGCCGCCTTTTTGCCGTCGGCAGGGCACGGCGCACCTGAAAACCGCCGATATCCTTGGCGTTGGGTATGACCATCAATTCGATCTGATCGCTGGCGAAGGCATCGCCTGCCTCAGGGTCTTTCCCGGGGAAGAAGCTCATGGACTCTCCTTGTCGGTGGTCGAAGGCCGCCTGGCCGCATCAGGCAAAGCGGATCGCCGCCTTTGCCCGCAGCTTGGCCGCCACCTCTTCGCGATTACGCGGATGCTGGTGGGTTTCCAGGGAATCGAGCAGTTCGCGCGCCGAGGCGGCGATGGCTTCGACGGCATGGTCGAAGGCGTGCTGGTTCTGCTTCGAGGGTCGCGTGGTTCCGCTCAGCTTGCGGACGAACTGAAGAGCCGCGTCGCGCACCTCGTCATTGGTTGCCGGCGGATCAAAATTGAACAGGGTCTTGATGTTTCTGCACATCGCTTCCGTATCTCCTCTTGTCCTTGAGCTGTTTCAATCGGAACGAGTTATATCCTCGATCATGATCATGTCCAAAAACCGGTGAGGCGAGGCCATCGTTCGGACCGAGCCTCAATCCGCGTCGAGTGGCTCCGTTCCAACCGGCTTGCCGTCGCGCGACAGCCTGATCTTCTCGACCTTGTCCTCGGCGGCCTTCAGCAGCCGGTCGCAATGCGCCTTCAGCGCCTCACCACGCTCATAGATCTTGATCGACTGGTCGAGCGGCACGTCGCCACGCTCCAGATCATCGACGATCTTCTCCAGCGCATCGAGTGCCTGCTCGAAGCTCATCGCCTTGACGTCTTCGTTGGTCTCATCGGCCATCATTCATCCTTTCATCAGTCGCCCGACATGGGCGGCGACCGAAAATGCCAATCCCTGCAGATCGTAGCCGCCCTCGAGCAGGCTGACGAGCCGGTTGCCGCTGTGGCGTGCCGCGCGCTGCATCAGCTGGCCGGTCGCCCAGTCGAAATCATCCTCGGTCAGATTGATCTCGGCCAGCGGATCGCGGTGGTGCGCGTCGAACCCCGCCGAAATGATGATCAGGTCGGGCGCGAAATTGTCGAGCGCGGGCAGGACGCGCGACAGGAAGGCATCGCGAAACACTTCGCTGCCGGTCTGCGGCGCCAGCGGTGCGTTGACGATGTTGCCGGCGCCCGTTTCGGTCTTCGCTCCGGTGCCGGGATAAAGCGGCATCTGGTGTGTCGAGCAATAGAGCACCGACGGATCGTCCCAGAAAATATCCTGCGTGCCATTGCCGTGATGCACGTCCCAGTCGACGACGGCAACGCGCTCGACACCGTGTTTCTTCTGCGCATAACGCGCCGCGATCGCCGCCGTGTTGAACAGGCAAAAGCCCATCGCCGTGGTCTTTTCGGCATGATGGCCGGGCGGCCGGGCGGCGACGAAGACGTTGTCGGCGCGGCCCGAAAAGACATCATCGACGGCGGCGTTGGCGGCGCCGATCGCGGTGATCGCCGCTTGCCAGCTCTTCGGGCTGGCAGTGGTGTCGGCATCGATGCGGGCAATCCCCTCGTCGGGGATGGCGGCGCGCACGCGGGCGACGAAATCGGCGGGATGCGCGTAGAGGATGGTGGCCTCGTCGCCTTCCGGCGCCTGAATACGATCGAGCCCGGCAAAGGCTTCGTCGTCGAGCACGCGCTCGATGGCGCGTAAGCGGTCGGGCCGCTCGGGATGTCCGGGCGGCGTGAGATGCTCGAGGAAGATCGGATGGGTGTAGAGACGGGTGGTCATCGTCCTAATCTAGTGACCCGGATCGACAAAGGCCATGCACGGGCGGCCGATGACTGGGGAAAATCGCGACTGCGTCCATTCGCGTCGCCGCAGGCATTGGCCCCGCGGGCGCTTCGGCGTAAGGTCCCTGGTACTGCCTGGTGCCCGCCGCAAGCGGGAGAATCGGGAACACGGTTGAATTCCGTGGCGTGCCCAACGCTGTGAGGGGGACCGCGCCGGTAAATGCCACTGTCGATGACGGGAAGGCACCGGACGCGGGTTGATCCCGAGCCAGAAGACCGGCCTGGCAGGCATTGTCATCCGCGTGGTCAGGCGGATGGCATCAGAGCGACGTGCGTCTACTTGGACGCACAAAGTACGCTCTGTCAGTTTTGAATCTGCAATCGCAAGGGGACAAGCGATGCCGGAACACATGACCGCTGCCATTGACGATGGATTTGACCAGAATGCGCGCGATGCGGTCTACCGCGCCATGTTCACGCGGCGTGACGTGCGCAGCCATTTCCTGCCCACCGCGATCGATGACGACGTGCTGGCACGGCTGCTGCTTGCCGCCCATCACGCGCCATCGGTCGGCTTCATGCAGCCATGGAATTTCATTGTCATTCGCGATGTCAAACGACGGGCGGAGGTGCGCGACCTGTTCCTGGCCGCGCGAGAACAGGAACTGCCGGCGATCGAGGCGGAAAAACAGGCGCTGTACCGCAAGCTCAAGCTGGAAGGCATCTGCGAGAGCGCGCTCAACATCTGCATCACCTGCGACCGGCAGCGCTCGAAGGGTTCGCCGCTGGGACGCTGGCACAATCCGGAGATGGATCTCTACAGCACCGTCTGCGCGGTGCAGAATTTCTGGCTGGCCGCGCGTGCCGAGGGCGTTGGCGTCGGCTGGGTGAGCATCATCGAGGCTGAGGCGCTGAAGCGGCTGTTGGCCATTCCGGACCACGTAACGCCGATCGCCTATCTCTGCGTCGGCCGTGTTTCCGAGTTCGCTCCCAAACCGGACCTTGAAACGCATGGCTGGGGACGGCGGCTGCCGCTGCCGGAGCTGATCATGAGCGAGACCTTTTCCGGGCAAGGCGAGACACAGCTCAAATCCACCGTGGCGCGCCTCAACACCGTTTCTGCCTCACCAGACATCACCCGCCCAGCGGATCAGGGTGTGGCGCCGGCCGTACCCCAGCGCGAACCGCCGAAGGAGGCCAGCGCCTTGTCCTTGAGCTCTCTGAACTTCGACGACGCCTCGGCCAGCCGGGCGTCCCAGGCGGGATCCGGCACCTGGCCCGCAATGGTCTTGAAATAGACCTGCATCAAGCAGGCGATGGCGAAGGGTTCAATGAACGCCGCCTTGAATGCCCAGGCGAAGACGATGGCGAGCACAAAAGCCCAGCCGGCGAGCTGACCAGGCATCAGGAACAGAATTGCGCCAGCAGGCGCCAGCATCATCAGAAAGATGATGAATGACACGCCCCACATGATGACCGCCAGCCAGACGGCGTTCTTGACCATGACCTTGCCGTTCTGGGCATACAGCACGACGCCTTGGCGCGCCGTCTCGAACGGCGAGGCTGAATTGATGCGGATGTTGTAGCCGAGGATGATCTCGTCCACATAGGTCAGCGACAGGCGGATCACGGTGTTGATGAAGGAGACCAGGCCGCTCAGGCCCGGTATCGGCAGGAAGGCGGCGATACCGCCGAGCAGGCTGGTGATGGCGCGGATGGCACCCTTGACGAGTTGGTCGACGACGAAAAGGGTGTTGGCCTCGGCAAAACGCTGGGTCACGATATCCCTGGCGTAGGCGATCTGGTCCTGACCGCCGGGAATGTCGCGGCCGTCGATCAGATGAACCATGACGGCGATGTGGCCGGCCTTGACGATGTAGAGGATGTATTCGCGGATCCAGTAGACCGCGATCGAGACGATGCCAAACCCGACCACGCCGCCCCACAGGGCAAAGGACATGGGCCCGTCGGGATCGGTGGAGATATGGCCGACGCCATAGCCGACCGAGGCACCGGTGCCGGTCGCCATGATGTAGGCCAGTGTGATGCCGAAATAGACGATCATGCGAAAGACGATGAACGGCCAGGTCCGCATCATGATGGACACCGACCGGCCGATCTCGAAATCCCACATGTGCCCCGAATCTCCGCCTCAGAGATGGTGGAAGAGGATGGGCTCAACCCGGCGATTGTCAATTGCCGGCCCTTGACGCCGAAGGGCAACGAATTCGGGCTGACGGTTTTCTTTCGGAGCCTTTCGCCGGCGCGCGGCTGACGGAGCATCAAACGAAAAACCCGCCTGTGCGGCGGGTCACTGGCGCAAATCAGCACCATGGACGAATATATACCTTAGCTGAGGTCACCGAGTCAAGAAAAAATTCCTATCGGGAACAGCTGCCGGGCACGAAAGCTCCGGTGGGAACTTCAATTCGACTGCGGGTCCGGCTTCTTGAGCAGGCCTTCGAGCAGTTGCTTGAACGCCGTCACCACCTTCTTCGACGTCGCTTCGGGGTCGCTCGAATTGGCGATCCGTTGCGCTGCCTGGCTGCTCGCTCCGTTGATCAATCGCGAGGCCGTCTCGGGGTCGAGGCTGGAGACAACGACCCCCTCCTCCTGCAGCGCGGTCAGATGGTCGGTCATTGAAGCGATGCACGCACTGCAATTCGGCCATTGCGCTGGATCCCCCAGCACGGCCGGGCCATCCCGGAACATGATGCGCTGGATTTCCGGCTCCAGCGCCATCTCGATATAGGTCGAGCATTCGTCGACGAAATGTTGCCAACGGGTCGGCGCTCTCGACGCGACCTCATTGATGCGCGCCGCCATCTCGCCGTCAATCTGGGCTATGACCGCCTGCAACAGCCCCTTCTTGTCGCCGAAATGATGATAGAGCGCACCGCGCGTCAGCCCGGCCGAAGCGGTGAAATCATCCATCGAGGCTTCCGCATAGCCTGTTGTGCCGAAGGCATGACGGGCCGCCGCAATAAGCTTTGCGCGCGTCTCGGCGATCATCTCCTTGCGGGGTTTGTGCATGTGTCCTGGACCTATTCACATACGATTCGTATGCTAATTGACATACGCGGCGTATGCTCTATCTAATAATCATACGCTCCGTATGTAATTGTCCAATCGTCCTTTGTCGAGGAACCAACCGATGCAAAATCCCTATGCGGAAATCTTTCGTGCCCCCGGCGCCAAGGGCTTTGCGGCCGCCGGCTTCCTAGCGCGCCTGCCGATCGCCATGGCGCCCATCGGCATCGTGGCGATGCTGTCGCAGGCGCGCGGCGAATACTGGCTGGCTGGAGCCGTCTCGGCGACATACGCGCTGGCCAACGCCTTCGTCGCGCCGCAAATATCGAGACTGGTGGACCGCCTGGGCCAGACACGAATCGTCGTGCCCACCACTATCATCGCGGTGCTGGCTTTCGCCGTCCTCATAGCGGCGGCCAACCAGGACTGGCCGGTGTGGACGCTGTTCGTGTCGGCACTCCTGGCCGCCGCCATGCCAAGCATACCTGCGATGGTGCGGGCGCGCTGGACAGAGATTTTCCGAGGACGACCGCAGATGAACACCGCATTCGCCTTCGAGTCCGTGGCCGATGAACTGGTCTATATCGCCGGGGCATCGTTATCGGTCGGCCTGAGTGCCGCCCTATTCCCGGAAGCCGGCGTTCTGGTGAGCACATTATTTCTCGCATTCGGATCAGCGGCCTTCATCCTGCAACGCTCGACCGAGCCCCAGGTGCGGCCGGTCGACCATAACTCAAGCGGCTCGGCGATCCGCCTGCGGCCGGTTCAGATCATCACGCTTGCCCTGATCTTCGTCGGCGCAACCTTCGCGACGACGGAAGTGACCACCGTGGCGATCACCAAGGAGCTTGGCCAACCCGGCGCCGCCAGCCTTGTCATCGGCGTTTATGCGCTGGGATCGTTCGTGCTCGGCATCATCGTCGGCGCGCTCAGCCTGAAGGCGCCGCTGCAACGCCAGCTCGCCATCGCAGTCGCCCTCGTCGCGCTCGGCACGCTGTTGCCGCTCGCCGCCGACACCGTGCCGCTGCTGGCGCTGACCGTGTTCATCAGCGGTGTGGCGATCTCGCCGACCTTCATCACGGCCTTCGGCCTGATCGAGCGGCATGTGCCGGAAGCGATGCTGACCGAAGGCATCACCTGGGTCATGACCGGCATCGGCATCGGCATGGCGCTGGGCTCGTTCGCGGCCGGCGCGGTGGTGGATGCGTTCGGTGCACCGAACGGGTTCTGGGTGTCGGTGGCTTCAGGCACGATCGCGCTGGCCACGGTGCTGCTTGGCCAACGCAGCCTTGCCACGACTGAGTGCGAGATGGACGTATGTGAAGCGGCCGCGATTGCCGCGGAATAATCAGATAGCGCCCGGTTTCGAGCCGGGCGCTAGCTGCCTAGAGGATCTCGGTCTTGGCGATGTGGATGCCAAAACCTTCGAGGCCGACATAGTGGCGTTCGCGCGAGGCGATCAGGTTGATCGAGGAGATGCCGAGATCCTTGAGGATCTGCGCGCCGAGCCCGATCTCGCGCCACTCGTTTTCGCGGCGGCGAGCCTCTTCGTGATCCTCGCGGTCGCCGCTGGCCGGCCGTTTGCGTTCCTGATGCGCAACGCCGACGGAGCCTTCTCTGAGATAGACGATGACGCCGCGCCTGCGCTCACCCATCGCCTTCATGATGGCGTCGAGCCGGTGGCTGGTGCCGAAGACATCGGTCACCACATCCTCGGAATGCAGACGCACCGGGACCTCCTCGCCGTCGCGGATGTCGCCGAAGACTATCGCGACGTGATGCATGGAGTCCCACGGCAGCGTGTAAGTGAAGACCTGTGCCTTGCCGCCGAGCGTGTCGATTTCCGAGCACGCGACGCGTTCGACCAGAGTTTCCTTGCGCTGCCGGTAGGCGATGAGGTCGGCGACCGAAACCTGCTTCAGCCCATGCTCCTCGGCGAAAGCCTGCACCTGAGGGCCGCGCTTGACGGTGCCGTCATCATTGACCAGCTCGGAAATGACGCCGACCGGCGGCAGGCCGGCGAGCTTGCACAGGTCGACCGCGGCTTCGGTATGGCCGGAGCGCATCAGCACGCCGCCTTCGCGCGCAATCAAAGGGAAGATGTGGCCGGGCCGGACGAAATCCGAGCCACCGACATTGCCGTTGGCAAGATTGCGAACGGTCAAAGTGCGATCTTCGGCCGAGATGCCCGTGGTGGTGCCATGCTTGAAATCGACGCTGACGGTGAAAGCCGTGGTGTGGGCGGAATCGTTGTCGGCGACCATCGGCGCAAGGTTAAGCCGCTTGGCTTCTTCGCGCGGCATCGGCGTGCAGACGATGCCGGACGTGTGGCGAACGATGAACGCCATTTTTTCGGGCGTGCAGTGGACGGCGGCGACGATCAGGTCGCCCTCGTTCTCGCGCCCGTCATCATCCATGACGACGACGATCTCGCCGCGTTCGAAAGCACGCAGGGCTTCGACGATTTTTTTCTGGTCGTAAGGCATGGGTACTCGCTTCGCTCGCAGGGGAATAAGGGAGTAGGGCAGTACGGGAGTAGGGGAAAAGCAAAAAGATTTGGCCGGCCGGACTAAGAGCGCAACATATTGCCCTATTCCCCTATTCCCCTATTCCCCTCCCCGTCTGTCCCCGATGCCGCAGATAGTGGTCGGCGATCGCACAGGCAACCATTGCTTCGCCGATCGGCACGGCGCGGATGCCGACGCATGGATCGTGGCGGCCCTTGGTCATGATCTCGACGTCCTTGCCGTCCTTGTCGATCGACTTTCGCGGCGTCAGGATCGACGAGGTCGGCTTGACGGCGAAACGGGCGACGATCGCCTGGCCGGTCGAGATGCCGCCAAGGATGCCGCCGGCATTGTTGGACAGGAACACCGGCTTGCCGTCATTGCCGATGCGCATCTCGTCGGCATTCTGTTCACCGGTGATGCGGGCGGCCTCGAAGCCGTTGCCGATCTCGACGCCCTTGACCGCGTTGATCGACATCAAGCCGGAGGCGATGTCCTGATCGAGCTTGGCATAGATCGGCGCGCCGAGGCCTTGCGGAACGCCGTCGGCGACGATTTCGATCACCGCACCGACCGAGGAGCCCGCCTTGCGGATGCCGTCGAGATATCTGGTGAAGACAGGAACGGACGCCGGATCGGGGGTGAAGAACGGATTTTCGGCATCGCCGATGAAATTCCAGTTCCAGTTGGCGCGGTCGATGGATTTTTCGCCCATCGACACCAGCGCGCCGCGCACCACCACGCCCGGAACCACCTTGCGCGCCAAGGCACCGGCCGCCACCCTGGCTGCCGTCTCGCGGGCCGAGGAGCGGCCGCCGCCGCGATAATCGCGCACGCCGTATTTCACGTCATAAGTGTAGTCGGCATGGCCCGGCCGGTATTGGCGGGCGATCTCGCCATAATCCTTTGAACGCTGGTCGACATTCTCGATCAGCATCGACACCGGCGTGCCGGTGGTGATCATCGTCTCGCCGTCCTCGTCGAAAATGAAGCCAGACAGCACCTTCACTTCATCTGGTTCGCGACGCTGCGTCACGAAACGTGATTGCCCCGGCCGGCGCTTGTCGAGTTCGACCTGGATATCGTCGCGCGTAAAGCGGATGCCAGGCGGGCAGCCGTCGACCACGCAGCCGAGGGCGGCGCCATGGCTTTCCCCCCAGGTGGTGACGCGGAAAAGGTGGCCGAACGTGTTGTGAGACATGGAAAGTGCCCTGCCCGGCAGCGGAGCCGGCTGAAGCCTGCCTTCTATTGGCGTTTTTCGCAGTGGTCAAACTGTCATCCCAGCCGTTTAAGTTTTGACACATTCGGCTGGTTTCTGCTTTCTTCGATCCGCCGTTGAGTATCCGCCGCCGCCGTGCCGGTGCAATGATAAAGAGGAACGATTATGCGTACCCTGATTGGCGCCGTTGCCGCCACGCTGCTGCTTTCCACCGCCGCTTTCGCCGGCCAGACCGAAGGCCTGATCAAGAAGATCGACAAGGACACGGCGACGCTGACGCTGGATGACGGCAAGTCCTACAAGCTGAACGCCGAGACCGATCTCGACGCGCTGAAGCCGGGCATGGACATCGTCATCGCCTACGATGTAACCAATGGTGAAAACATCGTCACCGACATGGAACTGCCGGACAGCTCTGCCAACTAGAGCTTCCAGTAAAAATCGGGCGGTGGCTCGCCCTCAGAGGTGGGCTTACAGCCATTCCAGGCTCTTGCCTTCAAGCTTGAGCAGACGATCCTGCGGTATCTCCAGGTTCGCCGCCTCGGCCTCGGCAATGCCCAGCACAAAGCGAAACAGGGTCCGCATGACGCCGCCATGAGTCACGCAGATCGACTGGCGGTCGATCGCGTCGAAGCATGGCCTCACCCGTTCGAGCAGCATCTGATAGCTCTCGGCGCCTTCGCCGGGGGGCTGAAAGTTCCACTTGTCCAGAGCCCGCGTCATGCTCGCTCCGGGATACCGTGTCTCGAGTTCGGGAAAGGTAAATCCCTGCCAGTCGCCGAAATTGACCTCGACGAGGCGCGGATCGGTTCGATAGGCACCCGGATCGAGCTTCATCGCAGCGCGAATACGCTGCATCGTTTCGCGCGTCCGTTTCATCGGACTGGCGAGGAAATCGAATTCCCAGGGATTTGGGACCAACGCGGCTAGCCGAAGCCCGTTTCCGGTCGCCTGCTCGCGGCCAAGAGCGTTGAGATCGGTGTCGGCCTGCCCCTGAAGCCGCATTTCGGCGTTCCACGCGGTCTGGCCGTGGCGCGCGATATAAACCAGCGGGTACATCAGGTCTTCCGGTGCGGGATCGGGACGGACGACGGTTGGCCGGGTGTTAGTCCTTGACCGTCGAAATATCAGGCGCGTCGACCGCCTTCATGCCGACGACGTGGTAGCCCGAATCGACGTGATGCACTTCACCGGTGACGCCGCGCGACAGGTCGGACAGGAAATAGACGCCGGAATCGCCGACTTCCTCCTGCGTCACCGTCTGCTTCAGCGGCGAATTGTACTCGTTCCACTTCAGGATGTAGCGGAAATCGCCGATGCCAGAGGCCGCAAGCGTCTTGATCGGGCCGGCCGAAATGGCGTTGACGCGGATCTTCTTGGCGCCGAGGTCGACCGCCAGGTAGCGCACGCTGGCCTCGAGCGCCGCCTTGGCGACACCCATGACGTTGTAGTGCGGCATGACCTTTTCGGCACCGTAGTAGGTCAGCGTCAGCAACGAGCCGCCATTGGTCATCAGCGCCTCGGCGCGCTTCGCAATGGTGGTGAAGGAATAGACCGAAATGTCCATGGTGCGCAGGAAATTGTCGCGCGTCGTCTCGACATAACGGCCGGTCAGCTCGTCCTTGTCGGAGAAGGCGATGGCATGGACGAGGAAATCAAGCTTGCCCCAATGTTTGGCGACATTGGCGAAAACCTCGTCCAGGCTCGCCGGATCGGTGACGTCGCAATGGCCGGCGACAAAGGCACCCAGTTCCGCCGCCAGTGGCTCGACGCGCTTCTTGAACGCCTCGCCCTGATAGGTCAGCGCGATCTCGGCGCCATGGTCGACGCACGACTTGGCGATGCCATAGGCAATCGACCTGTTGTTGGCGACGCCAAGAATGAGGCCGCGCTTGCCGGCCATTAGGCCCTGTCCACCCGCCATGTCAGCGCTCTCCGCAAGATTTCAGCTTTGTGGGTTGCCCTATCGCACAGGCACAGAGCCCCTTCAAGCGCTCAAACCGGACAGTTCAGGGACAAAAGCCGCCGATCAGCCTTTTTGGCTGCGCAACAGCGCTTCGAGCGCGCTATCACCGCCTTCCGGCAGCATGATACGCACGTGGGCATAGAGATCGCCGTGACCGCCGGCCTTTTCCGGCAGGCCCCTGCCCTTCAGCCGCAGGACCTTGTCGGAGCTCGACCAGGCAGGAATGTTGACCGCAAGCCTGCCGGTCGGCGTCTCGACCGGCACCTTGGCGCCGAGCACCGCATCCGCCAGCGCCACCGGCAGATCGGCGTGCAGGTCGCGGCCCTCGATGCGGTAGCGTGGATGGCGGCGCAGATGGATCTTGACCAGCGCGTCGCCTGGCTGGCCCGGCCCCTGCTCGCCTTGGCCTTTGAGGCGGATGGTCTGGCCATCCTCGACATAGGCCGGCAGCTTGACCGCCACCTTGCGGCCGTCGGGGAACATCGCCGTCACCTTTTCGGCGGTCGCCGCTTCCTCGATGGTGACGTCGAGCGTCACGTTCAGATCGGCTGCTGTCGCCTGCTGGCGGCGATCGCCCGTTCCGGGACCGCGCGCGCCCGAAAAAGTGTCGCCAAAAATCTGGCTGAAGATGTCGCTGTTGCCGTCGAACGGATCGCCACCCGGTCGGCCAGAGCGGAATTCGAACCGCGAACCGCCCGGACCTTGCTGCCGGCGGAAGCCGCCGAAGGGATCGCCGCCACCGGCAGCGCCCTCAAAGCCTTGGAATCGCGGCTTGCCGTCGGCGTCGATTTCGCCGCGATCGAAAGCGGCGCGATTCTTTTCGTCGCCGACGATCTCATAGGCCTGGTTGGCCGCGGCAAAACGGTCCTTCGCCTTGGGATCATTCGGGTTCTGATCCGGATGATGCTTCTTGGCGAGTTTCCGGTACGCCGACTTTATGTCCTTGGCCGATGCGTTCCTGGCAACGCCCAGCACCTCATAGGGGTCGCGCATGCTTACTGCCCTGGAGTAGAGTTGAGTCTCTGGTTGCCTCCTATATGCGCTCGCATAGGAAGAAATTCCAGTGCTGGAGCAGCATATCAGACGCGGAAAATCAGAGTGCCTTGAAGTCCTGCATGCGCCAGCCACCGGCGCTGGCCAGGCACAGTTCGCCTTCGAACATGGCAACGCCGTCAAAGCTTTCGCGCGAGGCCTTGAAGCGGCGGCAGGTCTGGCCGTTGTCCTTCAATTCCGCCAGATCGGTGATGGAACCGCGCGAGCCGGTATCGGCATTGGCCCATGGGACGGCCTGCCCGCCGAGCTGCTCAATGTCGGCCGAGGAGACTGCATTGCCGATCGTCGTCTGGTCGGAGTCGCGATCCAAATTGGCCGGCGCGGCCGAGGCCGACGTGCTGCTGGTCAGAATCGAGCGGTCGACTTCGGCTTTTTCCAGGCTGAAGCCGCCGGCGCCACACGCGGCAAGCGGCAAGGCGACCGCCACGATCGCGGCTTTCGCGCTGGCCGAAGCGATAACGCTCCATTGCCTGCTGTCAAAAGCTTGCGCGATACGCGACAATCGGCAGCCTCCCCCTTGCTTCGTTAAGAATCTTGGTTTTGTAAGAATCTTGGCTTCGTGACAATTTGAGAAAAACTATGAGTGACACTGAGTTAACAAGCGGTGACTTTACCGAGGCTGCCGAGCCGTTTCGCCTCTTTGCCGCATGGCTGGACGACGCAACGAAAAGCGAGCCGAACGACCCCAACGGCGTGGCTCTGGCGACCGTCGATGCCGACGGCATGCCGGATGTGCGTATGGTGTTGCTCAAGGGATTCGATGAAGGCGGGTTTGTCTTCTACACGAATTTCGAGAGCGCCAAGGGCCAGGAGATTCTTGGCAGCATGAAGGCGGCGATGTGTTTCCATTGGAAGTCGCTGCGCCGCCAGGTGCGCATTCGCGGACCGGTGGAGATCGTCAGCGACGCCGAAGCCGACGCCTATTACGCGACGCGGCCGCGCGGCAGCCGCATCGGCGCCTGGGCCTCGAAACAGTCGCGACCGCTGGAAAGCCGCTTTGCGCTGGAAAAGGCGGTGGCAGAATACACGGCACGCTACCCGGTCGGCGAGATCCCGCGGCCAAAGCACTGGTCCGGCTTCCGAATCGTGCCCAGCACCATTGAGTTCTGGCACGACAGGCCGTTCCGGCTGCACGACCGGCTCGTTTTTACGCGCAGTGCGAAGGACGGCTGGGACAAGACACGGCTTTATCCCTGAGGCTCAGGCCTTCTTTCTCGTCATGAACGCGGTGAGCGCAGCGCGGGCCTCATCGGACTTCAGCCGCTCGCGAAAATGCTCGCTTTCCTCGCCGATGCGGGCGACGAGGTCGTCTCGCGAGCCACGCATCAGGTCGCGCGCGATCTTCAGCGCCTGCGGCGGCTTGGCCGCGATCTGCCCGGCCGCCGCCAGCACCGAGGCCTCCAGCGCTGCTTCCTCGACCACCTCGTAGATCAGGCCGGCGGCCTTCGCCCGTTCAGCCGAAAAGCCTTCGCCGAGGCCGAGCAGCGCGAAGGCACCCTGCTGCCCGAGGATGCGCGGTGCCAGCAGGCTCGATCCCGCCTCAGGCACCAGGCCAAGGTCGACGAAAGGCGTCCTGAACACGGTGCGTGGCGTGGCGAAGGTCAGGTCGCAATGCAAATTGAGCGTGGTGCCGATGCCGACCGCGATGCCATCGACGCCGGAGACCATGGGTTTTTCGACCTTGGCCAGGGCCATCAGGAAATCCCAGACTTCGGTGCCGCCGTCGCCGCCGGTGGCGACGACCATGAAGTCGGCAAGGTCGTTGCCGGAGGAGAAAGCGCCGGGCACGCCGAGAAAGACGTGGGCGCGGATCGCCGGGTCGGCGTCGCCTTCGGCCAGGGTTTTTGACATTTTCGCATACATGGCGCGCGTCAGCGCATTCTTTTTGTCCGGCCGGTTCATGCGGATAATCTGGATGGCGCCCTGGCGCTCGACGAGGATATGGTCTGTCACGGTGTTTTCCTTGTGAAACGTCAGGCGGAGACGAGCGTCTTGCCGGCAGCGGCGAGGCTTTCGGCGCCATCGATGACGCGCGCCCTCAAGGCGCTGACCTCGCCGAGCAGGTTTTCGGCAAAGAAACGGCAAAGCGCTATGCGGTTGTGATCGGCAAGAGCACCGCGCGCCAGATAGGCGCCGCCGGCGGCAAGCGAGATCAGCCTGAGATAGGGCGTGGCGCCTGCCAGCGCCTCTTCCGACCGGCCATCGGCCGTCAGTTTTTGCAGGAAGCGGGTCGCTTCGCTGAGATCGCCAAGTGCCGCGTCGAGAGCGTCGGCGGTGCGGCCGAAACCCTGCATGTTCGAGGTCCGCACCGCTGCGGCCATACCAGCCAGTTCGGCGATGTAACCATGCACATGGTCGCCACCGCCGAGCGGCAGCTTGCGCATCACCAGATCGATCGCCTGGATACCGTTGGTGCCCTCGTAGATCGGCGCGATGCGCGCGTCACGATAGAAGGCGGCCGCTCCCGTCTCCTCGATGAAACCCATGCCGCCATGAACCTGGAGGCCGAGTGAGGCAACTTCGACGCCGATATCGGTCGAGAACGCCTTTGCCAGGGGCGTCAGCAGATTGGCACGGTCGCGCCAGTGTGCCGCCTCGTCACCGGCGGAGACTCGGGCCATGTCGATGGCGTGGGCACAGGAATAGCTGATGGCGCGTGCGGTTTGGGTCAGCGCCTTCATGGTCAGCAGGTTACGCTGGACATCGGGGTGATGGACGATAGGCGCCATACCCGTGCCAGTGTAGCTCGTGGCCTTGCCCTGCCGGCGCTCATTGGCATAGGCGATCGCCTTCTGTGTTGCGGCTTCCGCGACCGCTACCCCCTGCATGCCGACACAAAGCCGCGCATTGTTCATCATGGTGAACATGCAGGCTAGCCCCTTGTTCTCCTCGCCGATCAGCCAGCCGACGGCGCCGGGTTCGGCACCTTCGAAGCCGTCGCCATAGATCATGGTGCAGGTCGGTGAGGCATGGATGCCGAGTTTATGCTCAAGTCCGGAACAGAAGACGTCGTTGCGCGCGCCAAGCGCGCCATCGTCGCCGACCAGGAATTTCGGCACCAGGAACAACGATATGCCGCGCGTGCCGGCCGGCGCGTCGGGCAGCCGCGCCAGCACCAGATGGATGATGTTGTCGGTGAAATCGTGCTCGCCATAGGTGATGAAGATTTTTTGGCCGAAGATGCGGTAGCTGCCGTCACCCGCCGGCTCGGCGCGGGCGCGCAAGGCGGCGAGGTCCGAACCGGCTTGCGGCTCGGTCAGGTTCATCGTGCCCATCCAGTCGCCGGAGACGAGCTTTTCGAGATATTTGGCCTTGAGGTCGTCGGAGGCGTGTTTGTCGAGCGCCTCGACCGCGCCCATGGTCAGCGTCGGGCCGATGCCGAAGGCCATGGCGGCGGAGTTCCACATTTCGAGCGCGGCCACGCCGAGCATGGTCGGCAGCGCCTGGCCGCCATATTCCGCAGGCCCGGAGAGCGCGTTCCAGCCGCCATCGATCCAGCGGCGATAGAGTTCCTTCCAGCCGGGCGGCGTGGTGACGGCGGCGCCCTTCAGCACCGCACCCTGCCGATCGCCGATCGTGTAGAGCGGTGCGACCTCTTCGGTGGCGAAACGGCCGGCCTCACCCAGAACGGCATCGACCAGATCCTCGCCGAGATCGCCGAAGGTGCCGGCATCGAGCGCCGATTTCATGCCGGCCACGTGCTTGAGCGTGAAGGCGATATCCTCGACCGGTGCCCTATACATGCCGCTCACTCCTCCTGATGCATCGGCCCGCCCAACCCTAGAGCCGGTGCCGCTGCAAAACCATCCGCCCTTTGGGCGGTCTCCCATCTTCTTTTTACGTAAACGTCAAATTTTGTCACGCGGATTTTGCAATCGCGGCGGCGCGTATTAAATTCAATCGACGCCGGATCAAATCAACCGGCGACAGATCAGAACCCGCCGACCGGAACCGTGCCATGCTTGCCAGACCCGACGCCTATCGCTGCATCGAATGCGGCCTGCCCTATCGAGCGGAGGGGTTCTGTTACCATGGGGGCAGACTGGACCACGGTGCCGCCTACTGGTCGGATCGCGGCATATTGTGCTCCCCGCAATGCTCTCTGGCCCATCACCGCAAACGCGCCGCCGAAGGCACGCTGCGGCAAGAGCCCGCGCCCGATCCGTTTGGATTCTAGCCGCTGATGCGACGCCAGCTTTTCTGAAGCCGTGTCTCCCGCCGAAGCAAATCCTTAACCATGACGGTTCAGGATTTGCCTTTGATCAACGGGGATTCCCTGTTTTGAAAAGGACGGTGCGCCTTCTTCGCCGCACAGCGCTCCTCGCTCTTGCGGCGACGATGGCGCTTTCGACGGCGGCAACGGCCTCGGATTTTTCCGAGCCGTGGAAGAACGCCGACCGCGCTCTGGTCGTCGATGCCTACGAATACAATTCCATCGACTGGGCCCAACTCGCCACCGACAAGCGGGTCGTCGGCTTCATCAACAAGGCCTCCGACGGCATGCCGCCGTCCTATTTCTGCCTGGGCAACGACATTGAGGTGAAGCTTTGCAAGGCGCTGTGGAAACGTCATGCGGTGACGCGCGAACTGTTCCAGACGCGCCGGGTGGTCGCCAAGGCACTCGGCCTGAAATGGGGCGCCTATCACCTCGCCCGCCCCGGCAATCCGGTCGAGCAGGCCAACAATTTCCTCGATTTCGCCGAGCCTGCGCCGGACGATCTCATGGCTCTCGACATCGAGGGCAATGATCCCTCGCAATGGATGTCGCTCGACGATGCCGAGGAGTTCGTACGCCATGTGCATCGGCGCATCGGCCGTTTCCCGGTGCTGTACACCAACGGCAAGACCGCCCAGTACATTGCCGACAACAGCTACCGATACCGGCTCCTGTCGCGGCTGCCGCTCTGGTATGCGCGCTACACCAACGACATCGACGTGCATTTCCCGATGGGCAACTGGCAAGGCTACGCACTTTGGCAGTTTTCGGCGCAAGCCAATTGCGGCCGTTTCCGCTGCCCTTACAGGGTTGCCGGCACGCCTAACGACATAGACGTCAATGTCGCGCCGACAGACGCCGCCACGCTGCGCGCGCAATGGCCGTTCGGTGGGCTTATCGACGTGCCGCCGGACTATCTCGCCTCGATACCGCTACCGGTCTCACGCGAGGCCGGCCTCGCCGGCAATGTCACCATCACCTATGCGTCAGTGGCCGCGCCGCCGACTTTCGAGGACATGGTTGCAGCGTTGGGCACACGCTGGTCCCGTTTCCGCGACGGCTTCCGCATGCCAGTCGTGAAGACGGTGCCCCGGAGACCGAGTTTCGGCATTGTCCAATATGTCGCCTGGAAGCGGACCGAGCGGCGTTCGCCCGCACAACTCGACGCTGCCTTTGCCTTGTCCGATCCGCTCAGCACCGCTTCCACCGAACTCGATCGCGGCCAGCGGTGAGCCAACGCGGAACTTCAGGTTCCCTGTTCGCGCGCCACGGCCTGCCAGCCGATATCGCGGCGGCAGAACCCGTCCGGCCAATCGATGCGGTCGAGGGCAGCATAGGCTCGTTTCTGTGCCTCGCCGACCGTGGCGCCTGATGCCGTCACGTTGAGGACGCGGCCGCCATTGGCAACCAGCGCGCCGCCATTGATGGCGGTACCGGCGTGGAAGATCTCGACACCGTCGCTCGCCGCGTCTTCGACGCCGCGGATGACCGAGCCTTTTTCCGGCGTGCCGGGATAGCCTCTCGCCGCCATCACCACGGTGAGTGCCGCCTCGTCGCGCCAGCGCACCGAAGTATGCGCAAGCTGGCCGTCGGTCGCCGCGTTGAGCAGGACCAGCAGATCGTCCTTCAGCCGCATCATCAGCACCTGGCATTCCGGGTCGCCGAAACGGGTGTTGTATTCGATCAGCCTCGGTCCCTTGTCGGTGATCATCAGCCCGGCAAACAGCACGCCGGAGAACGGCGCGCCAAGTTCGGCCATGCCGCGCATGGTCGGCTCGATGATCTCGCGCATGGTGCGCTCGACCAGTTCCGGCGTCATCACCGGTGCCGGCGAATAGGCGCCCATGCCGCCGGTGTTCGGACCGGTGTCGCCGTCGCCGACGCGCTTGTGATCCTGCGCGGTGCCGAAGGGCAGCGCAGTGGTACCGTCGCAGAGGCAGAAGAAGCTCGCCTCCTCGCCGGTCATGAATTCCTCGACCACAACTTCCGCGCCGGCGGCGCCGAAGGAACCATCGAAACAGGCATCGAGTGCTGCCTGTGCTTCACTGAGCGTCATGGCGACGGTGACGCCCTTGCCGGCAGCGAGCCCGTCGGCCTTGATGACGATCGGCGCTCCGGTCTTTTCGACATAGGCCTTGGCCGAGGCCAGATCACTGAAGCGGCCATAGGCGGCAGTCGGGATGTCGTAGCGGGCACAGAGGTCCTTGGTGAATCCCTTCGAACCTTCCAGCTGTGCGGCAGCCTTGGAGGGACCGAAGACGCGGATATTTTCGGCGCGCAGATCGTCGGCAATGCCGGCGACCAGCGGCCCCTCCGGACCGACCACCACGAGGTCGATTTTTTTCTCCCGGCAGAACGCGGCCACGGCGGCGTGGTCGGCTAAATCCAGCTTCACCAGCTCAGCCTCGCTGCCGATGCCCGGGTTGCCGGGAGCCGCATAGAGCTTTGTCAGCAGCGGTGATGCGGCAATCTTCCAGGCGAGCGCATGTTCGCGGCCGCCGGAGCCGAGAAGAAGAACGTTCATGGCCACCTCTTGATGCTGTCCCTAAAAAAGAACCCGCTATTGCTCTCTGCAGGACGGGTCAAGGCATCAGGGTGTTTAGATCGCGATTGCGCACGGGAACGTTATCCCCCGCCGAAAATGGCAGCGGACACCGCCGCCGATTTTCTGGCGATTCGACTAGGCGGAGAAAACCACCGGAAACCAGTCCTCGCGTAGCCTCTGTCCCGGCTGCATGCCATGGCCATGATAGGGCGGCGAGGTGCGGCCCGGCCGCTCGACATAGCGCGCATCGTCACCGACCCAGCGCAGCGACAGCGCCCGGCGCCGCGCCGCGGTCATATTGCCACGGGCGCCGTGCGCGGTCCTGAAGTCGAACAGGATGGCGTCGCCCGGCTCCATTTCCCATTCGAGCACCTTCATCGACGGATCCTTGTCGGGATCGGGCACCGGCAGATAGTCGCCCTCGCCGGCATAAAAGTTGCTATCGTCGAGCCAGCGCACCGGCAGGATCATCTTGTCCCATTTGTGCGAGCCGGCGATCAGACGCAGCGTCGCTTCCTTCACCGGGTCGATGGGTATCCAGAAGCTCACCGTCTGCCGGCCATCGACGAAATAGTAGGGGATGTCCTGATGCCAGGGCGTCGGCTTCTGCGTGCCGGGCTCCTTGACCAGCACATGATCGTGGAAGAACTGCGCGGTGCGCGACTGCATCACCGCAGCCGCCAGTTCGGCGGCTGGCGAACCCCGCACCAGACTGACGAATTCGGGGATGCGCTCCCAGTTGCAGTAGTCGTCGAAGAAACTGCCGCGGCCGTTGGCGATGTCGGATGCGGTGGCGCTGCGGTTCTGCATGTTGCGTTCGATGCCGGCGGCAATCGTGTCGACCCAGCCCTTGAAGGCGCCGCGAATGCAGACAGCGCCGTCACGCTGATAGTCGGCAATCGTGGACGCGCCGATCATGGTGGCGTCGAGGGTGGCAGTCTGGGAAGCCATGGCGTTCTCCTCTTGGAATGAAGCCATTATCGCAATATCAATTCATTCAGTAAAATAATAACTTTCCATCCGACATATAGAGTACTCCTATGAGTGTGACCCTCACGCAGCTGCGCTATCTGGTTGCCGTGGCGCGTCACGGTAGCGTCACCGGCGCGGCAAAGATGCTGAACGTCTCTCAGCCGTCGATTTCGGTGGCGATCGACGCGGTCGAAAAGAATTTCGGCCAGAAGCTGTTCGTCCGCCAGCGCGGAAGCGGCGTGTCGCCGACATCGTTCGGCCGCGCCGTCGTGGCCAAGGCAAGGCAGGTTCTCACCGAAACGGACGAACTCGTCGGCCTGGGTTCAAGCAAATCGGCTGTCAGCGGTGAGTTGGTGCTGGGATGCTTCGAGGATCTGGCGCCTTTCTTCGCGCCGGCTTTGATCCGCGCCTTCTCCGAACGCTATCCGGCCGTCAAAATCGTCGTTCGCGACGAGACGTTCGAGACCCTGGGACGACGGCTGGGTGATGCGGCCATCGATCTCGGCCTGACTTATGATCTCAGCCTGCCGACGCATTTCGCCCGCATCCTGCTGCGCGAACTTCGCCCGCACGCGCTGTTGCCGGCAGGCCATGCCCTGGCGGACCGGCCAATGGTCAGTCTTGCCGATCTGGCCGCCTATCCGCTGATCACGACGGACCAGCCGCACAGCTGGCAGCACATGCTCGACCTGTTCCGCAGCCGCGGCCTTTCGCCGGTGGCCGATACGACGACAAGCTCGTTCCAACTGCAGCGGAGCATGGTCGCCAACGGATTCGGAGTCGCGGTCAGCTACACCCGCCCGCACGGCGACCGCAGCTATGACGGCCTGCCGCTCATCTGCAAGCCGCTGTCCGATCCGCTGCCCATGCAGCGGATCCTGCTCACCTATGACACGCATCAGCGTGTGTCGAATGCAGCGCTGGCCTTCGTCGAGGTGGCCAGGGACTGGTTCGCCACCCGCGACATCTTTGCCTCGTGAAAGGCTGACGTGCACCACTCTCCCGCTTGCCGCTTGACGGTTTCTGCCGCTGCTGCCACTCCATGGACATGGAAAATATCCAGTCGAAAGCGGCCCAGGGCCGTGTCGCCGATGCGCCGAACGGCCATTGGGTCTACCGCGTGCTGCCGCGCTCGATATGGCCCTATGCGCAGCTTGCCCGATGGGACAGGCCGATAGGCTGGCAGCTGCTGCTGTGGCCGTGCTGGTGGTCGGCGGCCTTGGCGGCAAGCGCCTATCCGCGTCCCGGCGACCCGCTGCTCTCACTGCTGCCGGCACCAGTGTATCTCGTGCTTTTCCTGGTCGGGGCCATCGCCATGCGTGGCGCCGGCTGCACCTACAACGACCTCGTCGACGAGGACATCGACAGCCAGGTGGAGCGCACGCGCTCGCGACCGCTGCCGTCGGGCAAGGCGACCCGCCGGCAGGCATGGCTGTTTCTCGTCCTGCAGGCCCTGGTCGGCCTCGTCGTGCTCATCCAGTTCAACAGCTTCGCCGTCCTGCTCGGCATCTGTTCGCTGGCGGTCATAGCCATCTATCCATTCATGAAGCGGATAACCAACTGGCCCCAACTGGTGCTTGGCCTTGCCTTTTCCTGGGGCGCGCTGATGGGATGGGCGGTCGAGTTCGGCGATCTCGATGGGCCTGCCATCATGCTCTATATCGGCTCGATCCTGTGGGTGATCGGCTACGACACGATCTACGCGCATCAGGACAAGGAAGATGACGCCATCGTCGGCGTGCGCTCGACGGCACGCTTGTTCGGCGACAACACCAAGTCGTGGCTGGCAGGGCTTTATGGTGGCGCGCTGATCTGTTTTGCGATCGCCTTCGCGTCGGCGCAGGCGCCGGTGGTGGCGCTGGCCGGGCTGATTGCCGCCGGCGCCCATATGGCGCGGCAGATCGCGGTTCTGGATATCGACAATCCGGACCAATGCCTGCGACTGTTCAGGTCGAACAACCAGGTCGGCTGGCTGATCTTCCTCGGCCTGATCGGCGGCGCTGTGTGGGTGGCGCTGAAGCCGCTGGTTTAGCGGCTTCCCGTCTCAGCATTCCCAGCGGGATCATGCTCAGTCGCGCGAAATAATCTCCTGGCCGTCGATGACCAGCCTGAGACCGAGGGCGCCCGCTCTGCGGCGAGCGAGGAAACGCGGGCGGCGCGTGTTCGAAATCCGCCCCTTGCGCCTATCCTGCGGCGGCAGCGTCTTGATGGCGGCGCCGAGCGATTCTTCCAGGGTGCGGGCAACGCCGTCCGATTCGATCAGCAGCATCGGCAGACGGTAAGCGTCGGCCCAGGCGCGCCAGTCGGCTGCGACATCGTCGAGATCGTCGGCCACAAGCAGCGGCACCGACAGCATCGGGTCGTTGTGCAGGAGTTCCAGGGTCACCGTGACATTGCCGTCCGGGTCTTCCATGGCGCGGGCGGCAACGCCGCGGAACGCATTGGCGGGCAGAACGATGATTGCGGGCAGGCCGCTCATCTCGAGCAGGCGGCGGATCACGGCGCCGCGCTGGTCGATGGTGAAGGTTACATCGCCGTAGTCGTCGCGAGTCGCGTAGCTCACCACTTGCGGCAGGCGGAATGGGTCGAGACGCATGTTGCGTCCCGCCCAGACTGGCTTCAGTCCGGTGTTCATAGAGTGGCCTTCCTGTCTGTCTCCTGAGAGCCGGTGTCCGGTTCTCTCCGGGCCGGTTTTTCCGGCCTCGTTTGTATGGAGACAGTAGCGCGGGCTCCTTACCGCCCCGCTTAAGAAAGTCGGTTAAATTTTGCTGATCTCAGGGATGGTTATCGGAATCCCACCAGCCACAAGATGTCGAAAGGATCAGATAACCTTACCCGGATTCATGATGCCGGCCGGGTCGAAAGCGGCCTTAACCCTTCGCATCAGATCGATCGCCATCGGCGGCGCGGTGGCGATCAGTTCGTCGCGTTTCAACTGGCCGATGCCGTGCTCGGCCGAGATCGAACCGTGCAGGCTGCGCACCGCATCGTGCACCGCCTTGTTCATGGGATGATAGAGAGCGAGGAACGCCTCATCGTCGCCGTCGACGGGCCGCGAAATGTTGTAGTGGAGATTGCCGTCGCCCATATGGCCGAAGCAGACGACGCGGGCACCGGCGCTCACCGACGCCACGGCGCCGGCAGCCTCCGCGATGAAACGCGGAATCGATGCAATAGGCACCGAAATGTCGTGCTTGATCGAGGCGCCCTCCGGCTTCTGCGCCTCGGGCAGCAGCTCGCGGAAATTCCAGAAGGCATCGCCCTGCGTGAGACTCGCGGCAATGACGGCGTCGCCGACGAATTCCTGTTCAAGGCCGGCCGAAAGCACGTCCTCGATCAAGGCTCTCGAATCCTCCGATGAACGACCGGACGAAATCTGCATCAGCACGTACCACGGCCAGTCCTCGATCAGCGGCCGCACCACGCCCTGGGCATGCGCCAGCGTGAAATCATAGGGCCGCTTGCCGATCAGTTCGAAAGCGGTGAGTGCTGCCCCGGCACGGTCCATGGCCAGGCTGAACAGCGAAAGTGCTGCCTCGGGCGACGACAGGCCGACGAAGGCGACTTCGCGCCCCTTCGGCTTCGGGAACAGCTTGAGCACGGCGGCGGTGATGACGCCGAGCGTGCCTTCGGCACCGACGAACAGGTTTTTCAGATCGTAGCCGGTGTTGTCCTTCTTCAGCTTGCGCAGGTCGTCGAACACCTCGCCGGTCGGCAGCACCACCTCGACACCGAGACAGAGTTCGCGCGCATTGCCATAGGCAAGCACTCCGGTGCCGCCGGCATTGGAGGAAAGATTGCCGCCGATCTGGCAGGAGCCTTGCGCGGCCAGCGACAGTGGAAACAGCCGGTCGGCGGCGTCGGCCGCCTCCTGCAGCGTCTGCAGGATGACACCGGCCTCGACCGTCACCGTGTTGGACAAGACATCGATTTCACGGATGCGGTTCAGCCGCGACAGCGACAGGACGATTTCGCGCCCGGACCTGTCCGGCACCTGGGCGCCGACCAGGCCGGTGTTACCGCTTTGCGGCACGATCGGCGTGCCTGTCTCGGTCGCCAGCCGCATGATCCGGCTGACTTCGTCGACGCTGCCCGGCCGCAGCACCAACGATGTCGCGCCGTGCCAGAGCCCGCGCCGTTCAACGAGGTAAGGCGCGATATCCTGCTCTTCACGCAGCGCATATTTGTCGCCGACGATCGCCGTGAAGCGATCGATGAGAGCGGGATCGAGTGTCTCTGTGATTTCGGTCATGGGGAAAAACTATGTTGCGGGTTGTGGGATGTCACGAGGGGCGGCGGCACGCGACAGCCGATCGTTGATCGCTTCGCCGAGCCCGTCGAAGGGAACCGGCTCGACGGCGATGGTCCGCGCGCCGCTGCGGTCAAGCTCCTGCATATAGGCGAACAGATTGCTCGCCGCTTCGCGCAGGTCACCGGTTTCGGACAAATTGAGGAAGGCTTCGGCGCGGCGCCAGCCTTGCGCCCTCTGGCTGCCGAAGCCGAGCAAAGCCTCGCCCTCGCCGACCGTGCCGGCATGGAGCCGCATCGCAGCACCTGGCGCATAGTGCGAGGCAAGCATGCCCGGCGCCTCGATACCGGCGGTGCCGCCGCGCAACAGCTCCATGCCGATAGCCGCCTCAATCTCCTCGGCGGCGATGCCGCCGGGCCTCAGCAGCCGCAATCTGTTTCCTTCGGCCTTGATGATGGTCGATTCCAGCCCGATCGGGGTCGCGCCTCCATCGACGACCAGCTTGATCCGCGCGCCGAGATCGGCCGCCACCGCTTGCGCGGTCGTCGCGCTGATCCTGCCGGATGAATTGGCGCTGGGCGCGGCAAGCGGGCGGCCGAGCCTGGCGATCAGGTCGCCGCCAAAGCCCCTCGGCATGCGCAAGGCAATCGTATCGAGCCCGGCGGTGACCAGCGGATGGATGCCGTTGCCGGGCCGTTGCGGCAGCACCAGCGTCAGCGGACCTGGCCAGAATGCCAGCGCCAGTTTCCTGGACAGCGGATCGAACATCGCGAGGCGCTCTGCCATCGCCATGTCTGCGACATGGGCAATCAGCGGGTTGAAGCGTGGCCGGCCCTTGGCCTCGAAGATGCGCGCCACGCCGATGCCGTTGGTGGCGTCGCCGGCCAGCCCGTAGACGGTTTCCGTCGGGATGGCGACGACATCGCCCTCCCTGAGCAGCGCCAGCGCCCGCTCCAGCGCCTCGCCCGAGCCAAGTATTTCAGCCACTCTCGTCACCTCACAGATGCGGGGTGCGTAGTACGATGGCGGCCGTTGGGCAAGTCGGCTGTTGGGTAACCGATTGTTGGCGAGCAGGAGCATTGGCGATTTATCAATCCCTAAAATGCTATGTTTCCACGAAAGCCGGCATCAATTCCGGCCTGCTATCGAACAGCTTCTGGGCAAAGGGGAGCGATATCAGTGTCTGCGCGTATCTTGCTGGGTATCATTCTTGCTGCTGCGGCCGGCGAAGCCCAGGCGTCATCCCTGGTTTTTCCAGGCACGCCATCCTCCACACCATCGATCGTCAGGATCGGCGCCCCCAACCAGCCTGGAACCGCCGATGCAGTCAACGCCAGCGATGCGCGGTCGGTGGTGGCAAAAGGGGAAGCGCAGCCCGACGTCACCGATGAAAAGGTGGCGGCGATCCCGGACAAGCCCGCGACCGGGCACGGCTTCCAGCCGGGCCCGATGGTCATTCGTGGCGGCGTTACCGGTCCCGACTTCCCGGCACCGGCGCCAACCGCTGCACCAGCGACAGGTACTGCGCCGGCCGCTGGCACGGCGCCGGCAACGGCCACCGCCTCCGCAGCCCCTTCGGGGACCGAGAACCAACCCACCCCGCCGAGTCCCCCGGCGCCGGCTGCAGGTCAGCGCATGCCTCCCAACGGCTACACCAAATAGCCCCGGCTTGAAGACAGGCTGACATCGATGGCGTGACTTGACGGCGGTCTGGCGACCGGCGCACCATTGCCAAGCAAACCCCGTTTCGGTTTATGTCAGCCGCAGGACGCCATCGCCTGTATTTCGCCAGGCGGTTTTGGCAGACGGGATTTCATCACTAGGGGGTAAAGGGGGGGACCATGAGAAAAGCTGGAATCGTAACCGGGGCTGGCCTTCTGCTGGCGTCACTGCTTGGCGTCGTCGCAGCTCACGCCGACGACATGCTGGGATCTTATGTCGCGCGCATTTCCGATCGCGACCATCAGGCGAGTGACGGCTATGCGCTGGACAATGCCGCGCAGATGGTGCGGCAGGACCGCGCCAACTGGCACAAATTCCACCGCCGTGACAGCGACGACGAGGGTGATGGCTGGTTCAGGACCAACGGCCAGCGCGCCGACCTGCAACGCATGCTGGAACGCGGCGGCGCGATGAGTTCCTCGACCAAGCGCGCCATCGTCAATGGCGAACCGCTGATCCAGGTCGATGTCTACGAAAACAGCGTGCGCGTCAGCATTCTTGAGAACTGACCGGGCCGTCGCCCGGGGCGGCTGACAGTCGGCTTCGGGGACGACTGACAGGAAAAGGCGGCGCCTCAGCACCGCCTTGCCATCGATGGAACCGGCGGCTGAAAAAATCAGGCCGCTTTTTCCTTGTCATCGTCTTCTTCGGACTCGTCGCCTTCAGCCTTCACGCTATCCTCGGCGTCGTCTTCGTCTTCGTCCTCGTCGTCTTCATCTTCGTCGTCATCCGAGAGCGTGGCAGTTTCGGTGGACTCTTCGCCATCTTCATCGTCGCCGTCTTCGTCGTCATCAGACAGGTCAGCGGCTTCGACCGCTGCGGCGGCGGCATGATCGAGGATGGTTTCGGAAGCGGATTCAAGCGCCTCGGCGGAAGCCGGGGTTTCTTCTGTCACTTCGATGTCGTGATCGGAATTCATAGAAGCCTCCGTGGGGTTGGGGAACATGTCCCTTTTGCCACGGAGAGATCATCGCCATATGACTGTAGCCGGCTCGAACGGCCGGCGGCAAAGAATATTTTCTTCGCCTTAACCTGCGATCTTCGAGAAATCCGCGACCTGGCCGGTGGCCGCGCGGATGCGGGCGAGCAGCGCCAGGCGGTTGGCACGCACCGCCTGATCCTCATCGTTTACAAGAACATGCTCAAAGAATGAATCAACCGGTTCGCGCAACACGCTAAGCGCCAGCAAGGCGGCGGAAAAGTCATCGTTTTGAATCGCTTCGCCGGCTTGCTTCTCAGCCTGATTCACCGCCGCAAACAGCGATTTCTCGGCATCCTCGCGCAAGAGTGCCGACTCAACGGTTTCGGCGACCACCGTTTTCTTCTTCTCCTCGGCGGCCAGAATGTTGGCCGCACGCTTGGTGCCGGCGAGCAGGTTCTTGCCATCCTCGGTGTCGAGGAAGGAGCCCAGCGCCTCGACCCGGCGCACGATCTGCAGCAGGTCGTCATTGGACGATTGGCCAATCTCCCCCCTTGTGGGGGAGATGCCCGGCAGGGCAGAGGGGGGTACTTGGCGCTGAGAGGACGGCGGGACAGCGCCCCCCTCTGTCGGCTTCGCCGACATCTCCCCCTCTAGGGGGGAGATCGGGCGCGAACCTGTCGCCAGCACCGCATCGATCAGGTCGTGCCGAGCGCCTTGATCGCGGAGGTAGACCTTTAGGCGATCGTGGAAGAAGGCCAGGAGGTCGCGATCCCCAGACTTTCCGTCGCCGGCGTGCGCCCGTGCACTCACATAGTCGCCACCCAACTTGACCTGCTCTTCAGCGTGCCGGCGGTCGATCTGGTCTTCAATGATTCTTCGATGTTCAGCTACGATCGAAAGAAGGCTTACCGGCGTCTCGTTATCCAGCACCAGCCTCACCACCCCAAGAGCAGCTCTGCGCAGTGCGTAGGGATCCTTCGACCCGGTCGGCTTTTCATCGATCGCCCAAAAGCCGACCAGCGTATCGAGCTTGTCGGCGAGCGCGACAGCGACCGACACTGGATCGCTCGGTACGCGATCGGACGGGCCCTGCGGCTTGTAGTGTTCCTCCGCTGCAGCGGCGACCGATGCATGCTCGCCCTGAAGCAGCGCATATTTGCGACCCATAGCGCCTTGCAGTTCTGGGAACTCGCCAACGACTTCGGTGGTGAGATCGGCCTTGGCCAAGACGGCAGCGCGCCGCGCCAGTGCCGGATCGGCGCCGATGATCGGCGCCAGTTCCTCGGCAAGCCGCGCAATCCGCTCCACCCGTTCGCCTTGCGTGCCGAGCTTGGCGTGGAAAGTCACGCCGAGATGGTCGAGGCGGGCCATGCGCTGGTCGAGCGGCTTCTTGAGATCAAGCCCGAATTTTTCCGCCGATGCCTCGAGCTCACGCAGGTCAGGCAAGTCGCCCTGGTCGGTCGTCCAGAAATAGAGCGCATCGGACAGGCGGGCGCGCACCACCTTGCCATTGCCGTGGGCGATCTCCTTGCCGCCATCCCTCGCTTCGATATTGGCGGTGAGGATGAAGCGATTGGAAAGCGCGTCGTCGAAACCCTGCGGCCGCGTCACAAAGCATTTCTGGTTGGCGCGAATGGTCAGCCGGATCACTTCGGCTGGAATGGCGAGGAATGCCTCCTCGAACTCGCCCATCAGCACGACCGGCCATTCGACCAGCCCGGACACTTCCTCCAGCAGCCCTTCGTCCTCAACCAGATCAAGCCCGTTGGCGAAGGCGAGATTGCGGGCATCGGCAAGGATGATCTCCTTGCGCCGGTCGGCATCGAGCACGACCTTGGCCGCTTCCAGCTTGGAGACATAGTCGTCGAAGCGGCGCACCGTGATGGCATCCGGCGCATGGAAGCGGTGGCCATAGGTGATGTTGCCGGAGCGGATGCCGTCGATCTCGAAATCGACCACGACAGGCTCCTCTGTTTCCGGGCCGAAGGTGCACAGGATCGATTGCAGCGGCCGTACCCAGCGCAGTGAACCGGGCTTGGCCGAGGCCGGCCCCCAGCGCATCGATTTCGGCCACGGAAAATTGCGGATGATGCCCGGCACCAGTTCGGCGATGATCTCCTCCGCCGCCCTGCCCGGCTTCGAAATGTGGGCGACATAAAAATCGCCTTTCTTCGGATCGGAATGGACATGCGCCTCGGCGATCGAGGAAAGTCCGGCCTTGCGCAGGAAACCCTGGACCGCCTGTTCAGGCGCCGATGTCGAAGGCCCCTTGATCTCTTCGCTTATATCCTTCGAGCGCGCGGTCAGGCCCCTGATGTCGAGGGTCTGCCGCCGCGGCGTCCAGTACTCGCGCGCCGCCTCATAGGTCAGTCCCGCCTCGACCAAACCGTCGGTCAGCATCTTCCTGAGATCACCCGCCGCCTTGCGCTGCATGCGCGCAGGGATTTCCTCGGAGCGAAGTTCTAGAAGCAGGTCAGGCATCGGGGTCAGCTCATGCGGGAGAGTGGTCCGGGCGGGGCATAGCAACTCGGCTGGCTGCTGTCACCCTTTACACAAATTTTGACCGCCCTGTCGGGACGAGACCACGCCACCCGTCCTTGGATCAAAGATTTCCATGAACCGAACGCAGCGCTGAAGCGACCCACGCTCAGGCAGGGAACATTTGGCTCAACGATCATGAAAACGGCATCCAGACTTCTGCAGATCCTCGCACTCGGCGCCTGCTTCACGGCGCAGGCTCACGGCGCCTTCTCGATGCCGGGCGTGCGGCAGGCATTGCGCACCATCGACGGTGCCGGCGGTCAGGCCGTACCGCCGATCAACGTTTCCCTCGAGATGATGAAGCGGGCCTGAAGCTCAGGCCGCCAAGCCACCCGCCTGCGTCTTCAAAAATGCCTCACCGCAAGCCTTGGCCAGATTGCGCACCCGCAGGATGTAGCTCTGCCGCTCAGTGACCGAAATCACGCCGCGTGCGTCGAGCAGGTTGAAGACATGGCTGGCCTTGATGCACTGGTCGTAGGCCGGGAAAACCATGCGGTGCATCGGCAGATTGTCGTTCGATGCCGGCGCGCCGGCGTCGAGCAGCGCCTTGCACTCGGCCTCGGCGTCCTCGAAGTGGCGCAGAAGCATCGCCGTGTCGGCGTATTCGAAATTGTGGCGCGAATATTCCTGCTCGGCCTGCAGGAAGACATCGCCATAGGTGACCTTGTCGGCGCCTTCGCGGCCGTTGAAATTGAGGTCGTAGACATTGTCGACGCCCTGCACATACATGGCCAGCCGCTCCAGCCCGTAGGTGAGTTCGCCGGCCACAGGCGCGCATTCGATGCCGCAGACCTGCTGGAAATAGGTGAACTGCGAGACTTCCATGCCGTCGCACCAGCATTCCCAGCCGAGACCCCAGGCGCCCAGCGTCGGGCTTTCCCAATCATCCTCGACGAAGCGGATGTCGTGCAGCAGCGGATCGACGCCGATCGCCGCCAGCGAGCCGAGATAGAGCTCCTGCAAATTGGGCGGGTTCGGCTTCAGGATCACCTGGTACTGGTAATAATGCTGCAGCCGGTTCGGGTTCTCGCCATAGCGGCCATCCTTGGGACGACGCGAGGGTTGGACATAGGCAGCGTTCCAGCGTTTTGGGCCGAGCGCGCGCAGCGTCGTTGCCGGATGAAAGGTGCCGGCGCCGACTTCCATGTCATAGGGTTGCAGGATGACGCAGCCATAGGCCGCCCAGTAGTTGTGCAAGGTCAGGATCAGCCCCTGGAACGAGCGGCTGGGATGCATATGGGCGGGGATTTCAATTGTCACGGGTGGCCTCGACAGCACAGGCTAGCTTGCCGGCACGTCCTAGAGACCCAGCAGCAAAGCGTCAAGCAAGGCACGCCGATGCCGTCACCCCGACATTATGGACAATGTTGAAAGCTTTGCAGGGGCTGGCCCATTGCCCATCTCTCGGGCCTACGCTCTGTTTGCCTGTGCAGCAACGACAACAGGTTTCAGCCATGCCCAGCCCGATCGTCATCCGCCCTGTCGCGCGACAGGATTTCGAGCAATGGCTGCCGCTGTGGGATGGCTACAATGCATTTTATGGCCGCTCGGGCGAAACGGCCCTGCCGGGTGAGATTACCCAGATGACATGGTCTCGTTTCTTCGATGCCTATGAGCCGGTCCACGCGCTGGTGGCCGAAGGCGAGGGACAGCTTCTCGGCCTCGTGCACTATCTCTTCCATCGCAGCACCACGGCGATCGCACCGAATTGCTATCTGCAGGACCTTTTCACCACGCAGGCATCGCGTGGCAAAGGCATCGGACGGGCGCTGATCGAGGGCGTCTACGAGCGCGCCCAGGCGGCCGGCTCGGGCCGCGTGTACTGGCTGACGCATGAGACCAATCACACGGCGATGAAGCTTTACGACAAGGTCGCCGAACACTCCGGCTTCGTCGTCTATCGCAAGCTCTTCTGAGGCAGCCAGCCTAATACGGTTCAAACGAAAACGGGACTCCGAAAGAGCCCCGCTTGCGTTGAATTCAAATGGCTGACTTCATCCCTTCGGGGCGGGCACCGGCTCCGGCTTGACCTTCGGGGTCTCCTGCGCCGTGTTGGATTCGATCGGCGGCAGGCCCTTCATCAGCTTCTGCTGCAAGTTGGCCAGCACATCGGGATCCGGCTTCAGGTCGCGAGCCTGGTTCCACTGGAAGGTGGCTTCCAGCTTGCGGCCGACGCGCCAGTAGGCGTCGCCGAGGTGATCGTTGAGAACCGGATCTTCCGGCTTCAGCGACACGGCGCGTTCCATTTCGCGCACCGCGTCATCGAACCTGCCGAGGCGGAAATAGGCCCAACCCAGCGAATCGACGATGTAACCGTCGCTCGGCCTGAGGTCGACGGCCTTTTGAATCATCGCCAGGCCTTCCTTGAGGTTCATGTTCATGTCGACCCAGGAATAGCCGAGATAGTTCAGCACTTGCGGCTGGTCGGGGAACAGTTCCAGCGCCTTGCGGAAGTTCGGCTCGGCCTTGGGCCATTCCTTCAGGCGCTCATAAGCGATGCCGCGCTGGTAGAAGATGTTCCAGTTGGCCGCGGTCGGCGCCTTCAGCACCTCGACGGCCTTATCGTAGAGAGTGGCGGCCGAACGGAAATCGTCCTTCGAGGAATAGACGCCACCGAGCGCCAGATAGGCGCGCATGTCATTGGGATGGGCGTCGACCAAGGCTTTCAGATGGGTGATCGCTTCTTCGTGACGGTCGAGATCGGCAAGATTGAGGCCGAGTTGCAGGTCCGAAAGCTCCTTCAGCGGCGAAGCGGCGGGAATCCGGCGATAGAGCGCGATGGCACCTTCGCCGTCCTTCAATTGCTCGGACACGGCGGCGAGTTGCACAAGGGCAGCGTCGCTATCTGGCTTCAAAGCAAGCGCATATTGCAGATAGAGGCGGACGAAGGGCTCGCCGCCACCACGGTTGAGCGCGGTGGCGAGGTCGAGCAGGATTTCGGAGGCGCCATCGGATGGACCGGCAACCAGCGGCGCAATCTTGTCGCCTTTTGCAATTCGGTCGCGCAAGGCGACGATTTCCAGCTTGCCCGGCGAAAACGCCTCGGCCTGGTCGAGCACCGACAGCGCCTTGGTCTTGTCGCCCTTGCGGACCAGGAACGAGGCGTAGGCCTGGGCATTGCGCATCCAGGTTTCGGGAGCGGCACCGCCGGCGGCGGTATCCTGCATGGTCGCGGCATAGATCGCCTCGGCCTTTTCGGGCATGCCGGATGCATCAGCGATCAGGGCGCGGTGGAACGACTTGAACAGGCCGAACCAATCTGGCCCCTGCAGCTTGTCGATGGACGCCATCGCATCGGCAGGCTCGCCGGCGCCTTGCTGCGCCCAGCCGGACATCACCCCGGAGATCAACCGGTCGAGATCGGATTCCAGCGACAGCTTGAGCCAGTACTGCGCCTTGGTGAAATCCTTCTTGTGGAAGGAATCGACGGCGAGCGCCAAGCGCGAGAAACGCTCGACGTCAGGCACTTCCTTGAGCTTGTCGGCATAGACCAGGGACTCGTCGAAGCGCCCTTGCGCGATCAGCGACAGCATCAGGCTCTGCTGCAGGCCGGTGTCGCTCGGGTCAAAGGCCAATGCTTGCTTGTAGTAGGCGATGGCGCTGTCGAGGTCGTTATCGCCTTCGGCGATCCGGGCTGCCAGATAGGCGCCCGAAAATGACGTGATCTTGACCGGTTCGCTGGTCTGCTTGGCATAGGCCGGCAAAGCCGAGATCGTCATGCCTGTCACAATTGCCAGCCTTGTCAGCCAGCGCGCACATCCTTGCCGCATCGTATCCCTTTCAGCCAGGCGCCATCTCCGCATCAGCGGGATCGGCGTAGACTCGATCTTTCCAGGCAAAGCATGGCCTTTTTGGGGTCGCGCTTCAATCCGCCTCGAATTCACAATCCGGGCACCCGATTAACAAATCATGGCGACAGGGGGCAGTTTTCCGATTTTGAATTTCGGCCATGGCCCTGCGCAGCGCCGAATATATCACAGCTTCGACCCTTGAGCTCAGCTTCGACCGCTAAGGCTCGGGGCCAATATCAGCCCTCGGCTGGCGAGGCGGACCGCTGCACCAGCGTGTCGCTATAGCCGCCGGCCGCTATCGTGCTGCACAGTTCGTTCCATTCGCAGCCGCCGCAGGCCTTGCGTACAAGGCCAGCCGAAAACGCCTGCCGCATCCGGGCTAAGGTCCCCGTGTCGAGATCGAGGTGGGTGCCGACACGGATTGGCCGCGCCAGCAATTCCTCTACATCCAGCGCGGCGAGCCGGTCCCGCTCGACGACACTCTCGTTGAGACAATGCGGTTCCGGCTCGTCGAGCAAGGGAGCGCAGACATCGTCGGGGCCGGAAACGAGGAGGATGCCCTCGCCCCGGCTCAGGCGCTCCGCGACGCGATCATAATTGGCGATGAAGGCGGGGCTGTATCCCTTGCCCACATAGGTGAGCAGGCAAAGGAGGTGATGGGCGCGCAGCCTGATCGTCACGGATTGGCCGGCTTCGCCTTGCCGCCGGGAAGGGCCATGAGGGTCGCGGCACCCAGCGCTGACTTGAGCAAGCCGCCGACGATGAACGGCAGGAAGCCGAAGGTAACGGCCTGTTCGGCTCCAATCATGACGGCAAGCCATGCTGTGCCAAGCACAAGGCAGGCAAGGTTGCCAAGCAGCATGGCGACGAAGGCAAGCATCACCCTTTTGCCGTTCCAGCCGCGTTCGGCCAGCCAGCCGACCAGTGCGCCGACAAGCGGGAAGGCGAAGAGATAGCCACCCGTCGGCCCGACGAAATGCGCCGCACCCGCTGCCCCTCCGGACAGAACCGGAAAGCCGACCGCACCCTCGACCAGCCAGGCGGCGATGGTGAGCGCGCCAAGCCGCCAGCCATAGAGGGCGCCGATCAGTGTCACCGCAAAGGTCTGCATGTTTACCGGGACCGGCACCATCGGCACCTCGATATAGGACGCCAGCGCCAGGAACAGCGTGCCAAGCACGACGGCTCCAACCTGCCAGGCAAGAGAACGATCCTGGAGCTGGAGCGGACTGAACGACGGCTTGCCGGGTGAGAATGCGACGTCTGTCATTGGGATTCCTTCGATCGATTGCAAATTATAGATAATTTCTGTTTTCGATCTATTATCGAATCCACACTTCCCTGGGGATTGCAAGCCCTGGCTTTGGCGGAGGCCGTCTAACCTACTATGGCGAAGGCTTCGCGCGTCGTTCCGGAAGCCGTCCTGACCGGCTTGCGGCCAATCCATTGGACGTGCCGCCCCAGTGTGACGGCCGCGGATTCGGTGTTTCCCTGCCGCAAGGCGGTGAGGATCGCGCGATGGTCCTGATCGGTGCGCGTCTCCCACTCCGACCGCCATGCCGCGAACAGGAAACGGGCGCTTGCCGCGTGCAGGTCGTCGATGGTCGCGAGCAGGCGCGGCATGCCGCATGGCGACAGGATCAAGCGGTGGAAGGCGCGGTTGGCCTCTTCCCACGACCTGACATCGCGGGACTTGTCGCCGGCCTTGGTCGCCTCCTCGGCGAGATCGAGAATGGCCGATGTCAGATGCGGCGCGGCGTGGCGCAGCGCCAGCACTTCGAGTGCCGCCCGCATTTCGGCGACCTCCTTGACCTCGCCCAGATCGAAAGACGCGACACGCACGCCGCGGCGCGGCTCGCCGATGGCCAGTCCCTGCGCCTCTAGACGGCGGAAGGCCTCGCGCACCGGAACATGGCTGGTTTGGAATTCCTCGGCGATATGATCCTGCCGAAGCCTGGCCCCTGGCTCGATCGCACCGGAGATGATGCGGTCCGCCAGAACCTTGCTGATGCGCACCGCGATGGTGTCGTCTGTGCCCTTTGCCATGTTTATAGATAATTTGCGGCAGGGCAGCTTGTCGAGCCAATTGCAGTCGAAATCGCGAGGCGCCAGAAGCAAGACTCAAGGCTGTGAGACGAAACCGTCGAGCGCAGGCATCGCCACGGTGATAAGGTCATGCAGCCGCTTCTTCGGCACCCCGTCGCGCGCCTGCACAGAGAGGCCAAACAACAGTGTGGTGTAGTAGTCGCCAAGCGCTTCCGGATCAGTATTCGGCTTGAGGTCGCCGTCGCGAACACCCTTTTTCAAGCGCTCCACAATCAACGCATTGCGCGCCAGTCGGCGCTCGGCCAGCCAGTGCAGCACGTTATCGTTTTCCGTGGCGCAGTTGGTGGCGGCCGAGACGACCATGCAGCCTTTCGGCAAGTCCGGCCTTGTGTAGATATCGATCGCATCGCGCAGCAACCGCTCGACAAACCGCCTTGCGGTCGGCTCCTCGGCAAGCGCGCTGGTGGCGAAGCTTCCTTCGCTGGTTTCGTAGAGAACAACGGCTTCGCGAAACAGATCCTCCTTCGAGCCAAAGGCGGCATAGATGCGCGCCGAGGCTAGGCCAAGCATGGAGACGAGGTCGGCCATCGAGGTGCCCTCGTAGCCGCGCATCCAGAAGGCATCGCGCGCTTTCTGCAGAGCCTGGGCTCTGTCGAACTCCCTTGGCCGTCCCGCCATTGCAGCCTCCATTTCTTTATCGATCCACAAATAATCCGCTTGACTCCGGATTGCAAATTCAATTCTTTGTCGATCGATAAAGAACCAAAAGGAGATTGGCATGAGTTCATTCGATCAAGGGCTGCCGTTCGGCGCCATGGCGACACAGGGAGAGGTTGGCGCGAAGCGCGGCGCTACGCTGGCATTGCTCGCCTTCGCCCAGCTTATCATCGCTCTCGACATCAACATCGTCTTCGTGGCGCTGCCCGAAATCGGGGCTGGACTGGGCTTTTCCGGCCAGACCTTGCAATGGGTGGTGAGCGCCTACACCGTGTTTACCGGCGGTTTTCTGCTGTTCGGCGGCCGAGCCGCCGACCTTATCGGTCAGCGCCGCATTTTCATCTTCGCTCTCTGGCTCTATGCGCTTTCGTCGCTGGTCGGCGGCCTCGCCTGGTCGCCGGAAATCATCATCGCTGCCCGCGCTGTACAAGGCATCGGCGGCGCTTTCCTGTTCCCGGCGACGCTCTCGCTGATCAACCGCCTGTTTGCCGAAGGACCGGAACGCAACAGGGCGCTGGCGGTGTGGGGCGGTGCCGGCGCGAGCGGCCTCACCCTTGGCTCACTGGCCGGTGGATTCCTGACAGGCGCCTTCGGCTGGTCGTCGGTCTTCTACGTCAATGTGCTGCTGGCAGGCATCGCCATCATCGCCGCTTTTGCCATCATTCCACGCGACCCCAAGCGGCGCGAGCACCGCAACTTCGATCTCCCGGGCGCGCTGACCGTCACCGCAGGCGCCACGCTGCTGGTCTTCACGCTGGTCCAGGGACCTGAATATGGCTGGGGTTCGCCAGCGATCATCGCCGGCGCCGCGCTGGCAGCGATCTTCATCATCGCCTTCGCGCTGATAGAGGCAAGGAGCGCCGACCCTCTGATGCCGCTGCGGCTGTTCCGCAATCGCAGCCTCGTCGCCGGCATGACGATCACCTTTCTGTTCATGGGAACGTTCGGGGCCCTGCCCTATTTCCTCACCGTCCTGTTGCAGACCGTGCATGGCTTTACCGCGCTGGAAACCGGCCTCGCCTTCCTGGTGCCGTCGATCGCCATCGCCGCCGGCACGCAGCTCGGTGAACGCCTGGCAACGCGCTTTTCAACCCGCTCGACCCTGGTCGGCGGCATGGTCATAGGGGCGGCCGGCACGGCGCTGATGGTCCTTGGAGCATCAGCCAACAGCTTCTATCTGGCTCTCGTTCCCGGCTTGGTCATCTCCGGCGTTGGACAGGGCATCGTCTGGACCGCCATGTGGATCGCGGCCGCGTCAGGCGTGGCTCACGACGAACAGGGCGTCGCCTCGGGGATGGCCTGCACGACGCTCAACATCGGCAACGCGATCGGCATGGCAACATTGATCGCGATCGCCAACAGCCGTGTCGGCGGGCTGACAGGCGATGCACTGAAGGTCGCGATAGCCGATGGCATACAGATCGCCTTCTGGCTGGCGGCGGCGGGCATCTTTGTCAGCCTGCTGGCCGCCTTCGCTTTGCCGGGAAAGGGGAAGTAGCCGGCAACCGGGTGACGCCGCTCAGTTCACCCGGCTGATGCAGAAATCGATGACGTCGATCAGCGCCGATTTCTGCGGCGTCGCTTCCAGCGGCGCCAGCGCGTCGCGGGCGATCTCGCCGAAATGGCGGGCGCGTCCGATCGTGTCGGCAATGGCGCCATGGCGAGTCATCAGGCCGATCGCCTTTTCCAGACCGGCGTCATCGGTGACATTGTCCTCAATGGCACGCTTCCAGAAAGTGCGCTCGGCCTTCGTGCCCCGCCGATAGGCGAGAATGACCGGCAAGGTCACCTTGCCTTCGCGGAAATCGTCGCCGACATTCTTGCCGAGATCCTTGCTGGTGCCGCCATAGTCCAGCGCGTCATCGATCAGCTGGAAGGCAAGGCCGAGATTCATGCCGTAGGAGCGCAGCGCCGCACGATCGTTGCGGGTCGCCTGGGCAATGACGGGGCCGACCTCGGCAGCAGCCGAAAACAGTGCGGCGGTCTTGGCCTTGATGACGGCGAAATGCTCGTCCTCGGTGGTTTCGAGGTTCTTGGCGGCGGCAAGCTGCATAACCTCGCCCTCGGCGATGATGGAGGCAGCACTCGACAGGATATCGAGCGCTTCGAGCGAGCCGACATCGACCATCATGCGGAAAGCCTGGCCGAGCAGGAAGTCGCCGACCAGGACGCTTGCCTGGTTACCCCAGATCATGCGGGCGGTCTTCTTGCCGCGCCGCATGCCGCTCTCGTCGACGACATCGTCGTGGAGAAGCGTCGCCGTGTGCATGAATTCGACGGAGGTGGCGAGCTTGACGTGGCCCTCGCCGGCATAGCCGAACATCTGCGCGGCGGCCAGCGTCAGCATCGGCCGCAGCCGTTTGCCGCCGGACGAGATCAAATGGTTGGCGACCTCCGGGATCATCTCGACGTCGGAGCCGGCCTTGGACAGGATCAATTCATTGACGCGCCCCATATCCGCCACTGTCAGATCGATCAGATCCTTGATGGAGGCGGGCTCCCGCTTCCCGTTTTCGATGTTGAGAACGACACCCACAACAATCACTCCCGTCTTGGTATAGAGCGTGCGACGGCACCCTTAGTCCCTGCATGGACTCTAGGGCGGCGGACATGGCCACGGCAAGTGGCGAATTGGCGCGGCGTCGATGACGGAATGTCAGCGACCCGAGAGGGAACGGGGACCCGAGAGGGAACGGGGCTCTGCCTCGGAATCCCCTGCCCGTTTACATCAATAGCGCAAACTGCGAGTTTCATACGATGATAGAACTTGTCCGCACCAACGATGCCGTGATCATCTCCTTTGTTGAATCGCTGATGCGCGACGCCGGCATCGCCTGCTTTGTCGCCGATCAGAATATGAGCATTCTCGAAGGGTCGATCGGCCTTTTGCAGAAACGCGTCATGGTCGATGCCGACCAGGCCGACGCGGCACGGCGCATCCTGACGGATGCCGGCATCGCCAACGAAATCCGCGGAAAATAATGTCCGCCGCGCCCGCCGCCCTTGTCCCGGACACGCCGGCCCATACGGTCGACGCTTTCCATCGCGGCCGGTTCTGGCTCGTCCAGCCCAAGCAGAGCGGCCATCGCGCCGGCATGGATGCGATGATACTGGCGGCCTCTGTGCCATCGACCTTTAGCGGGCGCCTGGCCGATTTCGGCGCCGGAGCCGGAGCTGCCGGACTGGCGGTGCTGTCACGCTGCCCGGCGGCAGAGGCGGTGCTTGTCGAACGCGCGCCGGAAATGGCGGCCTTCGCGGCGGCCACCCTTGCCCATCCCGGCAATGCCCATCTCAGCGATCGCGCATCCGTGCTGGTCGCCGATGTCACCGTATCGGGCCGGGCGCGGGCGGCCGCCGGCCTTGCCGACAACGACTTCGACTTCGTCATCATGAACCCGCCGTTCAATGCTCCCCGGGACCGCGCCACATCGGATCGCCTGCGAAAGGAAGCCCATGTCATGGAGGACGGGCTGTTCGAGAGCTGGATCAGAAGTGCGGCGGCGGTGGTGAGGCCGCGCGGCGGGCTCGCCGTAATCGCCCGGCCCGAACAGCTCGGCGCCATTCTCGATGCGATCGCCGGCCGCTTCGGCGATGCCGAGATGCTCGCCGTCCACCCTCGTCCCGATGCGGCGGCGATCCGCATCGTCGTGCGGGCAGCGCTCGGGGCACGGGGAAAGCTTGCCATACGCCCGCCCCTGATGCTGCACGCGCAATCAGGCAACGGCCCCGACGAGCGCAGCGAAATGATCACCAACGGCCTCGCCTCGCTGTTCGGAGATTGAGCTATTCTGCCCGGCCACATTGCCGTTGGCCGGGAAATCCCTACATGCCTGCAACCTATCGACCGGAGACCGCGCCCTCGTGAAACGACTCATCAACCGCCTGTTGCCGAAATCCTGGCGCTCCACCGTCGTCACCATTCCGGTCATCCGGCTGCACGGCACCATCATGGCAGGCGGTGGCCAGTTCCGGCCGAGCCTGTCGCTGGCCTCCACCGCCGGCCTCATCGAGAAGGCGTTTTCCTACGACGCGCCGGCGGTCGCCATCTCCATCAATTCGCCCGGCGGCTCGCCGGTGCAGTCGCGGCTGATCTTTAAGCGCATCCGTGACCTGGCCACGGAAAAGGACAAAAAGGTGCTGGTCTTCGTCGAGGACGTCGCGGCGTCGGGCGGCTACATGATCGCGGTCGCCGGCGACGAGATCTTCGCCGACCCGTCGTCCATCGTCGGGTCGATCGGTGTGGTCTCGGCTTCGTTTGGCTTCCCGGAACTGATGAAGAAGATCGGCATCGAGCGACGTGTCCACACAGCTGGCCAGAACAAGGCGGTGCTCGATCCGTTCAAGCCCGAGAAGAAGGAGGACGTCGAACGCCTGAAAGCGCTGCAGCTCGAGGTGCACGGCACCTTCATCGACCTCGTCAAGGAGCGGCGCGGCACGAAACTGAAGGACGATCCGGACCTGTTCACCGGCCTGTTCTGGACCGGCATCAAGGGCCTCGAACTCGGGCTGGTCGATGCGCTCGGCGACATGCGCACTGTGCTCAAGACCCGTTTCGGGGCGAAAACCCAACTCAGGCTGATCACGACACCGCGCGGTTTCCTTAGCCGCTTCGGCCTGTTCGGCTCAAGCAAGGGCTTTTCAGCGCCCGATATCGCAGCCGCTGCCGCCAGCGGCGTGATCGATGCGGCGGAAGAGCGCGCGCTGTGGTCTCGCTTCGGGCTTTGAAAACCCGGCAAAACCGTCTAGCATGAGAGCTTGAGTTTCATGCATGTCGTGTTCCCAAAAGCGGGTCGACATGCATCAACCGACCCGACCGGCCGCCTTCGCCGGCCCAGCGTGGGAGGAGTTTTGGCATGCCGCAGATCATTTTCTTCGCCGTCGTTGGCGTTGCCGCCTATTTCGGCTACCGCACCTTCATTAGGGAAGCCGAGCGCGTGACCGCCAAGGTGCGGCGCACAGAAAAGCAAACGGCCAACGGCGCGATCGGCACTTTGGTCAAGGATCCGAAGACCGGCGAATACCGGCTGGCCAAGGACTGAGCATCATCCCGCAGACGATTGTGGACACCGACATCGGGTCGCGTAGCTGGCACGCACACGCCAAAATCAATCTTGCGCTGCATGTCACCGGCAGGCGCCCTGACGGCTATCATCTGATCGAGAGCCTGGCGGTGTTCACACGGTTTGGCGACAGGGTCGAAATCGCGCCCGCCGACGGCGATGAGTTTACCGTATCCGGCCGTTACGCCCCGGCCGTTCCTCTCGACGCCAGCAATCTGGTGCTCAAGGCGCGCGATGCCCTGCGGCAGACAGCCGGGCACGAGAGAACACCGCCGGTCGCTATTCGGCTGGAAAAGAACCTGCCGGTTGCCTCCGGCGTCGGCGGCGGTTCGAGCGACGCGGCGACCGTGCTGCGCGGACTGGTGGAGACATGGGCGCTGGACATCGATGGCAGCGAGCTGGCGCGGATCGGCCTTTCGCTTGGCGCCGATGTGCCGATGTGCCTGGCGGCAAAGCCGCTGGTGGCGCGTGGCATCGGCGATGAACTGTCGATGGTGCCGGATTTTTCGGCGCTTGGCCTGGTGTTGGTCAATCCAGGCACCCCGGTGTCGACGGCGGATGTCTTTGCAGCGCTTTCCCGGCGCGACAATGAGGCCTTGCCGCCGCTGCCGCGCAGCATCGATTTTCACAGCCTGCGCAACTGGCTGGAGATCACCCGCAACGATCTCGAGCCCGCGGCGCTGGAGGTGCAACCCGCAATCGGCAGGGCGCTTTCCTGGCTGAACAAGGCCGGATCGGGGTTCTCGCGGATGTCGGGATCCGGCGCGACATGTTTCGGCCTGTTCGAAACCGGCAATGTCGCCAAGCGCGCCGCCGCCGAAATCCGCGGCCGCCAGCCCGACTGGTTCGTTGCCGCGACGCGCAGCATCGCATCGGAGGGCGCAGATGGCCAGAATTGACGAGAGCCGCTCCTTCATTCCCGTGCGCATCGCGGTGCTGACCGTTTCGGATACGCGCAGCCTCGCCGACGACAAATCCGGCCAGACGCTGGCCGACCGCATCACCGAGGCCGGCCATCTGCTGGCGGCCCGCAATATCGTCACCGACGACCGCGAGAAAATCCGCGACACGGTTCTGGCGTGGTCACAGGACAAGAATATCGATGTCGTCATCACCACCGGCGGCACCGGCTTCACAGGCCGTGACGTGACGCCGGACGCGCTGGAGCCGATCTTCGAAAAGCGCATGGATGGCTTTTCGGAAGTGTTCCACCGGATTTCCTACGACAAGATCGGCACCTCGACGATCCAGAGTCGGGCGACCGGCGGCGTCGTCAACGCCACCTTCGTCTTCGTGCTGCCGGGTTCGCCAGGCGCCTGCAAGGACGCGTGGGACGGCATCCTGAAAGCGCAGCTCGACTACCGGCACATGCCGTGCAACTTCGTCGAGATCATGCCGCGCCTGGACGAGCATTTACGGCGCGGCAAATCGGCTTTGTAAAAGCCAGGCAAAGCGTCGGTTCCACGCCGCTTTTGCAGGCAGAACAGCACCGGTGCCTTCGAAACACCATTCCAAACCGAACCTCGGAAAAGTACCTTGCCTGAAGGCGATCATCGCCATCACGACAAGGCAGAACCATGACCACGCATACCGGCGGATGCCATTGCGGCAACATACGCCTTGCATTTTCAACCGAACTCGACCCATCGCAAATCGAAGTTCGCGCCTGCCAATGCTCGTTCTGTGTCAGACATGGTTCGCGCGCCATTGCCGATCCGGACGGCAGACTGACCATCTCGGTCAAGGATGAGGCGCGATTGCGAAAATATCAGTTCGGGCTGAGGACGGCCGACTATTTGATCTGCCGGGATTGCGGCGTCTATGTCGCCGCAATCGCCGGAGAGGATGACGCAAGGGCGATCGTCATCATCAACGCCCTGGACGACCGAGAGCGGTTCAATCAGGAGCCGGCTCGTGTCGACTTCGATGCCGAAAGCCGGGCACAGCGCCAAGCCAGGCGCCGCGCTCACTGGACGCCTGTCGAGATGAGCTTCGGATAGGCAGCTCTCAGCGGATGACCGGCTCGCCATGAAACCGTCGGCGCGACGGCGGCGATACGCCGAAGCCGACTTCCATCATCAGTCGCGGCGTGCGTGCCGGCACGGTGCCCATATGAAAGCCAAAGGGGTCCTCGACGAAGCCGAGACCGGCCTCGCCGGTCAGCGTCACCGGGCTCTGCTCGCCATAGACATCCAGAACCTGTTGCGCGGGATGGCCGACCAGAAGGGTAAGCTGATGCTTTAGGCTGCGGCGCTTGTGGCTGCCCCTGACATAGACATGCGGACCGGTGTCGGCGTCGACCGGCTTGAGGTAGAAGAAGAATTTCAGCATGCGCCAGTCGTCGAGGTCAAAATGATACTTGCCGAGCGAGGCGAGGTTCTTGTCGGCATCCGAAGCGGCACCTGTGGGAAAACTCCACCAGACCCGCGTCGTGATCAGTTTCGCCTGGCCGCCGAGATAGTGCGCGGCAATATCCAGAAGCAGCGGATCGCGCTGGATGGCAAGCGCCGCCGGGCAGTCGAGGATGCGCTCGAAAAAATGCCCGCTAAGCAGCGAGCGGCCAAGGCGTTTCTCGGCCTCGGCATGTTCCCCCGGCATGAATTCGAGACGGCGGTCGAAATTGCCGAAGCAAGGCGTGCGCCCGGCGAAGTCGGCGATCTCTTCATGGATATCAGGCGGCAGGACCAGGCCTGAGAACAGCCCGTCGGAGCGCAACGCATCGACGACCGCTCCCCGTTCGACACCGGCAAACATCGTATCCCCGGCATTGGCGACCGGGCGGGCGCGCTTTGCGCCGAGCCAATGCATGCGGCGTCCGGGCATGGTGCGCGCCAACACGAACATCGGCAGCCAGGCAGGGTTCTCACGCAGGTCCGTCAGATAGGTTGGAATACGCACGGCGATGCGCCGCAGCAGGCTGCCGTTGCGCGCAATGGCCTCGAGACTGGCCGCGCCGGATGTGTCGGGGGTTGAAAGCTTCATTGGGTCCTCGGCTATGAGAGCACCACCGATGCCGCATCGGTGCTCGCCTCTCGGCATGACCCAAACCCAATTCCCGCTTGAACGGAAGCTAACCCCGCGTCAAACTTTGTGCAATGCACAATGACCTGAGCAACTGCAAAAAATCACGTCGAGGGGCGGCGCTCCTGCTTGGCCGGCGCCATCCAGATTTCGGCGTCGAGCCGCTTCGTCGCGAGGCCGCGGGCGATGGCCTCGGCACTGCCGGCACTCTTGGCCGCGGCCGCCGCCTGACGCTTGCTGATCAGCAAGCCGTCGGCCAAGGCGCGGTTTCCCGAAAAGACCCGGGCCAGGAATGGCGTGCGACTGGCTCGCGTGCGCGAAAACCGTGCCGCCATGGTCTGCCTGGCCGTATGGGCGACAACTTCATCGATCCAGCCCTCCACCAGCCGCGCGCCCGGCTCCAGGAGCAGCAACCAATCCCCCTTGGCCTGGCGGATGCCGGCAGCGACACCGCCCGTCACGTACTGACAGCCGGCATGCTCGGCCACATGATGCGTCTGGTCGGTAGAGCCTGTGTCGCAGACGATGACTTCACGCACCACGCCTTCGACCGCGCCGCCAATCAACGAGGCGAGCGTGCGGGCGAGGCCCTCCTCGTCGTTGCGGGTTTCGATGAGAACACTGAGCATCCTTAGCCGAATAGCGGAAAGCGCCCGACAGCGCCAGTTTTGCATCGCACCATAGAAAGTTCTTGCTTTGTTCTTATCAACGAAATAGGAATAATTTCATGAGCAGAGCGATTCGACACAACATGGACAGTCCCTGGGAGCGGGCGAAAATGGAACAGATCGTGCGCGCCGACATTGCAGCTTTCGGAGCAGGAAGAGCCGAGATGGCCAACGCGATGGTCGAGCAGAGCGGCATGCGTGTCCGCCCGGACCGCAACCGCGGCAGGTCAGCGGGTATCAATCCGTCCGGCCGGTTCGAGCCGGTCAGCCGGCACGTGTTCGACGATGGCTGGAATTCGCTGGAGGAACTGCCACCCTTCAAGACCGAAGTGCAGGTCGAGAAGCCGCGCACAATCATCACCCGCAACGAATCGCCCGACATTTCCTTCGACCGTTCCATCAACCCCTATCGCGGCTGCGAGCATGGCTGCGTCTATTGCTTTGCCCGCCCGACGCACGCGTTCATGGGCCTGTCGCCGGGTCTGGATTTCGAATCGAAGTTGTTCGCCAAGCCTGATGCGGCGCGCTTGCTTGACAAGGAGCTTTCGAAAGACAGCTACCAGCCGCGCACCATCGCCATCGGCACCAACACCGACCCCTACCAGCCGATCGAGAAGCAATACCGGATCATGCGCGAAATTCTCGAAGTGCTGGAAGCGCGCGGCCATCCAGTCGGCATCGTGACAAAGTCCGCTCTGGTGACGCGCGATATCGATATCCTGTCACGCATGGCCGAACGCGGGCTCGCCAAGGTGGCGCTGTCGGTGACGACGCTCGACCGTATGCTGGCGCGCACCATGGAGCCGCGCGCGTCGACACCGACCAAGCGGCTGGAAGCGATCCGGCAGCTTTCGGATGCCGGCATTCCGGCGTCGGTCATGGTGGCTCCTATCATTCCGGGCCTGACCGATCCGGAGATGGAACGCATCCTCGATTCCGCACGTGCGGCCGGCGCGCGCGAAGCGGGCTACGTGATCCTGCGCCTGCCGCTGGAGGTCAGCCCGATCTTCAAGGATTGGCTGCTGCGCCATTATCCCGACCGCTACCGCCATGTGATGTCGCTGGTCCGCTCGATGCGCGACGGCAAGGACTACGATTCGGAATGGGGCAAGCGCATGAAGGGCGCCGGTCCCTACGCCTGGCAGATCGGCCGGCGCTTCGAGATCACAGCCAAGCGGCTCGGCCTCAATGCCGAACGGCGCACGCTGCGGACCGACCAGTTCGTTGCCGCCGGGAAAGACCAGGTGCAGCTGACGCTGCTTTGAGAGACAATTCGTCGCGGTGGTTTGATCCGTCGCGGCACCAGAATCCCGTCCGGCCTGCCCCGGCCTGCAGACGGTGCCCTCCCGGTCCGGCGCCCCACCCGACCCGGAGGGACTTGCGGAGAATCAGAGCCGATGCGAACCTCGCCGCAACATGGCTCGCGCGCGTTCTGATTCTCCGCCTCTCTTTGAGATCATCGAGAAGCCTGACTTCTCCTTCGAGACGAAGGCGATGGCGGAGGGCCTGTGGCCGGTCGCCGGGATGGACGAGGCCGGCCGTGGCCCCCTGGCCGGGCCGGTGGTCGCCGCGGCCGTGGTGCTTGATCCCGCCAACATTCCGGACGGCCTCGACGATTCCAAACGCCTCAGCCATTTGCAGCGTGAGGCCTTGTTCCTGCGAATTCTTGGCTCCGCGCAGGCGGTCTCGATGGCCTCAATCAGTGCCGAGGGCATCGACGGCAGCAACATCCTCAAGGCAAGCCTGGAAGCCATGCGGCGCGCCCTTGTCGGACTGTCGGTCCGACCGAAACTAGCCCTCGCTGATGGACGCGACGTGCCGCCGGGGCTGCCTTGTGAAGGGCGCGCGCTGATCAAGGGCGACCAGCGTTCGCAATCGATCGCTGCCGCCTCGATCGTCGCCAAGGTGATGCGTGACCGCATGATGTGCGGCTGCGGCAATCATCACGACCGCTACGGGTTCGAAGTCCACATGGGCTACGCCACGGTTCGCCATCGCACCGCGATCGAAGCGCATGGCCCGGTGGCGCGGCTGCATCGCGTGTCGTTTTCGCCGTTCAGGCTGGGTGGCGCTGAAGTGGTCGAAGAAGAGAGCTTTGCTGGGCTGGATTGAGCAACGGCAGCAGCGACAAGTCAATCTCCCCCTTGTGGGGAGATTGACCGCTTCGGCGTCTCACGCACTCTCCAAGCAAAAAAGCCGCCAGGTTGCCCGGGCGGCTTTAATTGTATGAGGGCTGTGAGGGCTCAGTTCAGCTTCGACTTCACGTCCGCAAGCGAAGCCTTGAACAGATCGGCACCGGCCTTGGCGTCGATCTTGCCGGCAAGCAGCGCGCGCGCTGCCTCGACGGCGATATCGACGGCGCTGGCGCGGACTTCGCTGATGGCGTCACGCTCGGCCTGGCCGATCTTCTGTTCGGCAAGCGCGGTGCGCCTGACAACATAGTCCTCGGTTTTCTTGTGCGCCTCGGCGGCAAGCATATCGGCTTCGCGCTTGGCGGCGGCGACGATGTCGGCGGCCTCCTGCTCGGCTTCCTTGCGCTTGCGCTGATACTGGCCAAGCAGTTGCTGGGCCTCCTCGCGCAGTCGGCGTGCTTCGTCCAGTTCATTGCTGATCCTGGCGGCGCGGGCGTCGAGCGCCTTGGCGATCAGGCGAGGCACCTTGATGTAGACGGCAATGCCCAGGAAGATGACCAGGGCAACCGTGGCCCAGAGCGTCGCGAGAGATGTGTAATCCATGATGCGCTCCTCACCGGGCCACGGATTTGACCGCGGCCGCGATCTCGGCCTTGCTGGCCTTGCCGCCAACCAGGGCTTCGACGATCGCCGAAGCGGTATCCTCGGCGATGCTGCCGACTTCCTTCATGGCATTGACCTTGATGGAAGAAATGCGGGCTTCGGCTTCGCCAAGCTTGGCGTCGAGCGCGGCCTCGACCTTCTTGCGCGCGGTGTCGGCCTCGGCCTTGGCCGCGTCGTTGGCCTGCTGGCCGATCGCGTTGGCCTTGGTCTTGGCTTCCGCCAGTTCCTGCTCGTAGGCAGCAACGGCGGCGTCGGCCTCGCCCTTCAACTTGGCCGCCTGGTCAAGGTCCTGCGTGATGCGATCGTTGCGGACATCGATGATGCCGCCGACGCGCGGCATCACCACCCGCTTCAGGAAGAGATAGAACAGCCCGAAGGTGATCGCCAGCCACAGAAGCTGCGACGGGAACGTCGCCGGATCGAATGGCGGAAACGTGCCATGCGCTTCAGCAGGCACGCTGGTGCCGGAATGCGTTTCGCCTTCCGTCGCAGCGTGGCTGGTATCGGCTGATGGCGCGGACTCTTGCGCAAAGGCAGATGTCACGAACATGGACTATCCCCGAAATTCAGGCCCGCCGCTTGCGCGGCCGGCCTGTCCAATCTTCCCGAGTGCTCAGCCGAACAGGGCCAGAAGCGCGATGAGAAGCGAGAAGATGCCCAGAGCTTCGGTCACGGCGAAGCCGAAGATCAGGCGGCCGAACTGGCCATCGGCAGCCGACGGGTTGCGCAGAGCGCCCGCCAGGTAGCTGCCGAAGATGTTGCCGAGGCCAATGCCCGCGCCACCCATGCCCAGGCAAGCGATGCCGGCGCCGATGTACTTTGCTGCTTCTGCGTCCATTTGTTCAACTCCTTTGGATCTAAAATTCCGTTGCGATTCCATCCGGCGCCAATGTTGGAAATTCCTGGGCCGGAAACTTTTGGACCTAATGCCCGGGGTGCAGGGCGTCGTTGAGATACATGCAGGTCAACACGGCAAAGACGTAGGCCTGCAGGAAGGCGACCAGCAGTTCCAGTGCCGTCAGCGCCACCGCCATCGCCAGAGGCAGGATAGAGCCGGCGACGCCGACCGCGCCGAGCGCGCTCAGGCTGACCACGAAGCCGGAGAACACCTTCAGCGTGATGTGGCCGGCGAGCATGTTGGCGAACAGACGAACCGAGAGGCTGACCGGGCGCGACACGAAGGAGATCACTTCGATCAGCACCACCAGTGGCAGCAGGAAGATCGGCACGCCATGCGGCACGAACAGTTTCAGGAAGCCAAAACCATGCTTCATGAAGCCGTAGACGACCACGGTTGCGATCACCAGCACGGCAAGGCCGAAGGTGACGATGATGTGGCTGGTGACGGTGAAGAAATACGGGAACAGGCCAAGCAGATTGGCGACGAGCACGAACATGAACAGCGAGAACACGAGAGGGAAGAACTTCATGCCTTGCGTGCCGGCGGCATCGCGCAACATGTTGCCGACGAACTCGTAGGCCATCTCGGAGACCGACTGAAGCCGCCCGGGAACCAGGCTGCGGCTCGACGTCGTGAGAAACAGGAATCCAGCCGCGACGATCACGGTTGCGACCATGAACAGCGCCGAATTGGTGAAAGACAGGTCATAGCCGCCGATGTCGATCGGAATCAGCTTGTTGATATGGAACTGGTGGATCGGATCGACCTTGTCAGCTGCCACGTTCAAACCCCGTCAATGCCGCGTACGGCCTCGTTACCATTACCGCACATGAAGCGCGGTCATTTCTTGTCGTCTTGGTCACGGCGCGATTTATCGCCCTGTCCAAATTCTGCCACAACGCCGGCGGAACGCATCACATTGAGCACTCCGGCGCCAAAACCAAGCAGCAGAAACACGATCAGACCCCATGGCGATGTCCCCGCCAGACGGTCGATGATCCAGCCGATGCCGGCACCCACCACCACCCCGGCGATAAACTCGCTGGAGAGTTTGAGCGCCTGACCATAACCGGCCACACTGCCCGCTTTCGCGTCGTCTTTCCCCTCGAGCCGGCCCGGCCGCCTTGTCGCAAGCGAAGCTTCAAGGTCACGGCGGCGGCGCTCAAGATCGTCGTCGCGGATATCGGGTTCATGCTGATTGCCGCGGCCGGTTTTTCCGGTTCCGTCTGGCCCATTCTTGTCGGCCATCGCAACCCCCCTGCCCGGTCAGACCGTCACCGTCCGTCCGCTTCTAAAGTCGCCGGCAACATAGTTAGAGGGTTTGCGCCCGTCAAGCCACGGGCGGAAGTTCATTGCCATGTATTTTAGGCAATAAAATCAATCAATTAGAAAGGTGCGACATCGTGCCCGCCATGATGACGAGGATGCATGGCGCGAATCCCCTGCGCAATGGCTCTTCGATAGGCTGCGCGCCACATCAAAGATCAGCGGCTGCTCTGCACTCAGCTCCAGCCGCCGCCATAGGTCCGATAGAAGATATGCAGGCCGATCTTGGTCATCTTCTGCATTGTGCGCGCCCAGCCGGGATGGACATATTGGGCATAGTAGTGGGTCGACGATCCGACCTCCGGGATGAAGATCTTGCCGGCAGTGACGGCCATGGCGATCTCCTGGGCGGTCTTGTAGGCGGCTGGGCTATCGATGCGCTTCTTCCTGCCGTCGCAGGCGAAGGAGAACTGGCAGCGGTTGAACCAGCTGTCGTTCTGGTAGACGACGCCGCAGATCGAATTCGGATAGGTCGGATTGCGGACGCGGTTGAGGATGACCTGGGCGACAGCGGCCTGGCCGCGCACGGATTCGCTCCTCGCCTCGAAATAGATGCCGTTGGCAAGGCATGCCTGCTCCTTTTGGGAGAAGACACTGGCGGGCAGCGGGTTCTGGATCCACGAATGATCGCCCTTGGCCATCGGCGGAATGAAGCGGCCCTCATTGGGCTGCTCGTCCTGAAGGAGGGCTTCGAAGGGCGATGCCTTGGCATAATCAGGCTCGGACTGCGCGTAGGCGGTGGCCAGCACGTCCGGATGGTCGTTGTTGACCAGCGCTGCCAGCATGGCCGGCACGCCGGGATCCGGCTTCTTGTCCTCGCGCGCATGGAATGCCGCGGCGATCTGGATTTCCTTGCCTTTGATCTGCGGCTTGGCGAAAGCCATTTTCAGGCCGCTGTCCATGCTGGGCCGCAGCAAGGAGGAGGTGCGCTCGAAGATCGAGCCGGCGTTGAAGTTCTTCGGCGGTGCGACGGGAGACATCTGGACGATGCGCCCTTTCTTCTCGGCGCGCACGACGCGGTCCTCATCGGGCGTGCCGCTGACTTTGCCGCCCTTGCCGCGAAACGACACGTTGCCGACACCGGCCAGGTGGACACCCGATCCGGAGATGGAGCCGGTGACATCAGAATCGGCAAAGGGCATCTCGGCCGCATGGGTCGAGCCGGCGACGGATTTCTCGACATAGGAATTCCAGCGCGTGCTCGATGCTTCGAGGCCGGAAACCAGGCTCGTCATGTCCTGATAGGCGGCGACCGTCGGAAAGCCGATCCAGATGCCGAAACCGATGACGAGCGGAGCCAGAAAGCCACGTTTTCTCTCACCGGCGGCGGCAACCAGCCGCTTCAACACACGTCGATGCACGGAACACTCTCCAGGAACGCGACTGACCCCACTGGAGAGCAAAATGATGCATTAACCTTGATGGGACGTTAACGGCTTCGATCGGGTTTTCCCGGCCGACCCGAGGTCGTGGTTGCGAAGTCAGGCGATTTTGCGGCCGACTATTCAGGCCGGACGCAGGAAGATCGGCCGGGCGATCAGCGCGCAGATGGCGGCCGCCAGCCAGACGCCGGACCAGGACCAGAGGTGCAAGAGCCCCGGAATGGCCACCGGTACCAGAAAGAAGCCGACAAAAACAAAGGTGTTGGCAAGACTGAGCGCGGTCCCGACATGGCTGGCGCCGGCAAGGGTGGCAAGCTCGGTGTATGCGACGCCGTGCCAGGCGGAGACGGAGATGCCTGCGACAATAAGCACGACTGGAAGGACCGCCAAGCAGATGAGCTGGCCGCCCGGAACGGTTGGGCCGAACAGGACCAGCAGCCAAAGCATGGCGAAGGCAAGGGCGCTGAACGCGCTGCACAAGCGAAGAAATTGGCGGCGGTTGCCGTGACGGTCGGTGAAGCGGCCGCTCCAGATGCGCATGACCATGGCGCCGATCTGAACGGCGGCGAGGCTCGCGCTGATCGCCGCCGTTCCCAACCCAACGAAATCGTGCAGGAACACGGAGGCGAAGGTGAGCACGGCCACCTGCGGAAAGCAGAGCAGGCCGATGGCGGTCGCGATACGCCAAACATCGCGGTTGCGCAGCGGCGCCGGTCCGGCCACAGCCGAAGCGAGATGGCCCTCCCCCGCCGTCGGCGGCTCGTGCAGCCAGCGCCAGGCGAACAGGGCAGACAGAGCGGATGCGCCCGCCAGCACCCCGAACACCGCGCCAAAGCCGAAAGCCAGCGCAAGCGAGGGCAGCACGAGCGCGCCAAGGCCGCCGCCGAGCGGCACCGCCGTCTGCCTGATGCTCATTGCAAAGCCGCGCTCGTTTTCCCGGAACCAGCCCATGATGGCGCGGCCGCTCGAACCGTTGACGCTGCCGCCGAGCAGTCCGGTGATGAGCAGGCTCGCGGCGAGCAGCGTGACGCCGGGAGTACCGGCCTTTGTCGGCACAACCAGCATCGCCATGACCAGGAGCCACACCGCCGTCGCGCCGAGCCCGATCAGGAGCACGCGGCGATCGCCCCAGCGATCGGTGAGCAGGCCCCAGGGCAGTTCGCTGAGCGCGACCCCCAGCCCGAGAAGGCCGAGCGCCAGGCCGAGCTCGGCATTGCCCAGGTGATAGCCCTGGCGAAGAACGACCGCCGTCGCCGGGATGCCGGAGAACGTAGCCGAGAAGGCGGCATTGGCGGCGACGCCGATGCCCAGAACCTTCCAGCGATGGCCGGGCTTGAATACCCTTTCGGCGGAACCGGCTGCCGTATCTTCCAGGAGTTCTGACGGCTGCCGGTCGGTGCAATTGACAATGGCGGACATGACTTCATTTCCCGTGCTGGCCAGTGGTCCGGCCTTGACGATCTGTCCCTACCGCCATAATTTCATCCTGAAAATCAGGAAGTTTTGGACATACAATCCTGAAAATCGGGACTTCACACATGCGACGCGTAACTTTCGACCTCGACGTCCTGCGCAGTTTCGTCACCGGTATGGAGCTGGGTAGCTTTGCCAAGGCCGCTGACCGGCTTGGCCGGTCGACGTCGGCGGTCAGCGCGCAATTGAAGAAACTGGAAGAACAGGCAGCGACGCCGATCTTCCGCAAATCAGGACGCGGCCTCGCTTTGACCGAGGCCGGCGAGACCATGCTCGGCTATGCGCGCCGGCTGATCGAATTGAATGACGAGGCGGCATCCGCCATCCATGATGTCGAGTTGGAAGGCTGGGTACGGCTCGGCTTGCAGGAAGATTTCGGCGAGGCGGTGCTGCCGGACGTGCTCGGCCGATTTGCCCGGGCGCACCCCAAGGTGAAGATCGAAGCCAGGATCGCACGCAGCCACGACCTTGCCGAAAGGGTCATGTCAGGCAGTCTCGACATCGCGCTCGCCTGGCACTGCGGCGAAACGCTGCCCTACAGCCAGCATGTCGCCGATGTGCCGATGCGTTGGATCGGGCCGGCAAAGCGCATCGAGACCAGCCTGCGGCACGGCGAGCCGTTGCCGCTGGTGGCGCTCGAAGCGCCATGCCTTCTGCGCACGGTGGCAACCGAAACGCTCGACCGCGCCGGGCTGTCGTGGCGGATGGCCTTTTCCAGCCCGAGCCTTGGCGGCATCTGGGCAGCTGTGGCGGCGGGACTGGGGCTGACGATCCGCACCGACATCGGCCTGCCGGCCAGCGTCAGCGCAATGACGCCGGAGATCGCCGGGCTGCCGGCATTGCCCAAAATGGCGTTGGTGCTGCACCAGAAGGATGCTGAACTGGATCCGGTGGCAGCGCGGCTGGCCGACATATTGTTGCAGGCGGCGTTGCAGGCGCTGCCACGGGACGAGCGGTTGAAGGAGGTCGCTTAGACAGCCGGAACAGGTATCCAGCGTCGCGTTCCTTCACACCCCCCACTCTGGCCTGCCGGACATCTCTCCCGCAAGGGGGAGATTGGATGTCGCGAGTGCTCTCGCGAATCTTCAACGTTGCAAGAAAGGCGCCGTCAGAACGAACTGCTGATCTCCCTGCTTGCGGGGGAGATGGCCGGCAGGCCAGAGGGGGGTGCTGTCCCGCCAACGTTGCGGAGAATTCCCGCGAGCAAAGGGGCTCATTCGAGCCCGACCGCTTATTTGCGCTTGTTGGACCTGCCGGCGAATGGATTGTCCGACCTGCGCAGCGCGATGCGGATCGGTACGCCGGGCATGTCGAAGGCTTCGCGCAGGCTGTTGGAGAGATAGCGGACATAGGATTGCGGCATCGCATCGGGCCGCGAGCACTGGACAACGAAACCCGGCGGCCGGGTCTTGGCCTGGGTGACGTATTTGACCTTCAGCCGGCGCCCGGCCACGGCAGGCGGCGGATGGTGTGCCAGGATGCCTTCCAGCCAACGGTTGAGCTTGCCGGTCGAGACGCGGCTGTTCCACACCTTGTGCGTCCTGATGACGGCATCCATCAGCTTGTCGAGGCCGCGCCCGGTCTCGCCGGAGACAGGGACGGCCTGGAGGCCGCGCGCCTGGGGAAGAAGCCGTTCCGTCTTCTCGCGCAGTTCGGCCAGAAGCTCCTGGGGATGGTCGATCAGATCCCATTTGTTGAAGGCGATCACCGGCGCCCGGCCTTCCCTGATGATCAGGTCGGCGATCTGCAGATCCTGCTTCTCGAAGGGGATGGTGGCGTCGAGGACGATGATGACGATCTCGGCAAACCGGATGGCGCGCAGGCCGTCCTGCACCGACATCACTTCCAGCTTTTCGTGGATCCTGGCCTTGCGGCGCATGCCGGCCGTGTCGAACAGTTTCAGGCGGCGGCCATGCCAATCCCAATCGACCGAGATCGAATCGCGGGTAATGCCGGCTTCCGGTCCGGTGAGCAGCCGCTCTTCGCCGATCAGCGCGTTGATCAGCGTCGACTTGCCGGCATTGGGACGGCCGACAACGGCGATGCGCATCGGTTTGGTGTCGTCATAGGCATGCTCGGCATCCGGATCGACGATATCCTCGCCGATCAGCACCTCGCCGGCAGCGACGTCTTCGTCTTCGCCATCTTCTTCTTCGCCGAAGGCGCGCGCTTCGCCGAGCGCGCCGATCACGGCGTCGCGCAAATCGGGCATGCCCTGGCCATGCTCGGCCGAAACCGGGATCGGCTCGCCAAGGCCGAGCTCCCAGGCTTCCAGCATGCCGCCCTGGGCGCCCTTCGCCTCGGCCTTGTTGGCGACCAGCACGACCGGCTTGCCGGACTTGCGCACGATCTCGGCGAAGGTCCTGTCGTCAGGCAACAGACCGGACTTGGCGTCGATGGTGAAGAAGATCAGGTCGGCTTCGCGGATGGCGATCTCGGTCTGCGCACGCATGCGGCCGGGCAAGGTCGAGGCGCCAGCGTCCTCGAAGCCGGCGGTGTCGATGACATCGAAATGCAGGTCGTAGAGCTTGGCGGCATGGACGCGACGGTCGCGGGTGACGCCCGGCGTGTCGTCGACGAGCGCCAGCTTCCTTCCCACCAGCCGATTGAAAAGAGTCGATTTGCCGACGTTAGGTCTGCCGATGATGGCGACTTTGAAGGTCACGACGCACTGCCCGACCCGCGGATCAGCTCGGACATCAATGTTGCGCGCTCGCGGGTGTTGCGCGGGGCGCCGTCATCGGCGGCGATCTGGTCGAACAGTTTCAGCGCATCCTGCGTCTTGCCTTCCTTCCAGGCGGAAAGGCCGAGTGCCTCGCGCGCCGTGTGGCGCAGCGTGTTGGTGTCGGATGTGAGCGCTTCGACACGGCTGGAGACGTCGGCAAAGGAGCCGTGGTCGACAAGCAGCAGTGCTGCCCGCAGGCGCGCCATGTCGCGAATGCCCTGGGGAATGGCCGTATCGGCGGCGACTTCGTCGAAATCCTTGACGGCGGCGGGGACGTCACCCTTGTTCGCCTTGACGGTCGCGCCGCGCATGCGGGCGAGCAATGGATAAGCGCCGTAGCCATCCTTCTCCAACTGATCGAGCGCGGTCAGCGCCTCATCGTTCTTGCCGTCATTGGCGAGCTTCAGCGCCTGCGAGAACGCATCGCCCGAGCGGTTGGCGCGCGTCTCGTCCCAATAGCGGTAGCCGACGAAGGCGGCGGTGCCGAGCACCACGAGGATCGCAACGACAATCAGAGCGGGGCCAAAACGGTCCCACAGCGCCTGCGCCTGTTCGCGACGGATCTCGTCGTTGACTTCACGGATGAAACTGTCGTCGGACATCAAATCAAACCATTCCTGCCCCGTCGGGCCTTTGTCAGCCCGCGTTTTAGCGAAATTTTGCCGGCATGGAAGGGGTTCAACCGGAAAATCGCCTATTGTCCGGGGCAAACGGATGTTTGCCCCGGACAAGCAGCCGAAAAGGCTCATCGCACCCACGCCACATTTAGGCGATAGCCGGCGTGCAGACGTTCCCCGAGTGAAGATCAGATTGCCTATGCTTCGTCCGTTCCGCGTTGTTGCGTTTTCGCTTGCCGCGCTCACCACTGGTGGCGGGGCTTTGGCCGATCCGCCGGTGCCGGCAAAGCCGAAACAGGTCGTCATCATCTCATTCGACAGCGCCCGCGATATTTCGCAATGGAAACGCAGCCGGGCATTGGCTGAGCGCACCGGCGCGCATTTCACCTATTTTCTGTCCTGCGTCTTCCTGCTGTCGACGGAGACGCGCAAGGAGTACACCGCACCCGGCAAAAGCGCCGGCAAATCCAACATCGGCTTTGCCGCCTCCAAGCAGGAAGTCACCGAGCGGCTCGAACAGATCGGCCTTGCCGCGCATGAAGGCCACGACATCGCCAGCCATGGCTGCGGCCATTTCGACGGCAAGGACTGGAGCAAGGCGGACTGGCTGAAAGAGTTCAGTTCGTTCGAGCACATTCTCGAAAACGCCTATGCGATCAACGGCATTGCACCCGAACCACAGGGCTGGCGCGATTTCGCGCGGCATGCGGTGGTCGGCTTTCGCGCGCCGTACCTGTCGACCAGCAAGGCGCTTTACGAAGCGCTGCCGGCGGCCGGATATCAATTCGATGCCAGCGGCGTCTCGCAAGGCCCTGCCCGACCGACGTCCAGCAACGGCATCATGCACTTTTCCCTGCCTCAGATTCCCGAAGGACCGAAGTCGCGGCCGGTGATTGCCATGGACTACAATCTCTATGTCAGGCATTCCGGCGGCTTCGAGCGGCCAAGCCAAGCGGGCGAGTTCGCCAACCGGACCTATGCTGCCTTCCGCGCCGCCTTCGACAGGCAGTATGCGGGAAAACGCATTCCGCTGGAACTCGGCTTCCACTTCGCGCTGATGAATGACGGCGCCTACTGGAACGCGCTGGAGCGCTTTGCCGGCGACGTCTGCGTCAAGGCGGATGTCGAATGCATCAGTTTTCGCGAGTATGTTTCGCGCCAGGATGCTGGCCAAAGGCAGGTCTCGGTCGGCGGCTGAGCCGCCAACCCGGTTCGATTTCCAACCTCGGTCTTTAGGCTGGGTCCTCGGCGCCCTGCCTTGCCAGATAGCGCTGGTCGATTTCAGGCAGCGGCTCGCCTTGGAGCGTCGCCTCGAAGGCGCGCAGGCGCTTGTGGACCGATTGCAGCTCGACGATGGTCGACCAGGAGGTGAGCAGAAACTGCAGCGAACCGGTCACCTTGCCGAACGCGTTCGAAATCTGGTTCAGCGCGCCGAACGTTATCTTGTGCGCCACCAGCGAGGGACCGAGGATCAGCAGCGAGAAAATGTTGTCGGCCTGCAGGTAGGTGTAACGGACGACGTTGAAATAGATGTAGTGAAAATAGAGCCTGAAATAATTGTGACGAACATTCTCGAACAGCTCGGCAGTGGTGGCCGGCTGGGCCCGGTCCGCATGATCCTCGCCGTAGACGAGTTCCTTGCGGTAGGCGGCTTCGACACGCTGGTTGCGGAACTGCAGCCCTGGAAGCTTCAAACCGGCAACCATGACCGAGATCGTCCCGAACAGACACCAGGCAAGGGCCGCGACAACCAATGGCTGCGGGATCGCGCCGATAATCGGCAACTCGGTGATATGGGCCTGCAACTGAATCATGACCGGCAGGAATGCGATCAACGTCATGATCGACTGGACGAAGCTGGAGCCGAGATCTTCCATGATCTGCGAGAACCGCATCGTGTCTTCCTGGATACGCTGCGAGGCACCCTCGATATGGCGCAGCCTGCCCCAGTTCTCGACGAAGTAGTTGTTCATCGCCGTGCGCCAACGGAAGATCCAGTGACTGACGATGAAGGCATTGACCACCTGCACATTCATGCCGACCAGCGCCAGCCACGAAAAATCGGCCAATCCGATATAAAATTCGCTGTTGGTAGACTTTCCAGTCCCCGACATCAGGCCCTGCACATAGTCGAAGAAAGGCCCATACCAGGCGTTGACGGCGACACTGACCTGCACATTGAAATAGATGAAGAACAGAATGACCGCGGTCATCAGGATCGACCAGCGCTGCCATGGATGCGGCGAATACCAACTCCAGAATGCATAGAAGACGAGCACGCAGAACGCGAAATAGAGATAGAACCAGAGGAACGGCTTCGATACGAGGATGGCGATGCCGATGAGGGGCGGCGCGCCGGCCGCGGCGGGCGGCAATCCGAAAACCGCACCCAATTGTTCACCACCGAAGAACCAGAACAGGATCGCCGCAAGGCTCCAGATGGCGGCCGAAGTGAAAAAGAGCTTCGGCTGCGGGAAAAAGGATACGAACACTGTGGCGAATTCCTCGATCTAGGCGCAAATCAGCTGACGACAGCGGGCATAAAGTCACACATTAGTGGGAAAGAAAATGCCCGTGCCCGATGCCCGGCACAGCAAGCCCACAATCATGGCGATTTTGGCGCAGCCGACCAGGTGATGGCGCCCGAGACGACCAGCATGGTTGCGGCGGTGATCGAGGCGAGGAAGAAATCGCCGGACATTTGCGCCAGAAATCCGGCTGCGACCGGACCGATGATCTGGCCAAGGCCGAACGCAGCCGTCATCAGGGCAAAGATCCGCCGCGGCGCCTCTGGCGCCTGCTGCCGGGCGGCTTGCAGGCCAAAGGCGGTAATGGCAATGAAGGTGCCGCCGAGCAGCACGCCGGCAAGCAGCGGCCCGGTGGCTCCGCCGATGGCGACGCTGGCGGTGACGCCGGCAACTTCGATGAAGCACGCCAGCGCATAGGCGGCATAGAGGCCGGTCCGGGCCGCGATCTTCTGCCAGAGCCAGACGGAGGGAAAGCCCGCAAGACCGGCGACCATCCACACCATGGCCTCGAAGATGCGGCTGCCGCCGCCTTGCCGAACGATGGCGACCAGGAATGTCGCCGTCACCACATAGCCAAAGCCGAACAGGCCGTAGGCGATGATGACCTTGACCAACGACCGGTCCATCCGCAGTGCCGGCTCGCGGGTGACTTCGCCGTTGCCGAGCGGACCCTCATTGACCAACAGAGCGACGAGGACGAAACCACAGGCCGAAATCGTCGCCGACCACAGCCAGCCTGCCGCCCAGCCCGAATGCTCGGCGACCAGCACCGCCATCATCGCCGCCGATGCCGCTATGCCGAGCCCGACGCCGCCGAAATGCCAGGCCTGCAGGTCGTTGCGACCGGCAGCCGCGATATGGCTGAACACGATGCTGGCCATGAACACCATGACGAAGGCGCTGGCCAGACCGGCCAGAAAGCGGATGGCGAGAAAGGCCGCCATCGCTTCGGTCAGCCCCATCAGCGCGGCAAGGACCGCACTGGCGCCAAGCCCCGCCAGCATCAGCAGGCGCTCGCGCCCATGCGCCCAGCCGCCCGCCGCTGCCAACGCGCCGACGAGGTAGCCGAGATAATTGGCCGACGCGATCCAGCCGGCATCGGCAGGCGACAGATGCAGTTCCTGCATCATCCCGGGCAGGATCGGCGTGTAGACGAAACGGCCGATGCCCATGGCAATCGCCATGGCAATCATGCCGGCGAGAGCGAACCGCAGCGCTGTCGAGGTGGCTGATGTCATTGCACTGCACAATAAGTGCAGGGATCGCTGAAACAATCGCCATCTGTTGGGCCAGTGCGTACGCGGGACGTGCTCGCCTCGACTTTCCTCGAGCCGGAACGCTTGGCACCTGCTCAGCAGCGACCGCCGGCGCATAGTGGAACCGTCTCGTGCACTGTCCGCCGTGCCGTCAGCCTGAACGGCACATCGCCCAGTTCGCGCTCCGACATGGTGTTCAGCACCGGATGCGAAAGCGGATCGATCAGCCATCTCTGCGTTTCGCTGTCCTGGCGCGGCTCATGCGAAGTAGTCGCAGCGAAAAAGACCCTCAGCGATGACGACAAGATCCTCAGCATTTCCGGCTCCACGGGTCTGTCTCTCCCGACAAAATCTGCCGTTTAGACATGCCTTTCAATTGAGATTTCAGCCGGATCAGTTTAGAAAAACTCAATGGCCATGCTCAACCGCGTCCATCTCAACGGCCTCCGCGCCGTCGAAACCGTTGCCCGGCTCGGATCGCTGGCGGCGGCGGCCGGTGAACTCAACGTTTCCGTCAGCGCCGTCAGCCAGCAGATAAGCCGTACCGAAAAACAGCTCGGCCAGGCGCTGTTCGAGCGAACGGCGAGCGGTCTGGTGCTGACTGAGTTCGGCACCGTCTTCGCGGCCCGCCTTGGTGCTGGATTTCGTGAGCTTTCCCAGGCCGTGGCGCTGGCCGACGAGGCTACGCAATGCACATTGGTGGTTTCGGTGGCGCCGGCCTTTGCCTCGAAGTGGCTGTTGCCCAGACTATCTCGCCACTTCGACCGGCATCCCAACGTGCTGCTGCGCATCGACGCTTCGGTGCGGCTGGCCAATCTCGATCACTCGGACATCGACATCGCCATCCGGCTCGGCGACGGCAAATGGCCGGGCGGGCGCACGGAACTGCTCCTGGCGCAGGAAGTCTTCCCGGTCTGCGCGCCGGCGATCGCCCAAAAACTGAAATCGATCGAGGACCTTGCCCAGACCTGCGCGATTACCGACGAGCGGGCGATGATCAACTGGGAAAGCTGGTTCGAAACGGCCGGTGTCCCACCTGTCACCTTCCTCAAGGGTGCGCGTTTCACCGACCCGATGCTGTGCCTGGAGTCGGCGATTGCCGGCCATGGCGTGATGCTGGGCTGGCAATTGCTCGCCGCGGATGCGCTGGCCGACGGGCGGCTGGTGGCGCCTTTCGGAATCCGCGCCCAGAGCGGGCTCGGCTATTGGCTGGTGACCTCGTCCGTCAAGGCGGAAAGCCGCAAGGTCCGGGATTTCAAGCTCTGGATCAGGGAAGAGATCGAGGCAACCATGGCGCGGTTCGGGTCCGCGAACGCAGAACCCACCGTCGCGATCGCGGTGGAAAGGACGGAGGCACCGAGCTATGTAGAGTCGGACATCAAACTACGACAGGCAGGATCATGACCACACATTCGCGCGGCGTTTCCGCATCGATCGACCCGGTGAAGCTCGACAGGCTGGCGGAAGTCGCCATCAAGGTCGGGCTGCAATTGCAGCCAGGCCAGGATCTGGTGTTGACTTCGTCGATCGCGGCACTGCCGTTGACCAGGCGGATCGTCGAGCATGCCTACAAGGCCGGCGCCGGGCTGGTGACGCCAATCTTCAACGATGACGAGATGATGCTGGCCCGCTACCGTTTCGGCGCCGACGCGAGCTTCGACCGCGCCGCCGGCTGGCTTTATGAGGGCATGGCGAAAGCCTTTGCCAACAATGCGGCCAGGCTTGCCGTGCGCGGCGAGGATCCATCGCTGTTGTCGGCTCAGGATCCGGCGAAGGTGGCGCGCGCCAACAAGGCGAATTCGATGGCGTATCAGCCGGCGCTGGAAAAGATCACCGGCTTCGACATCAACTGGAACATCGTCGCCTATCCGGACCTCGCCTGGGCCAGACAGGTCTTCCCCGGCGATGCCGACGACGTTGCCGTGGTGAAGCTTGCCGATGCCATCTTCGCCGCCTCGCGGGTCGATGTGGAGGACCCGATCGGCAACTGGAAAGCGCACAACGCAGCGCTGCGCAGCCGCACCGAATGGCTCAACGGCCATAATTTCCATGCGCTGCATTTCACCGGGCCAGGCACCGACCTGACCGTTGGGCTGGCGGACGGCCATGAATGGATGGGCGGCGCCTCGACCGCCAAGAACGGCATCACCTGCAACCCCAACATCCCGACCGAGGAGGTCTTCACCACGCCGCACGCAAGGCGGGTCGAGGGTCATGTTTCCTCGACCAAGCCGCTGTCCTACCAGGGCACGCTGATCGACGACATTTCGGTGCGTTTCGAAGAAGGCAGGATCGTCGAGGCCAAGGCATCGAAGGGCGAGGACGTGCTGAAGAAGGTGCTCGATACGGATGAGGGCGCGCGCCGCCTCGGCGAGGTGGCGCTGGTGCCACATTCCTCGCCGATCTCGGCGAGCGGGCTGTTGTTCTTCAACACGCTGTTCGATGAGAACGCCGCCTGCCACATCGCGCTCGGCCAGTGCTATTCGAAGTGCTTCGTCGACGGCGCCTCGCTCAGCCAGGACGAGATCGCGGCGCGCGGCGGCAACAAGAGTTTAATCCACATCGACTGGATGATCGGCTCGGACAAGATCGACATCGATGGCGTTCACAAGGACGGCGCCCGCGTGCCCGTCATGCGCAAGGGCGAGTGGGCCTGACCCGCTTACGGAGGGTCCGATGGCCTTCGACCTAGCGGTCAAGCGTATCTACGAGCCACCCGCGCCCGATGACGGGCAACGGGTTCTGGTCGACCGAATCTGGCCACGCGGCGTCAGCAAGGAGGACGCCGCGCTGGCGCTGTGGCTGAAGGACATCGCGCCGAGCGACGATCTGCGCAAATGGTTCGGCCATGAGGCGGCGCGCTGGGCTGAGTTTCAGAAGCAGTACCGAGTTGAGTTGGACGGGAATGAAGATGCGGTGGGTGAATTGCGCGGCCTGCTTCGCCACGGCAAGGTGACACTGCTCTACGGCGCGCATGATGAGAAGCACAACAATGCGGTGGCGCTGGCGGCATTTCTCAGAAAGACGGATTGAAGGGCGCCCACAATCTGTAAGGTCGGCGATTGGCCAATCTCCCCCCTTGCGGGGGAGATGCCCGGCAGGGCAGAGGGGGGTGCTGTCCCGCCGACCTGTCAGCCAATCACCGGCCAAATTCTGAGACGAACAGTCAAAGGGTGGCGATCCTTCACACCCCCCTCTGGCCTGCCGGCCATCCCCCGCAAGGGGGGAGATTGGCAGCGTCGCCTTCTCGCTACGCTACTTCACCGCCGCCTGATAAACATCAGCCTTGAACCCCACCAGAATCCGATCACCGACCTCCAGCACCGGCCGCTTGATCACGGTCGGCTTGGCCAGCATCAACGCCTTGGCCTTCTTTTCATCCAGGCCCTGCTTGTCCTTTTCCGCCAGTTCGCGAAACGTCGTACTCGCCTTGTTGAGCAGCTTTTCCCAGCCGACCTTGCCAACCCAGCCGTCAAGACGCTTGGCGTCCAGCCCCTCTGCCCTGAAATCGTGAAAACGGTAGGAAACATCATGGCCCTCCAGCCAGACGCGCGCCTTCTTGACGGTGTCGCAGGTGGTGATGCCGTAGATGATGATCGTCAAAACAGCGGCCCTTCCGATTTCGAATCTGACCGCAGATTAAGGACGCTCTGCGCGCTTTGCCAGCGGTCGCACCGGTGTCCCAGTGTTTTTGGGCTTGTCAACACTAAGGAATTTTCCTAAGTATTTTCGAGCCGCTTTCGACGACACCCGGGATGACCAATGACAAGCCTTCAGACCACAACTCCGAGCCGTCCACCGATCGACGGCATCTTTCGCGCACTGTCCGATCCGACGCGGCGACGCGTGGTGGAGCGGCTGAACCGCAGCCCTGCCTCGGTCAGCGAGCTTGCCCAACCGTTCGACATGGCCCTGCCCTCCTTCATCGAACATCTCAAAATCCTCGAAGGTTGCGGGCTGGTGCGCTCGCAAAAGACCGGCCGGGTCAGGACCTATCAACTGGCACCCGAGCCGCTGAAGCTTGCCGAAAACTGGCTGGCCGAACAGCGCACGCTGTGGGAGCGCCGCCTCGACCAGTTCGAAGCCTATGTGATGACCCTCCAGGAGACAGAAAAATGATCTATCCCCTCAAGCCGGATCCCAGGCTGGACCTCGTGCTGGAGCGCGTCATCGATGCGCCGCGCGAATTGCTGTGGCGCGCCTTGACGACGCCTGAGCATGTCAAGCAATGGTTCACGCCTAGGCCTTGGATGATCACCGACTGCGAGATCGACCTCAGGCCGGGCGGTCTGTTCCGGACGCGCATGCAGTCGCCCGACGGCAATGAGGTCAACGACCGCCATTGCTGCTATCTCGAAATCGTGCCGAACGAGCGGCTGGTGTGGACGGATGCATTGTTGCCGGGTTACCGGCCGTCAGGGGAACCCTTCATCACCGCTGTCATTTCCTTGCAGCCGGACGGCAAGGGCACGCGCTACACCGCCACCGCCATCCATGGCGACGAGGCGACCCGCAACAACCATGAAGAGATGGGTTTCTTCGACGGCTGGGGCACGGTGGCCGATCAGCTTGCGCAGTACGTGAAGACCATTTGAGCCTCTCACATGGCGGCCTGGGACATCGTCCCGGCCGCCATGCTTATTTTTCAACCTTCAGCGACGAGACCGAGCTCCCGCAAGCCGATGGTATTTCACGGCCTCAATAATAGAAGCGCTCTTCGGTGATCTTGCCGTTTTTGACCGTGTAGAGGCCAACTTCATCCATGGTGACACGCTCGCCGGTAGCCTTGGGCGTTATGTCGAACTTGAAGCGCACCGCGAACTGGTCTCCGTTGACGTAGGGGCCCTCGACCGAGCCGCCATGCACTTCATTGTTCTCCTGCCACCATTGGCCCTTCTGCCTGAGCGCCTCCTTGCCATGGGAGATGGCCATCGGCCCCGCCATGGCTTCGAGACTGATTATATCATCGGCGTTGTACTTCTCGGCAGCAGCTTCGTTATCGCCCTGCTTGAGCAGCTCGGTGAAATCCTTGGCAATTTCCGCGATGGTCATTTGTATTCCTCCTGTCAGACGCACTGCAAATGGGGAACAGCTTGCTGGCCTCCATCGTCGGAACGTGCGGTAGCTGACAATCCGTGTCAGGACGGATCGCCCAGCTTGCGAACTACGATGCCAACGGCAAAGGCCAACGATCCAGGAAGAGGTATTTTGTCAGGCCGCGCAGGCTGTGAACAAAGATGAAGTCATGGGCAACGAAGCTGATCGGTTCGATGGGCTGCCGAGAGATGAACTTTTGATCGTAGGCAAGTGTCAGATGCGGAACGAAATGATCCGACGCTTTGAGCCCATTCCTGAGCATCTCGACACCAAGCAATTTGTGAAGTTCAAAAACCGGTCCATCATCGGCGAGAAGCACAAATGGGCGATGAGGTGGCCTGCCCCTTGTTGCCGGGCGACCGGGAAAGCTGCCGACGTGGCCAAACGTGACCTCGAAAGCAGGCATGTGGACACGCTGACCCGATCGAGATCCCGCAAAGACGGTCTTGGACCGCAGCCGCTTGTAGTCGCCGGCATGTTGCAGGCTCAGATGGAACCGTTCAGCCGACAGCAGCGATTCACCGACTTCATGTCGATGACAAAGCTGCGTCTGCAGATTGGCGAATGAACCATAGTCCTTCGGCTGCAAGAACAACCCGAAGAAGGCACGATCCGGCCGCTTCGGTTGCCACGGAGGCTCTGGTATGCCGAAATCGAATTCACCTTGCCGATACATACCCATACGCCCGGCGAAGAACGCTCCTGTTTCTCATCTACGGTTAGAACAAAACAGGAACAATCCTTGGAGTCAAGCGTGGATTTGATCGATGAAACTAACCTGGTAGCACCGGGCAGTTGGCACCACGGCGCAGGCTGATATGCGCCACGTCGCCGACCTGGAATTGAAAACCCTCGGCTTGGCGCGGCGCGTCTATGACAACAGGTGCGCCCTGCCCGAGTTCAGCGTGCAGACGCAACGTGCGGCCGTGAAAGACGATGCTGTTGACGCGTGCCGGCGCTGTGCCGGGCGCGGCCTCGGTCATCGCCAGGAGATCTTCCGGCCGCACGCCGACGGTGTGCATGGCATCCTCGGCGAGAGCTTCGCCGGTTTCAGAAATGGCCTCCAGCGGTAGGGCGCCGGCGGCGAAGCGCAGGCGATCGCCGTCTCGGCCGACGAAGCGCGATTGCAGGAGATTCATGGTGCCGATGAAGCTCGCCACAAACTTCGTGGCGGGCCGGTCATAAAGTGTGGCCGGCGGCGCAATCTGCTCGATGCGGCCCTTGTTCATGACGACGATGCGGTCGGAGATCGACAGCGCTTCGGTCTGGTCGTGGGTGACCATGACGAAGGTGGTGCCGAGCCGCGACTGCAGCCGCTTCAGTTCAACCTGCATCTGTTCACGCAGATGCGCATCGAGCGCCGACAACGGCTCGTCGAGCAGTAGCACGCGTGGTTCGCAGACGATGGCACGCGCCAGTGCGACACGCTGGCGCTGGCCGCCCGACAGTTCGGAGACGCGGGCGCCAAGCTTGTCGGCGAGGCCGACCATGTCAAGGGCTTCGCCGGCGCGCTTTGCCTGTTCGGCTCCAGACAGTTTGCGCAGCGATAGGCCAAAGCCGACATTTTCGGCGACATTCATGTGCGGGAACAGCGCGTAATCCTGGAAAACGGTGTTGACCGGCCTGTCGAACGGCCGAAGTGCCGTGATATCGCGACCATCGAGCAACACCTTGCCGGTCGTCGGGCTTTCGAAGCCGGCGATGACGCGCAGGCTGGTGGTCTTGCCGCAACCCGACGGCCCGAGCAGCGTGATGAACTCGCCGCCGACAATGTCGAGATCGACGGCGTCGAGCCCGACGATGCCGCCAGGAAAAATCTTCGAGACCGCCTGTAGCCGCACAAGTGGATCAGGCGCCATCGCGAACCTCGGATGGCTTCGTGGTGTTGACCCAGAGGATCTGGCAACGCTCGGCGCCTGGATTGCGGAAGGCATGCAAAAGCGTGCTCTTGAACGCAAAACTGTCGCCGGTCTTCAGCACGTAATTTGTCGAATCAACCACCAGTTCGACCTCGCCCGACAGCACGAAGCCGAATTCATGACCGGCATGCGCATAGGCCTCCGCGGTGCCGCCGCCGGCTTCCACCGTCACCAGCATGCCGGTCAGCGTCGCGCCCGGCGGCGACAGCAGCGCCTTGGCAATGCCTTCCGACTTGACCGGGATTTGCCGTCGCTTATCGGCACGCACGCAATAGAGATCGTTGACGGCATCGTTGCCGTCGGCGATCAGCGCCGACGGCTCGATGTCGAGGGCGGCGGCGAGCGGCCAGATCACCTTGACGCGCAGCGAGGACATGCCGCGTTCGATCTGGCTCAACGCACCGATCGACACGCCGGCTTTTGCCGCAAGATCGGCCAGAGACAGGTTGCGCTCCAGCCGCAGCGCCCGCACGCGCCGGCCGACCCGCACATCGGCATCGTCCTTCGGCTTCTCAGCAGCTTCGTCCAGTATGTCCATCAATTCCCGACCTCGTTTGCAGTGTCTCGGGTGACACCGCGTGGCTGACGCCGCGCGGTGCTCTAGGGTTCAGCCGCCTGCCTTGACCTTTTCGAACATCTTGGCGAGGTCGTCATTCTGTTTCATCGGTCCGGTGAAGATGGTGGTCTTCAGCATCACTTCCGGGTCGGATGGCAGCTGCAATTTCTCCAGTTCCTCCTTCGGCACGGTGGCAAAAGCGGAGCTCAGCGAACTGCCATAGCCATAGGCCTCGATCAGGTATTTGCCGGAGTCGGCTTCCAGCCGGCTGTTGATGAAGTCATAGGCGAGGTCGATATTCTTGGCGTCCTTGAGCATGACGAAGCCGCAGGCCCAGGTCAGCATGCCCTCCTTCGGCTTCATGAACTCGACCGGCACGCCCTGCTTCTTAAGCGAGGTGGCGGACGCGTTCCAGGTCATGGCGGCGACCAATTGGCCGCTGGCCAGCGCCTGTTCGACGGAGGTCATGTCGGTGGTGTAATTGGAGAGCAGCGGGCGCTGCTCGCGCAGCTTCTCGGCCACCTTGTCCATTTGCTCCGGCGTCATGTCGAACGGATTAACGCCGGCGAGCAGTGCGGCAACGACCGGCGTGTCGTGCACCGCGTCGATCGTCGCCATGCGACCGGCATACTGCTTGTCCCACAGAAGATTCCAGCTCGCTTCCGGGTTCTTCACCAGATCGGTGCGGTAGAGGATCGAGGTGTTGCCCCAGTCCCACGGCACCATCCAGACCTTGCCGTCGCCGGCCTGCAGGTCGGGCAGGTTCTTGAACACCGGGAAGATCGAATCCCAGTTCTTGATCCGCTTGGTGTCGATCGGCTGCAGCAGGCCTTCCTTGTTCCAGCGCGCCACCTTGTCATAACAGGGATGCGCGATGTCGGGGCGGAAGCCGGCCTTGACCTTGGTGAAGGCGTCATCGTCGTCACCGAAGATCGAGGCCTCGACGCCGTCGGGGTGCGCAGCCAGAAAGCTCTTGTTGAAGTCGGGCAGTTCATAGCCCGACCAGGTGAAATATTGCAGCTTGTCGCCGGCGAAAGCGACGGTCGACGACAGCGCCAGCGCGAACGCCGTCAATCCAGCGCAAACAGTCTTTGCAGAGATCGATTTCAGGTCGAATGCCATTGCAGTTCTCCTCTCTTGGTTTGTTTTGGTTGTGACGGATCCGCGGGCTTTGGCGCCGTGGCGGACAAGCCGCGATGGCGCAGGATTTCAGCCGCTGCAGCGATGATGAAGGACACGGCCAGGATCGACGTGCCCAGCGCCATCACCGTCGGCAGCGACTTTGGAAAACGCAGCTGGCTCCAGATGTAGAGCGGCAGCGTCGGCTCGGTGCCGGCCAGGAAGAAGACGACGATGAATTCGTCGAAGGAGATCAGGAAGGCCAGCATCAAGGCCGAAACGATGGCCGGCAGGCTGAGCGGCAGCATGACCCGCCGGAACGTCGTCCAGTCGGAGGCGCCGAGATCGAGCGCCGCCTCGCGAATGGTTTTCGGGATGGCGGCGAAGCGGCTGCGCATGATCACCACGGTCGTCGGCAGCGCCACCAATATGTGACCGAGAACGATGGCGATGCGCGATGGCCCCAGACCAATGAGATTGATGAGGATCAGCAGCGATATGCCGACGATGACGCCGGGGATCAGGATTGGCAGCTGGGCGATGGCGCTGATGGTGGCGGCCAGCGGCGAGCGGCCGTAGAGGTCCATGTAGGATACGGTGATGCCGCACAGCGTCGCACCCGTGGCGGCAATGGCGCCGATGACGAGGCTGTTCAGGAGTGCACCGGTCAGCGCCGAATTGCCGAACAAAGTCGCGTACCATTGCAAGGTGAAGCCTTGCAGCGGAAACGCTGCCTGGATCGAGTTGTTGAAGGAAAACAGCGGGATCAGCAGCACCGGCAGATAGAGAAAGACCAAATAGGCGACGACGTAGACGCCGAGCCAGCGGCCGCCTCCCTGCGTGCGTGCAGCGCTCATGTGCGGCTGCCAAATCTGCGGTCGGCGAAACGCGCGACCAGCACCACGCACAGGATGACCAGCATGACGGCGACGGAGAGTGCGGCGCCAAACGGCCAGTCATTGGCCTTGCCGAATTGCGCCTGGATCAGCGTGCCGATCATGGTGCTGGCCGGGCCGCCGACGAGCGCCGGCGTGACATAGTCACCGACCGTCGGCACGAAGACGACAAGGGCTGCCGCCAGCACGCCCGGCATCGAATTGGGCAGCACGACCCGGCGGAAAGAGGTGAAGGGCCGCGCGCCGAGATCGGAAGCGGCCTCGATCAGCGATTTCGGGATGGTGTCCAGCGCCACGTAGATCGGCAGGATGGCGAAAGGCGCGTAGGCGTGCGCCAGCGTGACGACGACGGCGGCCGGCGTGTTGAGAAAGGCCAATGTCGGCTCAGACCAGATTCCGCTTTCGATCAGCGCCGAGTTCAAAACGCCATTGTAGGCGAGCACGATCTTCCAGGCGAAGACGCGCAGGAGATAGCTGGTCCAGAATGGCAGCGTCACCAGAAACAGCAGAAGGCCGCGCCGCCGGCCGGCGTGGAAGGCAAGATAGTAGGCGACGGGATAGGCAGTGACGACGGTCGCCAGCGTGACCAGAGCGGCAATGATCAGCGAACGCAGCGTCACCGTCCAGTACAGCGGATCGGACACCACAGTTGCGAAGTTCGCCAAGCTGAAACCGGCACCGAGCAGCGAACCGTCATTGTTGCGGAAGGCGAGGAAAAGCACGAGGCCGAGGGCAAACAGGATCAGCAGGAAAGTGACCAGAGCGCCCGGGAGCAGCATGGCGACCCGGAAGCCCTGAGAAGACCGGGCCTCTGGCGCTGATGTTGCAACTAGGGTCGACATCGACCTGCCTATCGGAATTTGAAATTGGCTTAGAGTTTTTCATATCCATGAAACTGTCAAGCGGAATCCCAAACGGAAACCCATTGACAGGAATTGCTTTGGTCAGCGCTCCAACGCATCGAGCAGCCGGTACCAGGCGATGGTCGCGGCGACGCCGACTTGGCGGAAGGCGTGAAACGGGATCGGTCGGATCGGCGAGACCGGGAAGGGCAAATGCCTGGCGTCGCCACTTTGGAGATAGCCGGCGATGCGCTCGCCAAGAGCGGTCATCAGGCCGACACCACGACCCTGGCAGCCGACCACGGCGAGCAGGCCCTGCTCCGGCTCGTGGATGTGCGGCAGATGGTCCGGCGTCATCGCCACGCGGCCGAACCAGCGCTTCTCGATGGCGATGCCGGACAGCATGGGATAGAGCCGCCGCAGCGCCCGCTCGAGATGCGCCCAGTCGCTGGCGCTCGTCGGCAGCGCCATGCGACCCCGCCCGCCAAGCACCAGCCGGCCGTCGGCGCTCTTGCGGTAGTAGACGAGGATGCGCCTGGAGTCCGACACCGCCTGCCCTTCCGGCAGGATCGGGGCCGCCTGACCGGACGACAGCGGTGCTGTGGCGATCTGAAAAGAATGCAGCGGCACGATCGTCTGCGCAAGGCCGGGGATCAGACCGTCCGTATGGGCGTTGGTCGCCAGAACGACCGCCTTTGCCTGCAATTCCAGGCCATTTTCGGTCGAAATACGCCAAACGCCGGCGGTCTTGGTGAGCCGCACGACCTTTTCGCGCTCGGCTACCCTCACGCCAGCCGCGGTCGCGACACGGGCGAGTTCAGATGTGTAAGCGAGCGGATCGATAACACCGGCGCGGCGATCGAGCCAGCCGCCGAGATAGCCCTGCGCACCGGTCTTGGCCGCGATCTCCGCTGCGTTCAGCAACTGGACATCCGCGCCCCGTGCGCGCCATTGCCGGTCACGGTTTCCCGCCGCCTTCAGCGCGGCCTCGGTGTGCGCCGCCTGGATCCAGCCATTGCGAACGAACGGCACCGCCAGCTTCTCGTCGCGGATCAGCTCGAACACCGCATCGGCGGTCGACGCCGCAAAATTGACAAGCGCCTCGCCGCGCTCAAGGCCAAAATGCTCCAGCAGCCATTCCGGATCGTATTTCAGGCCGGGAATGACCTGACCGCCATTCAAGCCTGATGCGCCCTGGCCGATCTCGCCCGCGTCCAGCACCTGCACCGACAGGCCAAGCCGGGCGGCATGCAAGGCGGTCGATAAGCCCATAATGCCACCGCCAACAATGGCGAGATCGACACGTTCGCCATTGGGAAGCGATTGAAACGTGGAAGCTGCCTGTGGCTTGAGCCAGATCGGATCGGAGAATGCTGTCGCCAAGGGTCACCTGAATGCGCTGCGATTGGTGAAAATCCTAGTCAGAATTTCACATTTTTGAAAGAGCACTCCGGCTTTCGTCTGTGGACTGCCGCCGAGGCGATCGGAGACCCAGAGTTCCGATCGCCTGCGACGGGATAGACCTTTGACGGGAATCCGGTGAAAGTGCCGCGCCGATCCGGCCGCCCACATTGACGATCACTTCGCCACATTGTCGATCACTCAGAGGACAGAGCGCTATGACGAACCCGACCCACCTGCCCACCGAGGGCCTTTTTGTCGGACGCGCCAGAGGTAGCGATGCCGCATACCCGCTGGTCGTCACGGTGCGCGATGGCACGGTCTTCGACATCACCTCGCGTGCGGCACCAACCATGCGAGACCTTTGCGAGATGGCTGACCCCGCTGGGCATGTCCGCTCGGCCGAGGGCAGACCGATCGGATCGCTCGATGACATCGCCGCCAACAGTTTTGAGACCGGGCGCGATCCAGCAAAACCCTACCTGCTCTCCCCGGTCGACCTGCAGGCGGTCAAGGCATCGGGCGTCACCTTCGTCGTCAGCCTGCTGGAACGGGTGATCGAGGAACAGGCGCGCGGTTCGGCTGAAAAAGCCGACGCCATCCGCGCCGACATCGCAGGACTGATCGGCCACGATCTGTCGAAGCTGAAACCCGGTTCGCCCGAAGCGATGGAGATCAAGGCCAAGCTGATTTCGCGCGGCGCCTGGTCGCAATATCTGGAAGTGGGCATCGGCCCCGACGCCGAGATCTTCACCAAGTGCCAGCCGATGGCCTCGGTGGGCTTCGGCGCCGATGTCGGGCTGCACCCGGTGTCGACCTGGAACAATCCGGAACCCGAGATCGCCATGATCGCCGCCTCCAGCGGCAGGATCGTCGGCGCCACCATCGGCAACGACGTCAATCTGCGCGACGTCGAAGGGCGTTCGGCGCTGCTGCTCGGCAAGGCCAAGGACAACAATGCCTCGGCCTCGCTCGGTCCCTTCATCCGCCTGTTCGACGACAAATTCTCCATCGATGACGTCAAGCGCGCCGTCGTGCGCCTGAAAGTCGAGGGCGAGGACGGGTTCTCGTTGGAGGGCGCAAGCTCGATGGCCGAGATCAGCCGCTCGCCGGAGGAACTGGTCGCCGCGGCCATGGGGCCGCACCACCAGTATCCGGACGGGCTGGCGCTTTATCTCGGCACCATGTTCGTTCCGTCCAAGGATCGAGGCGAGAAGGGCAAGGGGTTTACTCACAAGGTCGGCGACATCGTCACCATCTCGTCGGAGAAATTCGGTGCGCTGGTCAACCGGGTGCGGCTCTCGCCCGACTGCCCGCACTGGACCTATGGCGCCAGCCATCTGATGCGGGAGCTAGCCAGAGCCGATCTGATCTAGCAACTGGTATCGTCGACGCCCTGCCAGGGCGCTACGGACCTGGTCCCGTGGGCGTAGGATGATCGCCGGCGTGACCCTTGTCGACGCAGGCCGCGTTCGCGCGACCCGAAACAATCCCACCAATTATCCGACAGTCGGAAAATCACCTCAACTGATGCAATCTGATGGGGCAGCTGATGACGACCCGTCAGGCGCCCACTACACCTGCAAATGGAGGCTTGCCATCCGTCGAAAAAGGGGATGCTCTGACGCATTCAACCGGCGCTGGCAAAAGATGCTGAACAAGGGACGGATTTTGAACTGACCATCTACAACGGGAGGAAATCAAATGCTGACACGGCTAAGACTTGTTCTATACGGCCTGTTGGTGGCGCTGATGGTGATACCAGCAGCGGCACAGGCCAAGACGTTCTACTGGATTTCGCATGGCGGCCCGGCCGATCCGGTCTGGACCTACTTCCTGGCCGGCGCCAAGCAATGGGCCAAGGATACCGGCAACACGGTCAACACCTCGTTCCACAATGGCGATGTCGCCTCGCAGCAGGAAGCGGTTCGCGCCGCCCTCTCCGCCAAGGCCGACGGCATCGTCACCACGAGCCCTGATCCGGGCAGCCTGATCGAGATCGTCAAGGAAGCGCGGGCGGCGAAAGTGCCGATCATCAATTTCAACACGCCCGACCCCAAAGCCGACTTCAACGCCTATGTCGGCGGCGACAATGTCACCTTCGGCAAGCATTGGGCACAGTATCTGGTCGACAAAGGCCTGGTGAAGAAAGGCGACTTCGTCTGGATGCCGGTCGAGATCCCCGGCGCCACCTACGGCGTGCAGGAAGAGGAAGGCATCAAGAGCGTCTTCGAGCCGCTCGGCATCACCTATGAAATCACCGAAGCGACGCTCGACCAGGCTGAAGTGATCAACCGCATGGTCGACTACCTCACTGCCAACAAGGCCAAGGTCAAGGCGATCATCGGCCTGGGCGATCTCGTCACCGGCTCGATCAAGCGGGTGTTCGACCAGGTCGGCATCAAGCCGGGCGAAATCCCGGTTGTCGGCTGGGGCAACTCGCTCGACACCACCCAGGAAGTGCTGAACGGCTATGTCAATGCCGGCCAGTGGCAGGACCCGCAGGCGACCAGCTATGTCGCGCTCTCGCTGGCCAATATGGCCGCCGGCGGCATTCCTCCGGGCTTCAACGTCATCACCGGCGCGCTCTACGAAAAAGACACCGCGCCAATCTACGACGACATCCTGTCCGGCAAGTAACATCCAATCTCGACAGTCGCGGCCGCCCAACGGTCGCGACTGGCTCTCCATTTCGCCGAGCCCTTCGCACGCGATGTGCAACGCTCAGCCTTCCACTCATGTCGCGGATTGCCTGTGGAAAATCATTCGCTCGTCCAACGCCTGATCGCACGGCCGGAATTCGGCCCTTTCGTGCTGCTCGTCGTCGAGATCGCCGTTTTCTGGAGTTTCAACCACGACTTCCTGTCGCCGCAGAACATCTCCAACACGCTGGCCTTCACGGTCGAGCTCGGCCTGATCGCGCTGGCGATGACGCTGTTGATGACGTCGGGCGAGTTCGACCTCTCGGTCGGTTCCCTGTTCGGCTTCTCGCCGGTCTTGATGTGGACCCTGTTCAACAGCGGCCTGACCTCCCTTGAGGTCGGCTTTGTCGCCGCGCTGCTGGTCGCCGCCATCATCGGGCTGGTCAATGGCTGGTTCGTGACGCAGCTCAAGATCCCATCCTTCCTGGTGACGCTCGGCATGCTGCTTGTGGTGCGCGGCACCGCCCTTTTCGTCACCGACGGTTTTCCGCAGCGCACCTGGAGTGCGGAGGGCAGCTGGCTGGCCGAAGCGCTGGTCGGCGATTTCTTCATCGGACCGTTCCGCATCTACATGTCGCTGTTCTGGTTCATCGCCGCGGCGATCGCGCTCGGCTATGTGCTGACGCAAAGCCGCACCGGCAACTGGATCCAGGCGGCCGGCGGCAACCCGAGTGCTGCAAGGGCGCGCGGCGTCAATGTCAGCGGCGTCAAGATCGGCCTGTTCGTGCTGTCGTCGGTCATGGCTTCGCTTGCCGGCGTCATCTCGTCGCTGCGCACCTCGGCGGCCAACCCCAACAGCGGCACCGGCTATGAACTGGAAGTCATCGCCATGGTGGTGATCGGCGGTACCGCGCTGACCGGCGGGCGCGGCACGATCATCGGCACCGTGCTCGGCATCCTGATCCTGCGCGTGATGCGCAACGGCATCGTGCTGATCGGCGTGCCCGGTCTTGCCTACAACATCTTCATCGGCGCCATCATCCTTGGCATGATGGCGCTGCATTCATGGCTGGAACGCCGGCATCAGGCAGGGACTTGAACCATGGCCGAGCCACTGATCCGCATGACGAACATCCGCAAGTCCTACGGCCGCGTGCAGGCGCTGGAGGATGCCAATTTCCACGTCAATGAACGGGAGATCGTCGGCTTGCTCGGCGACAATGGCGCCGGCAAGTCGACGCTGATCAAGGTGCTCTCGGGTGCCGTTCCGCTGACCAGCGGCGACATCTTCATCCGCGGCAACAAGGTGAGCCTGCGCAGCACCAGCGACGCCATCGCCCACGGCATCGAGACCATCTACCAGGACTCGGCGCTGGTCACGCAACTGTCGATCGCCCGCAATCTGTTCCTCGGACGCGAGCCGATCAAGTCGCCGCGCTTTCTCAACCGGATGGACCAGGACGCGATGAACACGGTTGCCCGCGACTTGCTCAAGCAGGTCGGCATCTCGAAGAACATCCCGCCGACGACGCCGATCGGCTCGCTCTCCGGCGGCGAGCGCCAGGCGGTGGCGATCGCGCGCGCCATGCATTTCGACAGCGACCTGATCATTCTCGACGAGCCGACCAACAATCTCGGCGTCGCCGAAACACAGGGTGTGCTGAGCTTCGTGCGCAGCGCCCGCGATTCCGGCCATTCCTGCATTTTCATCGCCCACAACATCCACCATGTCTTCCAGGTGGTCGACCGCATCGTCGTCATGCGCCGGGGCAAGGTGGTTGCTGACGACATAGACCCCAAGAAGACCAGCGTGGCGGAGGTCGAACGGATCATTACCGGCATGTCGGACAAGGAGATCCGCGATGCCATCGCCGATGGCAAGCCATCGCACTGAGAATGGTGATGGGCGGCAATCACCCGTCACCTCAGATCGCATCGCTTGTCTGACGCGCCATCGCATGGCGAACAGGATTGCAGCATGAAAGCCACAGTCTCGGATACCGCACGCAACTGCGGGCTGTGGGTTACGGCATGAAAGCCACTGTCTCCGATATCGCTCGTAGCTGCGCGCTGTGGGTTACGGCATGAAAGCCACTGTCTCCGATATCGCTCGTAGCTGCGGGCTATCGACCGCAACGGTCGACCGGGTGCTCAACAACCGGCCGGGTGCGAGTGCGGCCAACCGCCAGCGCGTCATGGAGGCGGCCAAGCAAGTCGGCTATCTGCCGGTCGCCGATCAGGTGACGCTACCCTCGCGGCCCGCCCACCTTGAATTCCTGCTGCCGATCGGCAGCAATGCCTTCATGCGCGATCTCGCCGGGCACATCGAGGACTACGCCGCGCGCCTGCCGCTTGTTGCCTCGTGCCGGATCCATAACCTCGCCGGTATCTCGCCGAACGCGCTGCAGAGCGCTGTCGAAAACCTTTCGCTCAGGGCCAATGGCGTCGGTGTCATCGCCGTCGATCATCCGCGTACGCGCAACATCCTGCACGACATCGTCGATGCCGGCATGCGCCTGGTGACGCTGGTGTCCGATGTTCCGGCGGCACCGCGCGCGGCCTATGTCGGCATCGACAACCGGGTGGCGGGACGAACGGCGGCGCTGCTGATGGGACGCTTCCTTGGCGGCCGAATCGGTCATCTGGCGATGGTCGTCGGCTCACGTTCCTATCGCGGCCACGAGGAACGCGAAATGGGTTTCCGCTCGGTGCTCAGTGAGGAGTTTCCCAATCTGACCGTCAGCAGCGCCGTCGAGGTCAACGACGAGCCCGATGCCAGCTACACCGAGACCATGAAGGCGCTGCACGACGAGCCGGAGCTGCTCGGCATCTATTGCGTCGGAGCTGGGCATTCGGGCGTTGCAAAGGCGATCCGCGAGGCCAGGCCGAACCGCAAGCCGGTGTTCATCTGCCACGACTTGACCAAGGACACGCGTGGTCATCTCGTCGACGACCTGCTCGATGTCGTCATCGACCAGAATGCCAGGCTGATCGCGGAACAGTCGGTCATTCGCCTGCTCGGCTCGATTGCCTCCTCGGCACCCTATCTGACGCGCAAGTTCATCGAACCGCGCTTGATCTTCAGGGAAAACGTCCCCGTGCAATAATGCGAAATGGCTTGGCTAAACCGGGTTTCCGGATTTGTACGATAATTGGCACGGCAAATCTGCACAGCAGCTATGCAAGTTTCTTTGTTGCCGAATCGTTGGGCAACTCGTAGGTTCTGGTTGTCGGCCATCTACTCCTCCCAGATGCGATGCCGACGCTGAATGGGGTGCACCTCCTCCCGCGCCACATTCGAAAATCGAGCCCGCTGCCACCTCCTCCCGGCAGCGGGCTTTTTTCGTTTGGCCGGCAGGAATGGCGGTACAGCGACACCAAAGCACGCCCAGTCATCGCAGATGGAATGACGCACGTTGACAGGCCACGGGTCCCGTCAACCGGCGGCGGCGCCCCGGAAAGAAGCGATCAATCCTTCAGCCATGCGCACGAACTGCGTGCTCGGACCTTCCGAACCCACGGTCTGTACACTAACCCGCGCACCCTCGAGCAGAAGCGACAGCGTATCGGCGAGCAGTTCAGCCTGGCCGATGCCCGCGTCCCGACATAGCGTCACAAGGCGCTCGCGCTGGGCTTCTTTGAGTTCCTTGATCACCAGCCTGGCCGGATGGTCCGGCTCGGTCAGTTCAGCGGCGGCGTTGGCCATGTCGCAGCCGCGCCCGTCCGCATTGAGCATGGCAGCCGCCTTGCGAACCCAGGCATGCAGCTGGGCAAGCTTGTCACCAGGAAATTCGGCATCGAACGCATCCCACATAGCGCCGGCCTTGGCCGCATTGGCGCGCAGGCATTCGACGATCAGTTCGTCCTTGGATTCGAAGTGACGATAGAGCGTCATCTTGTTCGTGCCGGCAGCTTCGGTGATGGCGTCGACGCCGACGCCCTTGATGCCATGCTTGTGGAACATGTCGCGTGCCGTCTCCAGGATCCGATCCCGGGGACGAGAGCGCTCCACGATGCCGTCTGTCATCATGATCTCCTTTCGTTTCCAAAAAACCCTCGGCCACCTCTTGACTAGGGTGTTACCGGTCTGTAACTTCCAGAATGTTACTTACTGGTAACACCTATATCGTCCACCGTCAATAACAAGGCCGTGAACGGCCCTGCCAGACGAGAGGGGCGAGAAACTGCCAATCATGCGGCCTCGGCCGGTGAAGAGATTAAAAACGGTTCGCGAGCATGGGCTGCGAATCGACAGACAAGGAGCCGGCCAATGCCACAGCGCCGCGATCTTACCATAGATGAGGCCGTCCGGGATCCGATGATCCGGCTGGTCATGAAAGCCGATGGCGTCGACCCGCGCGCCTTCGAGACGATGCTGCGCTCGCTCGCCGATGCGCAGCGCCACGAGGTGCCGTTGCTGCGTTCGCGGGACGGCCTCGGTGACAAGCCCGGCCAAAGGCTGTCCAGGGTTGCCAGCGCCTTCGGGCGGGCAAGAGCAGCCGGGGAGGCTTGCGTCTCATGGTAAATTTCTTCATCCACCGTCCGATCTTCGCCTCTGCGATCGCCATCATCATGGTGCTCGCCGGGTCGATTTGTTATTTCCTGCTGCCCGTCTCGCAGTTTCCCGACATCACACCGCCGCAGGTCGTGGTCAGCGCCCATTATCCGGGCGCCAGCGCGCAAGTGGTGGCCGACACGGTGACGACGCCGCTGGAACAGCAGATCAACGGCGTGCAAGGCATGACCTACATGTCGTCGACGAGCTCCAATGACGGCTCCTCGACCATCACCATCACCTTCGATGTCGGCTATTCGCTGAGCACCGCCGCCGTCGACGTCCAGAACCGCGTCTCGCAGGCGGCTTCGTCGCTGCCGGCGATCGTCAACCAGGGCGGCGTGACGATCAAGAAACAGAATCCGAACTTCGTCCTCATCGTCAACCTGACCTCGCCCGACAGTTCGGTCGATCCGGTGGCGCTGAGCAACCTTGCCTATCTGCAGGTCGTCGATCCGCTGAAGCGGCTGCCAGGCGTCGGCGACGTGCAGATCTTCGGCGAACGGCGCTATTCGATGCGCGTCTGGCTCGATCCCGACAAGCTCGCCAATCTCGGCATCACCGCCGTCGATGTGCAAAATGCCATCGCCGAACAGAACGTCCAGGTGGCGGCCGGCAAGATCGGCCAGTCGCCGGCACCCGCCGGCACCGCCTTCGAAATGCAGGTCAACGCCGTCGGCCGGTTGAGCGATCCCAAGGAATTCGGCGACATCGTCGTGCGCGCCAACACCGATACCGGCTCGCTGGTCAGGCTGCGCGACGTCGCCCGCATCGAGCTTGGAGCGCTGCAATATTCGTCGTCTGCCTTCTTCGGCAAGGACCCGACCGTGGTGCTTGCCGTCTACCAGATGCCTGGATCCAACGCGCTCGATCTGCAGCAGCGCGTCAAGGACAAGATGCAGGAGCTGTCGGGCCGCTTCCCGAAGGGCGTGTCCTATGCGATGCACTACGACACCACCCGCTTCGTCTCGGCGTCGATGCATGACGTGCTGATCACGCTCGGCGAAGCGCTGGTGCTGGTCGTCGCCGTGGTGTTCCTCTTCCTGCAAAGCTGGCGCACGACGATCATCCCGACCATCGCCATTCCGGTGTCGCTGGTGGCGACGCTGGTCGTCATGGAGATGCTCGGCTTCTCGCTCAACATGCTCTCCCTGCTCGGCATGGTGCTGGCGATCGGCCTGGTCGTCGACGATGCCATCGTCGTGGTTGAAAATGTCGAACGACAGCTGGAGGCCGGGCTCAAGCCGCTTGCAGCGACCAAGGCCGCGATGCGCGAGGTCACCGGACCGATCATCGCCACCACCGCCGTGCTGATGGCGGTGTTCGTGCCGGTAGCCTTCATTCCCGGCGTCTCCGGCAAGCTCTACAACCAGTTCGCGCTGACGGTGGCGATCTCCGTCGGCATCTCGGCCTTCAACTCGCTGACGCTCAGTCCCGCGCTCAGCGCGGCCTTCCTGCGGCATCGCGGCGAGACGCAGTTCGCCCCGTTCCGCTGGTTCAACACCGGCTTCGACAGGCTCTCGCATGCCTATGCCAATGGCGTGCGCATCCTCATCCGCTTGCGCTGGATCATGCTTGGCCTGTTCGCGGCCGGACTGGTCGCCACCTACTTCGTCTGGCAGCGCCTGCCCTCGACCTTCCTTCCGGTCGAGGACCAGGGCTATTTCTTCGTCGTCATCCAGTTGCCCGACGGCGCGTCGCTGGAACGCACCGACGCGGTGGCGCAAAAGGCGCGCGACATCCTGCAGGCGACGCCCGGCGTCGAGATCGTCGGGTCGATCAGCGGCCTGAACTTCCTGACCAGTGCCGCGCAGTCGAACTCGGCGGTCGAATTCGCCATCCTCAAACCCTGGGAAGAACGCGGTCCCGACCAGAGCGCGTCGAAGCTCGTCGCCGACGTGCGCGGCAAGCTGATGCAAATCCCGGAAGCCTTTGCGCTGAGCTTCGATCCGCCGTCGATACCGGGTATCGGCACCACGGGCGGCTTCGAGTTCGTCGTCGAGGATCTCACCGGCCGCGGCAGTTCAGCCCTCAACGATGCCACGCAAGCCGTGATCGCCGAGGCGCGCAAGCAGCCGGAGATCAACCCGCAGCAGCTGTTCTCGCCGTTCTCGACCTCGACGCCGCAGTTCAACTACGACCTCGACCGCAGCAAGGCCAAACTGCTCGGCCTCAATCTGCCGGACGTGTTCAACACGCTGCAGATCTATCTCGGCTCGCTGTACGTGAACGACTTCAACCTGTTCGGCCGTACCTTCCGGGTGACCATCCAGGCCGACAAGGATGCACGTGCGGGTGCAGCCGACATTTCGCGGCTCTATGTGCGCAATGCCTCCGGCGGCATGGTGCCGCTCAGCACACTGGGCAAACTCGTGCCCTTCGTTGGCCCGGAGACCGTGCCGCACTACAACAACAATGCCTCGGCCTCGATCAATGGCGGTGCCGCACCGGGCTTTTCCTCGGGCCAGGCGGTTGCCGCGATGGAACGGGCCGCCGCCACCGCACTGCCAAGAGATTTCGGTTTCGAATGGACCGGCATCACCTTCCAGGAGCTCAAGGCAGGATCGATCGCGTCCGTCGTCTTCGGCCTCGCCATCGTCTTCGTCTTCCTGATCCTGGCGATGCAATATGAGAGCTGGGCGATGCCGTTCATGGTGCTGCTGGCGGTGCCACTGGCCCTGTTCGGCGCCTTCGTGGCCTTGTTGCTGCGTGGCATGCAGATCGACGTCTACTCGCAGATCGGCTTCGTCATGCTGATCGGCCTGGCGGCCAAGAACGCGATCCTGATCGTCGAGTTTGCAAGGCGACGGCGCGAGGAAGGCCTCAGCATCGTCGACGCGGCGATGGAGGCGGCACGGCTGAGGCTGCGGCCGATCCTGATGACGGCCTTCGCCTTCATCCTCGGCGTACTGCCGCTGATGTTTGCGACGGGTGCGGGTGCGGCAAGCCGGCAGTCGATCGGCACCACCGTATTCGGCGGCATGGTCGCGGCGACCATCCTGTCGCTGGTGTTCGTGCCGGTGTTCTACGCGGTCATCGAACAGCTGCGCGAACGCCGCGGCAATGACGAGCCCGCCTCTCAAGACAATGAACCAACGACTGAGCCCGCATTCCGTCCCCTGGCGGAAGCGGCCGAATAAGATTGGAGACTGATCATGCGTAAATGGAAAATCGCGTTGGGAACGGCTGTCGCGCTGGGAGCGATCTCGGTGGCCAGCGTCCATCTGCTCGACATGGGCAATCTCAGCCTCAATGCCGGCACGGCCGCGGCGACGCCTGCTCCGGCGGCATTCGTCATGCCGGTGCCGGTGGTCAGTGTCGTCAAGAAGACGATCCCGATCTACCTGGACTATGCCGCGCGGACGGAACCGATCCGCAGCATCACCTTGCAGGCCAGGATTCCTGGCTACCTGCAAGAGCAGACCGCTTCTGACGGCGTCGACGTCCGGCAAGGCGATCTTCTCTACAAGATCTCGCCTGACGACTTCCAGGCGGCGCTTGACCAGGTCAAGGCGCAGGTGCAGCGCGATACGGCAACGCTCGACTATGCCCGCTCCAATCTCGGCCGCGGCACCGAGCTTGCCAAGAGCGGCTACCTCGCCAAGGACGGCTTCGACCAGCGCACCAGCACCTTGCGCGAAGCACAGGCGTCGCTGGCGGTCAACCAGGCGGCGGTCCGCACGGCAGAGCTCAATCTGAGCTACGCTGAAATCCGGGCCCCGTTTGGAGGGCGCCTCGGCCGCAACCAGGCTTCGGTCGGAACGCTGGTCAGCGTTGCCGGCACGGTGCTCAACACGCTGGTGCAGCTCGACCCGATCTACGTCACCTTCAACCCGAGCGAGACGGATCTGGCCGAGATCGAGCAAGCCCGTGCCAACGGCCCGATCGAAGTGGAGGTCCTGCTCCCCGGCCAGACCGAGGCAAGCCAGAAGGGCGAGCTTACCTTCATCGACAATTCGGTCGACCGCTCGACCGGCACGATCACGGCTCGCGCGACGATCGGCAATGGCAAGTTCACGCTGCTGCCGGGCCAATATGTTCGTGTCCGGCTGCATGTGAGAGAGCAGGCCGACGCGCTGATGGTGCCGCAGACGGCACTGGGCTCGAGCCAGCTCGGCAAATATCTCTATGTCGTCGGCAAGGGCAACACGGTCGACCAGCGGCTGGTTTCGCTCGGACCGACGAGCGGCGATCAGGTCGCCATCCTCAGCGGCGTCGCCGAGGGCGACCAGGTGATCACGGGCAACCTGCAGAAGATCGGACCCGGAGCGCCTGTATCGCCGATACCGGAAAAGCCGGCCACCTGAACACCCCCGTCAGGATCCGGCTTCAGCGCGGCGCCCCGGCCTTCCCACAGGTCGCGGGCGCCGCTTTCATGAGCAGGTCCACCAGACTGGCGACATCGCTGCGGTTGGCCTTGGCCGGCGGCATGAATGCGCAATAGGGATGCCCGAGGCGCACCGAGACGGAGGAGAGCGCGATCAGTCGGCCGGCCTCCAGATCGGCGCGCGCCATGACCCGCTGGCCAAGTGCGATACCCAGACCCAGCCTTGCCGAGGCGATCGCCAGGCTGGACAGGCCGACGCGCCGCCCGTGCGACGGGTCGGGTGAGCGGCTGCCGCCGGAGGCCGCGAACCAGTCCGCCCAGGTTGGGTGCGAGGCATAGTTCGGTCCCCAATTGGTGTGGATGAACAGGCTCTCATGCAGATCCCCCAGACTGGGATCGCCATTGCCGTGCTTGCGCCAGAACTCCGGCGCGCAGACCGGCAGGACATCGTCATGGACGAGACGAACAAGTTTCAGCCCGGGATAGTGATAGTCGCCATAGCTGATGCGCAGATCGATGTTCTGGCGCATGAGGTCGACCGGATCGTCCTCGACACGGACATCGATGGCCATCTGCGGGAAGGCATCAAGGAGCGTGGCCAGCCTCGGCGCCAGCCACAGTTCGGCCAGCGAGAACGGCACGCTGACGACCAGACGCGTCCGCATCCCGCCCTCCAGCATGCGCTGGCCTATGGCGGCGATGTCTCCCAAAGCCTTCGCCGTCTGCGGATAGATGGCGTGGCCGGCGTCGGTGAGCGCGATGCGGTTGCCGCTGCGCACGAACAGCTGTTTGCCGAACCAGGTTTCGAGATTGCGTATCTGCTGGCTGACCGCCGCTGAGGACACGCCGAGTTCAGAGGCGGCCAGAGTGAAGCTGCCAGCACGCGCCGCAACCTCGAAAGCCTTGATCGCATTCAGCGGAGGCAACCGTTCCACACAAGGCTCCATAAGTTTCTCTTGCCCAATCCTAATTATTTTCTGCGTTGAGAGAAAGATTTTTTTGCCGTCTCATAGGCTCGAACCTTCGGAGCCATGACGATGAAAGACATCCTCGATCTCGACCGCTATCCGCTCGACCGCGAAGGCAGCGCCGCATGGCAGCGCCTTGTCGAACAATCCGTCGCCGCGCTCGAAGCCGACGGCATGTTCAATCTCGAAGGGTTCTTGCGCCCTGGCATGGCTGAAAAAGCCGTGCGCGAGATTCAGCCGGTGATGGCCGCGCGATCGCATGTGCACAAGCGCATGCACAACATCTACTTCAAGCCCGACATTCCCGAGCTTGCACCCGACCATCCGGCGCTATGCAAGGTGGAGACCATCAGCCACACCGTCTGTGCCGACCAGATTCCGGGCAGCGTCGTGCTCGCCATCTACGAATACGAACCGCTGCTGCGCTTCCTGGCAGCGACGATGGGCAAAACCAGGCTGCATGTCATGCAGGATCCGTTGGCGCGAACCAATGTCATGGCCTACCGCGCCGGCGAGGCGCTGAACTGGCATTTCGACCGTTCCGAATTCACGACGACGCTGCTGCTGCAGGCGGCGGAGCGTGGCGGCGACCTCGAATACCGCACCGATCTGAGGTCGGACGACAATCCCAATTATGACGGCGTCGCCAGATTGCTCGAAGGGCGCGACCCCGACGCAAGGATCCTGCGCATGAAGCCCGGCACGCTGAATGTCTTCCGCGGCAAGAACACCGCGCATCGCGTCACCACCGTCGAAGGCGAGCGCGAGCGCATGATCGCGGTGTTTTCATACTACGAGAAGCCCGGCGTGATGTTCAGCCCCGAGGAGCGCGTCGGCTTCTACGGACGCGCCACCTGAGACCGAAGAGGGCAATATGCCAGCGGCTCCAAGAATCCGAAGATGACCTCTTGTTAGATTGTCGACAATCTGCTTGTCTTGCTTTCGGTTTCCTTGGGAGTGACCGAATGGCGAAAGCGGATTTCAGTCCGATCGCGGACACGACGCGCCGCGCCGAGATCGTCGCGCTGTTGCGGCGCGCGATCCTGACCGGCCAGCTCGCACCCGGCCAGAAGCTCAACGAGCTCCGTATCTCCGAACAGATGCGCGTCAGCCGCGCGCCGCTGCGCGAGGCGATGCGCGAACTGGTGCAGGAAGGCATCCTGACCAGCATCCCCTATGCCGGCACCTTCGTCATCGAAGTCACGGCAAAGGACATCGACGATGCCTATTCGTTCAACAAGGTGATGGACGAGCTGGCCATCGAGCGGGCGTGGCCGCTGCGCGACCAGCGCTTCTTCGACGAGCTCGACCGGCGCCACGAAGCCGTGAAGCAGGCGACCCGCGCGTTGGACACGACACGCCAAATTGAAACCGCACTGCAACTGCATGGCCTGATCTACGAATGGGCCGACAATTCGGTGCTGCTGGAAACCTGGCAGCGGCTGACCAGCCGGCTGCAGATGTATTTTGCGCTCCACCAGCATGCCCGCAATGAGCCGGTGCCGGCCGAAGACGTTCACGAAACCTATGTGCGGTTGCTGAAGGGCAAGGACATGCGTGCAGCCCAGCGCCATGCCAGGGAGCACATCGATCTCGATTTCGAGGAGTTGCTTGCCTACGCGCGCGGCCTCGAACAACGCCCGTCGAGGGGCGCCTGACCCGTTCCCAACACCACAGACAGCGGACAAGACACGTGCAGATCGAAACCATCAAGGCCTACCATGTCGTGCAGCCCTTCGTGGACGGGCCATACCGCATGTCGAAGGGGCGCGAGGCCGACGCTTTCGACGCGGTGATCGTGTCCATTACATCAGACAGCGGCATCACCGGCTGGGGCGAGATGGCGCCGCTCGGCAATTTTTACTCGGCAGCCTTCCCCGCCGGCGTTCGCGCCGGCGTGGTCGAGATCGCGCCGCATCTGATCGGCCGCGATCCGCGCGGGCTGGCCAGCATCGGGCGGCTGATGGACACGGTGTTCAAGGGCCATCCCTACATCAAGTCGGCGCTCGACATGGCCTGCTGGGATCTGGCGGCGCGCGCCGCCGACGCGCCGCTGGTCACGCTGCTCGGCGGCAAGGAAAGCGACACCGCAGAACTCTATAAGGTCGTCACGCACGGCAGCGTCGACGCCATGGCCGCGCTGGCCAAGCGCATCGTCAAGGACGGCTTCCACCGGCTGCAGGTCAAGGTCGGCGGCAATGTCAACGACGACATCGAGCGTGTCACCGCGGTCGCCGCCTCGGTGCCGAAAGGCACGGTCATCTTCTGCGACGCCAATGCCGGCTGGACGCCCTATCAGGCGCGCCAGTTCGCCGATGCCACGCGCGCCATCGACTACACGTTCGAGCAGCCCTGCACGACGATCGACGAGAACATGTCGGTTCGCCGCATGCTCGACAAACCGATGGTGCTCGACGAATCCGTCACCTCGCTCGAGGCGATGCTGGAAATTCATCGCCTGGGTGCGGCCGACGGGCTGACCCTGAAGATCTCGCGCCTTGGCGGGGTGACGAAGACGCGCCAGATCCGCGACGTTGCCGTCGACCTCGGCTTCATGATCACGGTCGAGGACACGGGCGGCGCCGAGATCGACACGGCGGCGATGGCGCATCTGTCGCTGTCGACGCCGGAAGAGCGGCGGCTGCATGCGATTGCCTTCCATGAGTGGGTGACGGTGCGCACGGCGTCGAACATGCCCCCGGTCACCGGCAGCCGCATGGGCGTTCCAGATGGCCCCGGCCTTGGCATCGATGTCGTTCCCGATCTGCTGGGCAAGCCTTTCTTCGAAGTCGGCCGCTGAGATGAAAATCCGCAGCATCAAAGCCACGCCGATCAATCTGCGCCTCGAAGCACCCTATGCCTGGGTGTTCGGCGAACTCGACGGATTTTCGCCGACCATCGTCGAAGTTGAGACCGAGGATGGCTTGGTCGGCCTCGGCGAAGCGCCGACGCCGGCGGCGGCCACAATCATCAACGATGTCCTGGCGCCAAGGCTGGTCGGGCGCGATGCCTTCGACATCGCCGGCGCCGAGCATGTCTGCCTGCCCTTCTGGACCGGCGTGCAGTCGATCAACGACCGCACCCGCATCATGGCCTTCGGCGCCATCGAGATGGCGTTGTGGGACCTGCGCGGCAAGGCGTGGAACCAGCCGCTCTACCAGTTGCTTGGCGGCGCCGTGCGCAAGGACATCCCGTTCACCGACTATTTTTCGCTGCGCGGTGACGGGCCGAAGGTGAAGGGCGAGACGACGCCCGAGGAAGTCGCCGACTATTGCGTCGAATTGCACGAGACGCATGGAACGACCTTCTTCGAAGGCAAGTTCTCGACCGAAGACCCAAAAATCTCGCTCAGGATGGTCGAACTGATCCGTCGGAAACTTGGCGACGATGCGATGATCCGTATCGATTCCAACCAGGCTTATTCGCTCAGCACCGCGCGGCGGCTGGCACGCCCGCTGGAGGATCTCGGCGTGCGCAACTGGGAGGATCCGGTGGCGACCATCGAGGAGATGCGCGAATTACGGCGCCATTGCTCGATCCCGTTCTCGACCCACAACATCGACATTGCGCGTGCCATGGAAACCAAGGTTCCGGACGCCTTCGTCGGCAACCCGACGACGCATGGCGGCATCGGCCGCCTGCTGCGCTTCGTCGGCGCCTGCGAGCACGCCGGCATCGACTTCTGGTGCTACAGCGGCGACAGCGGCATCGGCAGTGCCGCCTATCTGCATCTGTGCGCGGCACTCGGCTGGATCAGGGAGCCGAACCAGTCGCTGTTTCGCATGCTGCCGATGGATGTCACCGAGGAAGGACCGTTTTCGCCGAAGAACAATGTCGTGCGCGTTCCGGAAGGTCCCGGCCTTGGCGTCACCTTGTCGCGCGAAAACCTCGCTGCCTGTCACAGAGACTTTACCGAGAAAGGACCGTGCAACAAGTATCATGACCCGGCAAAACCCGGAACCTATCGCCGTTTGCCGCTGAACTAGATGCGGCAAGCGGCCAAGACCGACGGCCAGACACGAGAAGCCAACCACCGCGACTTCGACCGGGAAGGTTGGACAAAAACGATGGAAGCAGTGCAGCCAGCAATCCGGCGCGTCCACGCCACGACTGGATACCGGGCAAAACCGCATGCTAAGTTCCGGTCGACAAGCCTTCTGGCGGCCGGGAAATGGAGCAATCCACGAGATTTCGTCAACCATAAGAAATAGGGGAAAGGGTAAAAACCCATGAGCAAGAACTACACCATTCTCGACCTGATCCGGCGCAATCGCACGCCGCTTGAAAATCACCTGATCGACGGCCTCGTCGACGGTCGTGTCAGCCGCCGCGACTTCGTCCGTCACGGCAGCCTGCTCGGTCTGTCGCTGCCGCTGCTGGGCCGTATCGGCATGGCAGCCGGCCTTGGCGGCATGCCGACGCTGGCACGCGCCCAGGGCGCACCCGGCGCCACCATCCGTGTCGCCAGCAGCGTGCCGGCAGCAACGATCGACCCAGTCACCATTGCGGACGCCGGCGGCCTGCTGGTCATGCAGCAGGTTGCGGAATTCCTGTGCGTCGACGGCCCCGACCTCGTGCTGCAGCCGGCGCTGGCCGAAAGCTGGAAGCCGAACGACAATGGCACTGTTTGGACCTTCAAGCTGCGCAAGGGCGTAAAATTCCACAGCGGCGGCGAGATGAAGGCCGACGACGTCGTGGCCAGCATCGACCGCCTTGCCGACCCGGCCAACTCGTCCAATGCGCTGTCGGTGTTCACCGGCATCCTGCAGAAGGGGGCCTCCAAGAAGGTCGACGACTACACGGTGGAATTCCACCTCGATGCGCCGAACGGCAACTTCCCCTACATGCTGTCGTCCGACAACTATAACGCCGTCATCATCCCGGCGAGCTACAAGGGCGACTATGAAAAGAGCTTCGACGGCACCGGGCCGTTCAGAATAGAGAAATACACGGCAAAGGTCGGTGCGTCCTTCGTCCGCAACGAGGACTATTGGGGGCCGAAGGCGCTGCCGGAACGCACCGAGTTCACCTTCTTCACCGACATGCAGCCGCAGATCCTGGCGCTGCAGGGCGGCCAGGTCGACATCATCAACCAGATGCCGGTGCTGGCCGGCGTCGCTCTGCTCAACGATCCGAACGTCGACATCATCAGCTTGAAGTCGTCAGCCCATCAGCAACTGCACATGCGCTGCGACGAGGGCCCGTTGAAGGATGCGCGCGTGCGCCGTGCCATTGCGCTCTGCCTCGATCGCGACAAGCTGGCCGCCGGCCTCATGAAGGGACGCTCCGCTCTGGGCAATGACAGCCCATTCGCCGCCGTCTATCCTTCGACCGATACGAGCGTGCCGCAACGCAAGCAGGATATCGCCCAGGCCAAGCAGCTCATGGAAGCAGCCGGCTTTGGCCAGGGCTTCAAGATAACCCTGACCACCGAACGCTACCTAGAAATCCCTGAATACGCCCAGCTCATCCAGAACTGGGTCAAGGAGATCGGTGTTCAACTCGACCTCAATATCCTCGACCAGAGCGGCTATTACGGAGACGCGGTGTTCGGCAAGTCGAACTGGCTGGATTCGGTGATGGGCATCACCGACTATGGTCACCGCGGCGTGCCGAATGTCTATCTCGCGGCACCGCTGAAGAGTGAAGGCACCTGGAACGCGGCACACTTCAAGAACAAGGACTATGATGCGCTGGCGACCAGCTACATCGCGGCCCTTGACCTCGAGGCGCAGAAGGCCGACGCCGGCAAGATCCAGAAGCTGCTGCTCGAGGAAACGCCTGTCATCTTCGGCTATTTCTACGACTATCTGACGGCGACGGCGAAGGGCGTGGCCGGCGTACAGCCGACCGCCATGTCGCAGCTGTTCCTCGATAAGGCATCGAAGGCCTGAGCGGAAAGGAAAAGCCAATCCTCTAACAGCCAGCTCCCGCATGGGGGCTGGCTCCACAAGGAGTCCTAGCCATTCTCTCCTTCCTTGTCCGGCGTGTCTCGCTGTCGCTCGTCACGCTGTTCCTGCTCAGCATCATGGTGTTCCTGGGCGGCCAGGTGCTGCCCGGCAATGTCGGGCGCGCAATATTGGGTCCGTTCGCAGACCAGCGCGCGGTCGACACGCTCAATCACACGCTCGGTGTCGATCGTCCGCTGCTGGCGCAGTATTGGAGCTGGATCTCCAATTTCGTCCAGGGCGACATGGGCACGTCCTACATCTTCCGCTCGCCGGTCGCGCCTTTCGTCATCGATGCGCTCGGCAATTCGATGAAGCTGGCGGCGGTCGCCTTCGTTCTGGTGGTGCCGATCGGCATCCTCGGCGGCGTCGTTGCCGCGCTCAACCTCAACCGGCCGCTCGATCGCATCATCAGCCTTGGCGGCCTGTCGGTGACGGTGCTGCCGGAATTCGTCACCGGCATCATCCTGATCCTGATCTTCGGCGTGTGGCTGCGCTGGCTGCCGATCTCGGCCGCATGGCCGCGCGATGCCGGCTTCTTCACGCAGCTCTATTACCTGATCCTGCCCTCGCTGCCGCTGTTCCTGGTGCTGTTCGGCTACATCGCCCGCATGGCACGCTCCGGCATGATCGAGGCGCTCGATTCCGACTACACGCGAACGGCCGTGCTGAAGGGCCTGCCCTGGCGCACGGTGATCTGGCGGCATGTGCTGCGCAACGCGCTGCTGCCGACCATCACCGTCATCGCGACGCAGACCGGCTATCTGATCGGCGGTCTGGTGGTGATCGAAACGCTGTTTCGCTACCAGGGCATCGGCTCGCTGATCTTCACCGCCGCCCGCGGCAAAGATTTCCCGATGCTCGAATCGGGCATTCTCACCATCGGCATCGTTTATGCAGTGGCCACCCTTGTCGCCGACTTCCTCTATTCCGTGCTCAATCCGCGCATCCGGTTGGGGTCAGATCAATGAGCGCTGTCCAAAACATCTCCCCCACCCCCGACGACACACAACGGCGCGGCCCGCTGGCGGAGGTCTTTTTCTCGCTGTTGCGCTCGCGAACATTCCTTGTCGGTTTCGCCATCGTGCTGTTCTGGGTTGCCTGTGCGCTGTTCGGCGAGCATTTCGCGCCCTACGATCCGCTCGCCGACGACATCATCAATGCGCTGGCGCCGCCCTCTTCCGAACACTGGTTCGGCACCGACCAGATCGGCCGCGACGTCTTCTCGCGCGTCATCGTCGGTTCGCGCGACATCCTGACCGTGGCACCGCTGGCAACCTTGCTGGCGACCGTGGCCGGCACGGCGCTCGGCCTCCTTACCGGCTATTTTCGCGGTCTCGTCGACGATGTCGTCAGCCGCATCCTGGAAGCCTTCATGGCGATCCCGGTGGTCATCGTCGCGCTGCTGGCCATCGTTGCGCTCGGCACCTCGAAGACGACCGTCATCGTCGTCATCGGCCTGAGCTTCGCGCCGATCATCGCGCGCACCGTGCGCTCGGCGGTGCTGGCCGAGCGCGAGCTCGACTATGTCGCCGCCGCACAGCTTCGGCATGAAAGTGCGCTGCATACGATGTTCGTCGAGATCCTGCCCAACGTCATCCCGCCGATCCTGGTCGAAACCACCGTGCGGCTCGGCTATGCCATTTTCGCCGTCGCCACGCTCTCCTTCATGGGCTTTGGCATCCAGCCGCCCTCGCCCGACTGGGGGCTGTCGATCTCCAACAATTACGGCATGATCGGCGGCGGCTTCTGGTGGACGGTGCTGTTCGATGCGCTTGCCATCGCTTCGCTGGTGATCGGCGTCAATCTGGCGGCCGACGGCGTTCACGGAGCGCTCAATGACTAACTCCGCCAAGGCCGAAAACGCACTCGAACTCACCGATCTTTCGGTTGCCTACCGCGTCGCCGGCCGCAATCGCGCCGTTCTGCGCAACCTCAGCCTCACCATCGGCCAGGGCGAAGCCTATGGGTTGGTCGGCGAATCCGGTTGCGGCAAGTCGACAGTGGCGCTCACTGTCGTGCGTTATCTTCCTAGAAACGGTTCCATCACCGGCGGCGCCATCTCCCTCGATGGCCAGAATGTGATGAAGCTGGACGCCGAGGCGCTCAGGCGGGCGCGCGCGGAAAGCGTCTCCATGGTCTATCAGGACCCGGGCAAGGCGCTGAATCCGTCGATCCGCGTCGGCCGTCAGCTGACCGAGATTTTTGAACTCGGCGGCATTTCGGGACAAGCGGCCACCGACCGGGCGATTGCGATGCTGAACCGCGTGCGCATCTCCGACCCCGTCAGCGTCATGCAGCGCTACCCGCACCAGCTTTCCGGCGGCATGCAGCAACGCGTGGCGATTGCCATGGCGCTGGCCAACGATCCGTCGATGCTGATCCTCGACGAGCCGACCACCGGCCTCGATGCGACGGTGGAGGCCGAAGTGCTCGACCTGATCGCACAGCTCAGGCAGGAACTGTCGGCCTCTATCCTGTTCATCAGCCACAACCTCGCGGTCGTTTCCAACATGTGCGACCGGGTTGGCGTGCTCTATGCCGGCATGCTGGTCGAGGAAGGGCCGACGGAGGTCGTGTTCAACGATCCGCGCCATCCCTACACGGTGGCGCTGCTGCGCTGCCTGCCGCGCGGTGGCCAGCGCAAGGATCAGGGCCGCCTCGACACCATTCCGGGGGTTCTGCCCGGCATCGGGGCCGACATCAAGGGCTGCGCCTTCGCCGACCGCTGCGCGCTCGCCGACGACCGTTGCCGCACCGAATTGCCGCCGCTCTATGATCTGAGTGACGAACGCGGGAGGCGCTTGTCACGCTGCCACTATCACGACAAGGCGCAAGCGTTGCCGCGTGCGACACCGAGCGATGTGGCGCCGGCGCCAAAGGTGGCAGCAGCACCGGTGCTGCGCGTCGCCGGGCTGAACAAGACCTATGCCAGCCACGGCCATGCACTGCGCGCCGTCAAGGACGTCTCGCTTGATCTCAGACCCGGCGAGACGCTCGGGCTGGTCGGCGAGTCCGGCAGCGGCAAGACGACCTTTGCCAGGCTGCTGCTCGGCCTGGTGCCGCCAGACGCAGGCGGCACCATCGAGCTTGAGGGCAAGGCCCTGGCGCCCAGGCTGGAGAACCGCAGCGACGACCAGATCAAGGCGATGCAGATCGTCTTCCAGAATCCGGATTCGGCGCTCAATCGTTCGCATTCGATCCGCCACCTGATCGGCCGCGCGCTGAAGCGGCTGGCGGGTTTGAGCGGCAAGGCACTAGAGGTCCGCCTCAACGACCTCGTCCGCTCGGTGCGGCTCACCGACCGGCATCTTGCCGTCAAGCCGCGCCAGCTCTCCGGCGGCCTGAAGCAGCGCGTCGCCATCGCGCGCGCCTTCGCCGGCGATCCGCGCATCGTCGTCTGCGACGAGCCGACCTCGGCGCTCGACGTGTCGGTGCAGGCGGCCATCCTCAATCTGCTCGCCGACCTGCAGTCGAAGGAAGACGTCAGCTACATCTTCATCTCGCACGACCTTGCCGTGGTTCGTTACCTCTCCGACAAGATCGCCGTGCTCTATCTCGGCCGCATCATGGAACTCGGACCGTCGGAAGACGTCTTTTCCGGGCCGCATCACCCCTATACCGAAGCGCTGCTGTCGGCCGTGCCCAAACTCGACCAGACCGAGACGGCACGCATTCGTCTCGACGGCGAAATCCCCAGCGCCACCAACCCGCCCTCGGGCTGCGTGTTCCACACGCGTTGCCCGCGCAAGATCGGCCCGATCTGCGAACAGCAGGAGCCGCCACTCAGCGAAGCCCAGCCCGGCCATTCGATCCGCTGCCACATTCCTTACGCCGAACTGGCTAGGCTGCAGAGGGCGGTCGCAACCGAGCCGGCATAGCGCTGTCGCTCGCGTGGCTTGGCCGGTCAGATCTGCCCGGCCATGCCGAGGGAACGGTCACCTTCCGAAAAGCCCTGAACTTCAGCCCAGTCCCTGGCCAGCGTGCGCAGCCCGGTGAGCGCGACATCCAGGACATCCGAAGACACGGGATTCGAGGGATAGGCGAGGTAGATTGGCCGCTGGAATACCGGTGTGTTGTCGATGCGCCGCATCTCACCGCGCTCGATATGGCCGCTGACGGCGCTGAGCGGCAGATAGGCGGCGGCTTGCTGCGACAGGACATGCTGGAGGCCGATGAAGACCAGCCCGGCCGATATGGCCGGCTTGACCATGCCGGCAAAGGCGCGGTCGTGCTCGATGCGGAATTCCAGTCCCCAGTCCATCAGGATATAGTTTTCGGTCCATGGCTTGGTCTGTGCGGCGTGCTGGACGAGCACGACCTGATCGACGGCCAGCGTCTCGTAGACAATGCCGGGATGCGGTCGCGGAAGATAGAGGATGCAGATGTCGAGCAGGCCTTCTGCCAGCTGGTCGATCGCCAGATCCGGGAAACTGCCTTCAAGCCGCAGCGCCACGTTCGGCCGCCTGGCGCGCATCCACTCGACCCAGGGCGAGGTGATGCGGTCCCAGAGATAGGCCGGCGCGGTCAGCCGCAGCAAGGTTTCGTAGCCCTCGGGAACGGCGATATCCTGCCGTGATTGCTCCCAGGTGCGGGTGATGGACGATGCGTGCGGCAGGAATTGCCGGCCGGCCGGCGTCAGCGTGACGCCATCGCGGTCGCGCACGAACAGCCGGCGTCCCAACTGATCCTCCAGTCCCCTGATCCGCGCACTGACCGTGGACTGGGCGAGGTTGAGCCGGCTGGCCGCGACGGTAAAGCTGCCATGGGTGGCGACTTCGAGAAAGCTGCGCAGATTCTCAGTGTCCATACCCACCTCTTGCATCGAAAATTTCGATGACCCCTATCAAAAAATATCGCTTTCCGGCGGCAGTCAACAATGAACTAGATGACTGAATCCCAAGACAAGCGAGGAATCCAGCCATGCCCAAGCATTTCCGGATGATCGACAACGCTCGCAGAACGCTCACTGCAATCGAAAATTCCGCTGTCGACGAATTGCTGGCCGGAAGGATGGGCCGGCGCGACTTCCTGCGCCATGGCAGCGTGCTTGGCCTCTCCCTGCCGTTCCTGGGCAGCCTTGTCGCAGCAGTTGGCTTCGGTACACAGCAGGCACGCGCCGAGGGCAAGCCGGGCGGCACGGTGCGCGCCGGCGTGGCGACGCCGGGCGGCGCCATCGATCCCGTCACCTACTATGACAGCGGCAGCTATCAGCTGGTTTTCCAGACCGCCGAGTTTCTCTGCATCACGCAGCCGGACCTCACCTTGAAGCCGGTGCTGGCGGAAAGCTGGGCGCCGAACGAGGACGGCAGCATCTGGACCTTCAAGCTGCGCAAGGGCGTGAAATTCCACAATGGCGAGGACTTCAAGGCCGACGACGTCGTCGCAACCTTCGATCGGCTGGCCGACCCCAACGGTGCCTCCAACGCGCTGTCGGTGTTCAAGGGGCTGCTGTCGAAGGGCGGCACCCGGAAGGTCGACGACCACACCGTCGCCTTCCATCTCGATGCGCCGAATGGCAGCTTTCCCTATTCGGTGTCGATCGACAACTATAACGCCGTCATCCTGCCGGCGAGCTACAAGGGCGACTACGAAAAGACGTTTGAAGGCACCGGGCCGTTCCGGCTGGAGACCTACACGCCGAAGGTCGGCGCGACCTTCATCCGCAACCCCGACTATTGGGGTGAGAAGGCGCTGCCCGACCGGCTTGAGTTCAAGTTCTACGGCGATGTGCAGCCACGCATCCTGGCGCTGCAGGCGGGCGAGGTCGACATTCTCGATGCTGTTCCGCTCGATGTCAGCCAGGTCGTGCTGAACAGTCCTGATATCACCGTGTTGCGTGTCGCTTCGACCGCGCACCGCCAGCTTCACATGCGCTGCGACACCGGCCCGTTCACCGACAAGCGCGTACGCCAGGCGCTGGCGCTGTGCATCGACCGCTCCAAGCTGGTCGACGGCTTGTGCCGCGGCATGGCGGCGACCGGGAATGACAGCCCGTTCGCGCCGGCCTTCCCTGCGACCGACAAGTCGGTGCCGCAACGCGTCCAGGAGATCGCCAAGGCCAAGCAGTTGCTCGAGGCGGCGGGTCTCGCCGAAGGCTTCGACATCACGCTGACCACGCTGCGCTATTCCGACATTCCGGGCTATGCGCAATTGTTCCAGAATTTCGCCAAGGAAATCGGTGCCCGCATCTCGCTCAACATCGAGGACCAGGACAAATATTACGGCAAGGCGGTGTTCGGCCAGTCGGACTGGCTGGACAGCCCGCTCGGCATTACCGATTACGCGCATCGCAGCGTGCCGAACGTGTTTCTCAAGAGCCCGCTGGTCAGCGACGGCCCGTGGAACGCGGCGCATTTCAAGAGCCCGGCCTATGACGGCATGGTCACCAGCTATCTCAAGGCGCTCGATGTCGGCGCGCAGCGCGCCGCCGCCTCCGACATCCAGAAACTGCTGCTCGACGAGACGCCTGTCATCTTCAGCTATTTCCCCGATCTGCTGGTGCCGGTGCGCAAGAATGTCAGCGGCCTGCCGCCGATCGCGGCCGGCCTGCTGCTCGACCGCGTGTCGTTGAGCTGATCGTGCCCCAACGCCCGATGACAAAAGAAACAAAACGGGAGACTACCATTCGCAAGCCTCATTTGCGCGGCCGTGGGCCGCATTTTCCCTTGCTGGACACCCTCGTGCAGTATGAATTCGAGCCGGGCTACATAGCCTTCACCATGCCGACGCAGAAGCGACTGCGTGTGCAGGTGGGGTCGATGACCGTGGCCGATACGACCAATGCCTTGGTGTTCTACGAATCCGATCACCTGCCGGTCTACTATTTCCCGATCGGCGACGTTCGCGAGGAATTCCTGCTGCCGAGCAAGACCACGACAGAGGATCCGTTCAAGGGCACAGCCACCCACTACTCGCTCAACACCGGCATCACGCTGGTCGAGGACGCGGCCTGGCGCTATCTCGATCCGGTCAAGGGCTGTCCGCCTATATCGGACTACATGTCGTTCACCTGGAGCAAGATGGGCCACTGGTTCGAGGAGGACGAGGAGATCTTCGTCCACGCCCGCGATCCGTTCCGCCGGATCGACTGCCTGCCGTCGTCGCGGCGCGTGCAGGTCATCCTCGACGGCGAACAGGTCGCCGATTCACGCCGCGGCGTGTTCCTGTTCGAGACCGGCCATCCGGTGCGCCACTATCTGCCGATCGCCGACACGCGGCTCGATATGTTCGCGCCCAGCCGCTACATCTCGCGTTGTCCTTACAAGGGCATCTCCAGCTATTATCACGTGACGACGAAGGCCAAACGTCACGAGAACCTCGTCTGGTATTATCCGGAACCGGTGCACGAGGCAGAGCGCATCAAGGGGCTGGTCTGCTTCCACCACGAACTGGTCGACAAGATCCTGGTCGACGGCGTCGAAATCCCGAAGGAAGCCACGGCCGCGTCGAGCGGTTATTTCTGAGCATCGACGCCGCCTGCGCGCGGGCGCTTGATCGAAACACGGCTCAGCCATACCCTCTCCGACGCAGGGGAGGGCACTCGATGGATCTTTTCAAGCTGGATGGCGATGTCGCGCTGGTCACCGGCGCCGGTAGCGGCATCGGCCAGGCAATCGCGATCGGGCTCGCCGAGGCAGGTGCCGACGTCGCCTGTTTCGGCCATACATCGAAGGGTGGGCTGGACGAGACCGCGCACCGAATCGCGGCACTCGGCCGCAAAGCGCTGGTGCTGACCGGTACAGTGACATCGCAGAGCGATCTCGCGGCTGCGATCGATCGCGTTGAGAGCGAACTCGGTGCGCTCACCGTCGCCGTCAACAATGCCGGCATTGCCGGCTCCGAACCCGCCGAGACGATGCCGCTGGAGACATGGCAGAAGGTTCACGACGTCAATGTCGCCGGCGTGTTCCTGTCCTGTCAGGCCGAAGCGCGCAAGATGTTGGTGCGAGGCAAGGGCTCGATCATCAACATCGCCTCGATGTCGGGCACCATCGTCAACCGCGGCCTGACGCAGGCGCACTACAACTCTTCGAAGGCCGCCGTCATCCACATGTCGAAGAGCTTCGCCATGGAGTGGGCCGATCGCGGCCTGCGCGTCAATGTCGTCAGTCCGGGCTACACGCTGACGCCGATGAACAAGCGGCCGGAGGTGGCGGAAGAAGTGAAGATCTTCAAGCGCGACACGCCGATGGGGCGCATGGCGGCGCCGGAGGAAATGGTCGGGCCGACGGTGTTCCTCGCCAGCCGCGCAGCGAGCTTCGTCACCGGCCTCGACCTGATTGTCGATGGCGGCTACGTCTGCTGGTAAGAGCTCAGCTTCGCCTGCAGTCTGAATTTGTACGTCTCGCGAAGCGTTAGTCGTTGCGCGACATGAACCTTGGTATATATAATTTCATCCTATGAAACGGCCTTGGCGAGATGGGGCTTACCAGGCGGGTAGCCGAGATCATAGGACCTTGATGGCTCGCACCTTGCAGGGGCGCCGCAGGACTGGCAATCGATCCGCAGATGACCGCTCCCGCAGCGATCCGTCGGCAGCCATGACGCCGACACTCCAATCCTGTCCCAACATCACCAGAATTGAGCACCATCTTGCCTGCGCTGGCCAAAGCCGGGGCAACAATTTGGCGCCGACGGCCTTGCGCAAAGACCAGCCTTTCCAACACAATCAAGAAAAGCCGCAAGAAGGGAACGAACGATAATTTTCACAGCTTGAAGGAGAACAAGCATGTCACTTCGCAGTGTGATTTCGAACTTAACAATGGGAGCCTTCGCGCTTGCCGCCGCAAGTGCGCTTACATCACCGGCTTACGCAGCCGCGCCGGAATCGAACGACCCGATCAAGATCGCGCTGTTCGACTGGACCAGCGTCAACCTGAACGCCAAGATCCTCGGCGGCATCCTGGAAAAGCTCGGCTACACCGTCGAGTATCCGACCGCCGACTACCTCTCCAGCCTGACCACAGGCCTCACCAATGGCGATCTCGATGTCGGCATGGAATTCTGGGACACGACCGCCGGCGAGGCCATGAAGGCCTCCGATGCGACAGGCCAGACCGAACGGCTGGGCAAGCTCGGCCCGAAGGCCAAGGAAGAATGGTGGTTTCCCGAATACATGAAGGAGAAGTGCCCCGGCCTACCCAATTGGGAAGCGCTGAAGGACCCGAAATGCGCCGAAGCCTTCTCGACGGCCGAGACCGCACCGAAGGGGCGCTATCTCGGCGGCCCGGTGACCTGGGAAGGCTTTGACGACGAGCGCGTCGAGGCACTGAAGCTGCCCTTTACCGTCATCCATGCCGGCACCGACGCGGCGATGTTCGCCGAACTGGACTCGGCCTATCAGCGCAAGGCGCCCATCATGCTATGGATCTATTCGCCGCACTGGGCGCCGGCCAAGTACAAGGGCGAGTGGGTGGAATTCCCCGAATACACGCCCGAGTGCTACAACGACCCGAAATGGGGCACCAATCCCGACGCCAAATATGATTGCGGCAAGCCGCATGGCGAGATCTGGAAGTACTCCTGGTCCGGCATGAAGGACAAATGGCCGGTCGCCTACAAGGTGGCCAAGGCCTACACGGTCGACACCGACGAACTCAACAAGATGAGCGGCGAGATCGATCTCGGCGGCAAGACGCCGGAAGATGTCGCCGCAGCCTGGATCGCCGCCCACGAGGCCGACTGGAAAGCCTGGGCGCAGTGATCGTTCCAACTGGAAAAATGAGACCCGGCTGCTTGATCAGCCGGGTCTCAATTCTTGATGTTCCAGAAGGACGTTTGAATGACGGGCAAGACTGAACGGGAGCCAAACGTGGTGGGCACGCCAAAGGATGCCCGTCCGATAAAGCTCGCCTGCCGCAACGTCTGGAAGCTGTTCGGATCGAACGCGGCCAACTTCATCCGCGAACGCGACGGCAAGGCCAGCATGGCAGACGTCACTGCTGCCGGCCTGGTCGGCGCGGTGCGCGCCGTCGACCTCGAAATCCGCCAGGGCGAGATTTTCATCATCATGGGCCTGTCGGGCTCCGGCAAGTCGACGCTGGTCCGCTGCATGTCGCGGCTGGTCGAGCCGACCCATGGCAAGGTCGAATTCGAAGGCAATGACCTCCTGAAAATCTCCGATGCAGCACTCATCGAATTGCGGCGGCACCGCATGGGCATGGTGTTCCAGAACTTTGCCCTGCTGCCGCATCTCAACGTGCTGGAGAACATCGCCTTCCCGCTCGGCATCCAGGGTCAGGACCGGGCGACACGCGAAGCGCGGGCGCGCGAGGTCATCGAACTTGTCGGCCTGCGTGGCCGCGAGCATTTCTATCCGCGCGAGCTGTCCGGCGGCCAGCAGCAGCGTGTCGGCATCGCCCGGAGCCTGGCGACAAAACCGGAAATCTGGTTCCTCGACGAGCCGTTCTCGGCGCTCGATCCGCTGATCCGCCGCGAAATGCAGGACGAGCTGATGCGGCTGCAGACCATGCTGCGCAAGACCATCGTCTTCATCACCCATGATTTCGACGAGGCCATCCGGCTGGCCGACCGCATCGCCATCATGAAGGATGGCGAGGTCATCCAGATCGGCACGCCGGAGGAGCTGGTGGTCAATCCGGCGACCGACTATGTCGCCGAGTTCACCCGGGACGTCGACCGCGCCAAGGTTATTTCAGCACGCAGCCTGATGCGCGCCTGCGACGGCTCGGAACATGGCGGCACCGTTGCCCCGGATGCCAAGATCGCCAGCTTCTCGGCCGGCATCGTTGCCGCCAACAAGCCGTTCGCGGTGGTCAACGGCACCGGCAAGCCGATCGGCGAGGTGACGCCGCAAGCGGTGATCGATCTGCTGGCCGGCATCGATCGCTCAAGGGTCGGCGCATGACGGTGACAGCAAGCGCCAGCGAGGCAAGGCCACGGCCGATTCAGGTATGGCTGCTGATCTGGGCGGCAGCGCTTACCGTTGTGCTTGTCGTGCTCCTGCTGCAGGATCGCCTGCCCTGGGCCGTCAATTATCCGGCCAGCGCCGTCGTGCCGGTCGCCGATTGGGTCAGCGCGCTGATGCGCTGGATCAAGTCGAACCTGTCCTGGTTGACCCGCTCGATCACCGCTGTGCTCGGCGTTCCCCTCGATTTCGCGCTCAATCTGTTGGCCAAGAATTTCAAGATCGGCCACGGCGCTGACGCCTATATCCTGCCGCGCCTGTCCTGGGTCGGCGTCTGCGCCGCCGCCTTCCTCGCCGGTCATGCCGTTGGCGGCAGAAAACTCAGCCTGCTGGTAGGCGGCTGCTTCCTCTACATCGCCCTGTTCGGCCAATGGACCAGTGCCATGCTGACGCTGGCGCTGATTTCCATCGCGGTGCCGTTCTGCATCGTCACCGGCCTGTTCGCCGGCATCTGGGCGTGGCGCAAGCCATGGGCGGAAAGGCTTGTCGTCTCCCCTGCCCTTGACCTGATGCAGACGATCCCGACTTTCGCCTATCTTATCCCGATGCTGCTGCTGTTCGGCAACAGCCCGGTGTCGGCGATGATCGCGACCGCCATCTTCGCCACGCCGCCGATGGTGCGGGCAACGATGCTCGGCCTGTCGCGGGTGCCGTCGGAGATCGACGATTTCAGCGAGATGGCAGGCTGCACGGCGCGGCAGAAACTGTGGCGAGTGCTGCTGCCCTCGGCACGGCCGACACTGATGGTCGGCGTCAACCAGGTGATCATGCTGGCGCTGAACATGGTGATCATCGCCTCGATGATCGGCGCCGGTGGACTCGGTTATGACGTGCTTCTGGCACTGCGCGCCCTGAAGGTCGGCGAGGCGATGGAAGCCGGCCTTGCCATCGTGGCACTGGCCATTGCGCTCGACCGGCTGAGCCAGGCCATCGCGCACAAGCAGGCCAAAGGCCATGCCCATCAGGAGATGAGCCCGAGCCTCTGGCAGCGCTCTCCCAATCTGACGCTGGCCATCGCCATCCTTGTGGTGACGACACTTCTCGGCCTGTTCGTGCCGGCCTTCGCGGCGGTGCCGAAGGCGATCACCTTCACCACCGCGCCCCTGTGGAAAGCGGCCGTAAACTGGGTGACGATCAATTTCTTCGACATGATCGAGGCGTTTCGCGTGACGCTCATCCTCAATCTGCTGAACCCGCTGCGCGCCTTTTGCGAGGGCTTTCCCTGGCTGGGCGCCGTCTTCCTGCTCGGCCTCGCAGGCTATCAGCTCTCCGGCCTGCGGCTGGCCGTGCTGGTGGCAGCGCTGACCGCTTTCTGCGCCATCACCGGCCTGTGGGAAAAGACCATGGCGACCGTCTATCTCTGCGGCATCTCTGCCTTCATTGCCTGCCTGATCGGCATCCCCATCGGGCTGATGGCTTCACGCAGCAACCGTTTCGAGAAGATCGTCACACCGGTCATCGATACGCTGCAGGTGCTGCCGTCCTTCTGCTTCATCATCCCGGTGGTGATGCTGTTCAGGGTCGGCGACGTCACCGCGATGATCGCAACGATAGCCTTCGCCGTGGTACCGGCGATCCGCTACACCAATCACGGCATCAGGCAGGTGCCGCCGGCGCTGATCGAGGCAGCCAAGGTTTCCGGGTGCACGCCACGCCAGACCTTCTTTCGCGTGCAACTGCCGCTGGCGCTGCCGGAGATCATGCTTGGCGTCAACCAGACGATCCTGATGGCGCTGGCGATGATCATCATTTGCGCCATGGTCGGCACGCGCGATCTCGGCCAGGAAGTGTTCATCGCGCTGTCCAAGGCCGATTCCGGTCGTGGTATCGTTGCGGGCTTGGCCATCGCCTTCATCGGCATCGTCGCCGACCGGCTGTTCGGCGCCTGGACGGCGAAGGCCAGGGCGAGGCTGGGATAGCAGGCGCCGCCCTACTCCGCCGCGACGCCCTTCATCTCGAGATAGCTCTCCATTGAATCGTCCAGCGCCTGCAGCCACGGCGTATGATGCAGCGGCGCCATGGTCCCGGTCATCAGCGAGCGGTAGGCGTGGTCGCGGAAGCCCATGATGTTCTCCGCCTTGTGATGTTCCCATTCCATGAAGGTCTGGTTGACCGCCTCGACGTCGAAGCCCGGATAGTCGGTCTGGTCCATCAATTCCTTGGTGTAGTCGCCCTGGAACCAGATCATCTGCTCGGCGTCTTCGAGCGTTTCCTCACGCGTCCTCCATTTCGCGCCGTGCTCGGCCATTGCCTTGGCCGACGGCAGCTTGATGCGGCCCATGATGACGTCGCGGGCGAACCAGGCCTGCGCGTCGAACATGTTGAAGGTGTAGAACTGGTCCTGCATGCCGATGAAGGACAATTTCGGGTTCTTCTCCCAGACGACGCCCTCATAGAGCCCGTCCGGCCACATGCGGTTGGCGGTCTTCAGCTTCAGGTCCTCGGTGAGGAACGGGAAAGAGTGCAGGTAGCCGGTGCACAGGATGATGGCGTCGACATCCCTAGTGGTGCCATCCTTGAAATGCGCGGTCTTGCCGACGACCTTCTGCAGCAGCGGCACCTCTTTCCAATTGTCGGGCCATTTGAAGCCCATCGGCTTCGAGCGGTAGCTGGAGGTGATCGATTTGGCGCCGTATTTGTAGCATTGCGAACCGATGTCCTCGGCCGAATAGGAGCGGCCGATGATCAATATATCCTTGCCCTTGAACTCCATCGCGTCGCGGAAATCGTGGCTATGCAGGATGCGGCCGTTGAAGGTGGAGAAGCCCTCGAAATAGGGCACGTTGGGCACCGAGAAATGCCCGGAAGCGACGACGACATTGTCGAACTCTTCCGAATAGGTGACGTCGTTGGTGCGGTCATGCGCGGTGACGGTGAATTTCTTCGTCTCGTCGGAAAACGTCACCATGCGCACCGGGCTGTTGAAGCGCACCCATTTGCGAAGGCCTGATTTCTCGACGCGTCCCTTGATGTAGTCCCACAGCACGGCGCGCGGCGGATAGGAGCCGATCGGCCGGCCGAAGTGCTCCTCGAAAGTATAGTCGGCGAATTCCAGGCACTCCTTCGGTCCGTTCGACCAGAGGTAGCGGTACATCGAGCCGTGCACCGGATCGCCATGCTCGTCGAGGCCGGTGCGCCAAGTGTAGTTCCACAGGCCGCCCCAGTCCGACTGCTTTTCGAAGCAGACGATCTCGGGAATGTCGGCGCCCTTGTCGGCCGCCGACTTGAAGGCCCTGAGCTGTGCCAGGCCGGACGGGCCGGCTCCGATGACGGCAACGCGACTTTTCATGGCAGGCCTCCCGATCTGGTTTCGACTTTGTCTTGACGCAATTCCCAAGGGGAAAGCGCTATGCGCCTTTCCCGGAATTGCTCTTACGAAACAAATTTCACTCACAGGACAGTAATTGGCCCTTTCGTGCTGTCAACAGCCCGATGCTGAAACAAGGTTTCGCCGATGTGGATTTCCCGCGAAAAGCCGGACGCGGCCAACATCATTATCATGCGCATGCCCGTTCACGCGACTTGCCGTCGCAGTTGCGCTCCTGTATCGGCACCTGACATGTTCACCTAGAGTGAAATAAATCCCAGGAGTGCCGGGGGCGACATGGCGAAGAAGGTTTCCGATCCCAAGGCTGGTCTAGCCGGTGCGACGGCCAAGCCGCTGCCAAAGGTTTCGGCCGACGGCAAGACCATCCGCGCGCCGCTGACGCAGAACCCGCATGCCATTCGCGACACGCGCGAAAAAGTGCTGGAGGTGGCGATCGGCCGCGAGGTGCGGGCGTTCCGCAAGAAGCTCGGCATCACCGTCGCCGATCTGGCGGTCGCCACCGACATTTCGCTCGGCATGCTGTCGAAGATCGAGAATGGTATCACCTCGCCGTCGCTGACCACCTTGCAGGCACTGTCGCGGGCGCTCGGCGTTCCGGTCACCGCCTTCTTCCGCCGCTTCGAGGAGGAGCGCAGCGCCGTCTTCGTCAAGGCCGGCCAAGGTCTCGATGTCGAACGCCGCGGCACCCGTGCCGGTCATCAGTACAATCTGCTCGGCCATATCGGCTCCAACACCAGCGGCGTCGTCGTCGAGCCCTATCTGATCACGCTGACCGAGGATTCCGATGTGTTCCCGACCTTCCAGCATGAGGGCATGGAGTTCCTCTACATGCTCGAAGGCGAGGTGGTTTACCGGCACGGCAGCAACCTTTACCCGATGAAGCCCGGCGACAGCCTGTTCTTCGATGCCGACGCACCGCACGGGCCGGAACAGTTGACGAAGCTGCCGATGCGCTATTTGTCGATCATTTGCTATCCGCAGAGCGCGGGGTGAGGTTAGCTGTCCCGCAAAACTCTCTTCCTCTCCCTCCGGAGGGGGGAGAGGTGGCGCTGCGAAGCAGCGACGGAGTGGGGGAAGGCGGTCCTCAAACGCGAACCCGCCGACAAGTGGCACGACCGAGCGGGCCTGAAATCTCGGCAGGCAGCTGAACAATCGGAAGCATCGCCTGGGCGCGAACTCACAACCGCCGAATCAGGTCGACCCCCACTCCGTCGAGCTTCGCTCGACACCTCTCCCCCAATCGACGGGGTAGAGGAAGGGAGCGAAACCGTCCCGCCGGGCTCCTTTCTTTCTCTCCCAGCAGGCTCTAATCCGGCCCAAAGCCCGAACTTGTCGCACTCCCATCATCCAGCTTCGACAGCCACTCGACCAACGCCGGACGATAGCGCGTCAGGCCCTTGTAGTTGGCGAGTTCGTCGGGCAGGTCGCGGATGACGCGGTGCAGGCGCCGTGCCCATTTGGGCTGCGTCACCAATTCGTCCATCTTGATCAGATAGCAGCGGATCGGGAAGACGATGCCGTTGGAGCGCGGCAGGCGCCAGAAACTCTGCAGTTCGACACGCAGATGCACCTTGTCGCCGACATTCTCCGGCGTCACCGTCGCCCGGTCCGGACCCCATTTGTGGTAGTTTTCCGGACTGGTGTCGAGGCGCGGATTGATGGTCATCGTCCAATTCAGGCGCCGCGCCGGCTTGCCCTGCTGGATGTTGGTGAGGAATTTCAGCGCCCTGACGAAAATCCCCTTCTCATGCGCCAGCGGCACCGGCGCATGCCATTCGAAGAAGTTCATGCCGATGTCGAAATCGAGCGACCAGTCGGCCTGGGTGGTGACCATGCCGGCATCCATCCACAGATTGCCGTCGCGCTGGTCGAGGATGCAGAAATCGCCCTGGCTCTGCCGCGTGATGTACTCCATCGGCCCGTAAGGCAGCGTCGAGGTGTCGCCGAAGGTAAAGGTGTCGTCGATGCCGAGCGGCCGGTTGATCCAGCGCCAGCGGTCGCCGTCGCGGGTCAGCGTGAAATGCTCGGGATAACCCAGCGCCTGCTGTTCCATCAAAAGCTCGAGCAGGTCCCAGCCGGCCAGCGTCATATGCGGCAGCGACTGGCAGCGCAGCGGGTCCTCGGCCAGCACCAGCGCGCGGTCCTGCATCTCGGCGACATAGTGCTCATCGACGTCGATCAGGTTTTCCAGCACGCTGCCCCTGGGTCCGACGACATGCGGCTCGATGTTGACCGCATACATGTAGGCGTCTTCGTGGAACGGGAACGGGAAGCGCCTTATGTGCTCGGGGCTGTTCTTGAAGGTGAAGTCGTCGCGGAACGTTTCCTTGCGAAAGGTAATGCCCATGATTTTCTCCTACCGTTCCAGGACCAGCGACCGGCCTTCGAAGCGCGACACGCACGGCATGATCTTCTTGCCCGAACGGTGCTCTTCCTCGCTCAGCCAGTGGTCGTTGTGGATGAACTTGCCGTCGCAAGAGATGACGTTGGTCTCGCACTGGCCGCAGACGCCGCCGCGGCAGAGGTAAGGCGGATCGACGCCGGCCGCCTCGATCGCTTCCAAAAGGCTCTGCTGTTCGTCGACGCGGATCGCCTTGCCGCTGACGGCAAGCGTCACGTCGAACGGCAGCCCGGGCTGGGGTGCCGCGAAATGCTCGAAATGCACAGTCTCCGGCGGCCAGCCCAAGGCAGCAGCCCGATCGCGCACCCAGTTGATCATGCCGGCCGGGCCGCAGACATAGAGATGCGTGCCGAGCGGCTGCGTCGACAGCAACCGGTCGAGTTCGATGCGCTCGTCGAGGTCATCATGATAGAGCCTGACCCGCCTGTTGTAGCGCTCGCGCAGCACGTCGGCATAGGTGCCGAGTGCAGCGGTGCGGCAGGTGTAGTGCAGTTCGAAATTGCCGCCTTCCGCCGCCAGTTGCGCGGTTTGCGCCATGAACGGGGTGATGCCGATGCCGCCGGCCAGCATCAAGTGCTTTTTGGCGCGCAGGTCGAGCGAGAACAGGTTGACCGGATAGCTGACCACCATCTCCAGCCCCGGCCTGACATTCCGATGCATGAACAGCGATCCGCCGCGGCCGACATCGTCGCGGCGTACCGAGATCGTGTATTCGCGCGTATCGAGCGGCGAGCCCATCAGCGAATAGGGATTGAGCCTGGCGCGTTCGCCGTCGCGCATCTCGACCACGACATGGGCGCCACCGGAAAAAGTCGGCAAAAGCTGCCCGTCGCGCCGGCGAAAATGGAAGCGGGTGACGAGGTCGTTGACCGGGACGACGTCGCTGACGACGACATCGAGTTTTGTTGTTCCGGTGCTCATCGAAAAATCTCCTCCATCGGAGGAATCTCCGAGCGATCTTCCGCATTGATGCAGACGCCCTGGAAGGCTGCGATGCGCCTGGAATAATGGTCGCGCACCAGCAGCAGCAGGCCGCAATGCGCGCAGGTCGCGGGCTGCGTCGTGACATTTTCGGTGATGCCCTTGCAGTGGACGCATTGCATGCGCCGCGCCAGCGAGCCGCGGTGCTCGGTCTGGATCGAGGTGTGGTCGATGCCGGCTTCAAGCGCCACCTGCATCGCCTGGCCGATCAGGCCCTCGGTGCCCGAGAGATAGAGGCGCAGGCCCATATGCGCGTTGGCCAGTGTCTGCCGGAGCCGTGGCAGCAGGCTGGCAAAGGACGGCGCCTGGTGGAACTGTGCCGGCTTCAACGCTTCGAGGGCAGCGACATGTTTGCCGTCGGGCCCGGGAATGAAGACGATTTCGGCGTCGTCGAAAAACCCGGGCGGCGCGCTCCCGGCCATCTCCGCTATTGCCAGCGCCCCTTCCGCATCCGCGATGAAAAGATGATGCTTGCCGGGCTGCGGAGACAAGGTTCCGTAAACCGGCCGGCTGATGATGCTTTTGGCTGCCATTTAAGTCTTCGTGCCTCGAACCCCTCGCCGTTGACTATGCCTCAACCTTTCGCCGTGCGCTTGGTCTTCTTGGGATCGTCGAATGGCAGTGGCTGCGCCGTGGCCTTGATGGCACCGTTCTTGTTGCGGATTTCGAGCTTGGTGTCCTTGACCGCGCAGTCGACATCGAGCCGGGCGATGCCCATCGATTTCTCGACCAGCGGCGAATACATGGCGCAGGTTACCACGCCGACCTTTTTGCCGTCGCGATAGACCGGCGCACCCTCATCGGCCGGCTCCTTGCCGTCGAGCAGGACGCCATAGATCTTGAAGCGTTCCTTGCCTTTCAGGCGGTAGTGCTCCTCGGCGCCGCGAAAGCCGGTCTTGCCGGGACTGACGGTGAAGTCGAGGCCGAGTTCCCACAGCGTGTCGCCTGGGCCTTCGTTCTCAAACGGATACTTTTGGGAGTTGTCGTAGGGATAAAAGAGCAGATAACTTTCGACGCGCAGCATGTCGAGCGTGGTGAAGCGGCACGGAATGATGCCGGCGCTCTTGCCCTCGCCGAGGATCCTGTCCCAGATCGTGCCGGCATCCTGGCCGCGGCAGAAGATCTCGTAGCCGCGCTCGCCGGTATAGCCGGTGCGCGAGATCATCACCGGAAGACCGAACAGCTGCGTCTGCATGTGATGGAAATAGTTGAGGTCGCGAATACCCGGCACGTGCTTGGCCAGATAGTCGACCGCTGTCGGACCCTGCAGCGACAGATCGTGCAGATTGTCGTCGAAGCGCAGCGAGACGTCGCGTCCTACCGAAGCACGCTGCAACTCCTCATGGCCGGTGCCCGAACCATGCACGACCATCCATGCATTGGGGCCGGTGCGGTAGAGGATGCAATCGTCGGTGAATTTCCCCGCCTCGTTCAGCATGCAGGCATAGGCCGACTTGCCGGGATAGATCTTTTCGACATCGCGCGTCGTCGCCAGGTCGATCAGGTGTGAGGCATGCGGCCCGGTGATATGGACTTTCTTGAGGCCGGAGACATCCATCAGACCAGCCTTGGTGCGGATGGCGATGTACTCCTCGTCGGCATCCTTGTCGTAGGTCCAGGCGGTTCCCATGCCGCTCCAGTCTTCGAGCTTCGAACCGAGCGCGCGATGGCGATCCGCCAGCGTCGAAAATCTCCAGGATGCCGTCATCCGCACGTCCTCCGTTTCAAAAAGTCTTTGCTGTTCCCTGCTCCCTGCGCAGCGGCGGGAGCTTTGGCCGAATATTGATCGCAAACCTCCGGGCGCCGCAATACCCATAAGCAATTAATTTCATTGTCAGGCAAAATCCGTTGCGCCAAGCAAACGGTTAACCCCGCGTAAATCGCGCTTGACAATTGCAGGATTCAGACAGAACTTATGAAAAAAATTTCACTCTGTTGAAAGAGGACGGCGGACGGGAGATTCGGAACCGGACGGCGGAAAAGGGGAGAAACCGATGTCAGACATGCAGCAGCGCATCGAAGCGCTGTACCGTTCCGACCTGCGCGGAGCCGCGCTCCTGATCGTCTGCCTGTGGGCGACGATCCTCTTCGTCCTCCTCATGACATGGCCCTACATCCCGCACAGCGGCATCAAGGCCGTCGTCGCGATCGCCGCCGCCGCCGTGCTGATCTTCAACACCGCGGCCATCCTGGCGATGGTCAAGCACTACAAGGAAGACAAGGAATTCATTTACGGGCTCGACATCAAGAACGCCGACGCATTCCGCAACCACAAGTCCTGAGGGGTAGAAGAGATGTCCCGCTACACGCCGCCGGAGCAAAGCAAGGCCGGGCAGGTTTTCGACATCGCCGTCGTCGTCGTCGCCATTTTCGTGGCACTGTGGCTACCGCTCAAGCTGGGCCTCGCCGGCGCGGCGAAATCCATCGACGCGCTCGACGCCAAGACCTGGGAAGCGCTAGGCCAGAACCCGACCATGGCGTCTATCTGGGAAAAGCTCGGCTATACGCCCGAGACCGCGCACGACATCATCCAGAACCGCTTCCACTATGTCATCGACTGGCCGACGCTGATCATCATGGCGGCGGTGCTGATCGGTTATTTCGTCTTCCTGTTTCGTGCATCAGACCGCGAATATCGCGACGTCATCAACGAAAAATTCGACGACAAGTAAGAGTTCTGAGGACGATCTAATCGGGGGACACGATCATGTGGGTAGCACTCTCTTACGCATGCTGGGGCATCTCGATCGTGTTCGCTTTGTGGATGCTCTACGACTGGTTCAAGGTCGACACGACCTTCTCCGAAGAGGTGCTGACCTCCTCGCGCGAAGGCGAACTGGAAGCCACTTCCGAAAAACACCGGATCTGAGTGAGGATTGAACAATGACGATCGCACTTGAACCGGCTGCCCCGGCTGCCCAAGGGGACAGAGTTTCACTCCTGCGCGTGCTCGGACCGGCCCATGTCTGGGCGCTCGGCGTCGGCATCGTCCTGGTCGGCGAATTCACCGGCTGGAATTTCTCGGCCGACAAGGGTGGCGCACTGGCCGCGCTGATCGTCTGCTGGGTCGTGGGATTGCTCTACACCTCGGTCGCCATGATCGATTCCGAGGTGACATCGACCGTGGCCGCCGCCGGCGGCCAGTATGCGCAGGCAAAGCACATCGTCGGACCGCTGATGGCGTTCAACGTCGCGCTGTTCCTGGTCTTTGCCTACACCATGCTCGAAGTGTCCGACGCCATCCTGCTCGGCGACACCATCGTCGCCAAGGCCGGCGTCGAAGGGCTCACCCACAATTCCTTCATCGCCGCGACCATCGTCGTGCTGGCGTGGCTGAACTATCGCGGCGTGCTGATGACGCTCAACGTCAACTTCGTCATCACAGCAGTCGCCTATATCTCGATCGTCATCCTGTTCTTTTCGGTCAGCCCGTGGACGCAAGGCGCCGTGCTGAAGCTGAACGAGTTGGTCACTCCCGGCAATGCGCTCCCCTATGGCTGGATCGGCGTCATCGCCGCCTTCCAGTTCGGCATCTGGTACTATCTCGGCATCGAGGGCACCACACAGGCCGCCGAGGAAGTGCGCTCGCCGGCCCGCTCGCTGCCTTACGGCACCATGGCCGGCATGATCACGCTTTTGATCGCAGCCGCCATGACCTGGTATGTCTGCGCCTCGATGATGCCATGGGAATATCTCGGCATCACCTATTATCCGCTGTGGGACGCCGGCAAACTGACTGGCAGCCCGCTGCTCGAGAACCTGTTGTTCGTCGCCACGCTGCTTGCTGCAATGGCCTCCGCCAATGGCTGCATCAACGATGCGGCGCGCGCCTGGTTCTCGCTCGGCCGCGACCGCTATCTGCCGACATGGTTCTCGGCTGTGCATCCGAGATATCGCACGCCCTATCGTTCGATCCTGTTCCTGCTGCCGATCGCGCTGGCCTTCGCCTTCATCGCCGACCTCAACCAGGCGATCACCTTCTCGATCCTGTCGGGCGTGCTGCAATATACCTTCATGAGCATCAACATCATCATGTTCCGCAAGAAGTGGCCGCTGGGCTCGATCCGGCGCGGCTACACGCACCCCTTCCACCCGATCCCGGCCATCGTGCTGTTTTGCCTGTGCGTGGTGACCTTCTTCGCCATCTTCCTCGGCTTCGGCTCGCAGCTGATCGCCATGGTCGCCTTCTACTTCCTGATCTCACTGTGGTTCCATTTCTATCGCTACAAATTCGTGCGGCGCGGCGATCAGTTCACCATGCCGTGGCCGAAGCCGCAGGGTTATTGATGGGAGAAGGCCCGTCCATAGCCTGGGCGGGCCTGGCATGAGAAAATGTCCGAGGTGACATCAGCACTGCTGGCCGGGGCCATTGTCCTGGCTGTCGTTCTCCACCTTGCCCGGCAGGCGCGTGCCAGCCGCAGCAGGGCATCGATGGCGCTCGCGGTTGAGCAAGGCCGCATCCGCACAGTCATCGCCGACGCTGCCAATGTTTCGGATGGCACCGCCGGCGTCATCACCTGGGAAGGATCCTGGAACAGCAAACGTGTCCAGGTGCGCACCATCGTCGATACGCTGGCGACGCGAAAACTGCCGGCGCGCTGGCTCAGTGTTTCGGTCACCGAAGAGGTCGCGGTGCCGGCGACGTTCGACATGATGATGCGGCCGGGATCGCCGACGACCTTCTCCAATTTCGATCATCTCGAGCACACGCTGCCGAAGAGCTCAGCATTTCCGGCTGAGGCCGTGTTGCGGACGGATCGCAGGGGCGTCCACTTCCCACTGGAGACCATCGCCGGCCACCTCGGGATTTTTTCCGAAGGACGCGCCAAGGAACTGCTGATCACCCCGAAAGGGGTACGCATCGTGTGGCTGCTGGCCGAAGCCGAACGGGCGCGCTACGGTGTGTTCCGGCAAGCCGAATTCGGCGACGCCACACTCGATCCCGCGCTGATCGAAAGACTGCTGGTGTCGGTGTCGGCGCTTCGCGACGCCATCAACAAAAGCGAACAGCAAGCCGCATGACCATTCCCCCTACGGCACCCACCAATCCCTATCTGGTTCTCGGCGCCGCAATCGTGCTGCCGGGAAGCGGGCATGTCATTCTCGGCGTGCCGGTGCGCGGCCTTCAGTTCCTTTTCTTCATGGTGATCCTGGCATGGGTGACGGCCAAGATCGCGCCGCCCGATGCCAGCTTCGTCGGCCGTCACGCCGGCGGCTTCCTGATCTATGCCTTGTCGATTCTCGACGCCTACAAGATCGCCCGCATCCGCACCGCCAAATGGGTTCACACTGCCCGGCGAGACGGCGACAGTGCGCAGAGCGGCATTGAGCCGCATAGGTAACTAGAGGAATATTTTTTTCATATGATTGAATTAGTGCAGCTCATTCGATACATCGTCTCTTAGCTACAAACGATCTCTTAGCTACAAACATCGGAGGCTGACATGTGTGGAATTGTCGGACTGTTTTTGAAGGACAAGTCGCTGGAGCCCCAGCTTGGCGCGATGCTGTCGCAGATGCTGATCTCGCTCAGCGATCGCGGTCCCGACAGCGCCGGCATTGCCATCTATGGCGCGCCTTCCAAAAATGAGGCCAAGATCACCATTCAGTCGGCCAAGCCGGACCGCGATTTCCGCGGCCTCGAGGCGGAGCTCGCCAAGGCCATCGGCACCCCGGTGACGATCGCGGTGAAATCCACCCATGCGGTCGTCAGGACCACGCCCGCCAAGATCGATGAAGCGCGCGAAACCATCCAGACGCTGCGCCCCGACATCCGCATCATGGGCGCCGGCGACGTTGTCGAGATCTACAAGGAAGTTGGCCTGCCCGAGGCGGTCGTCGATCGCTTCGATGTCCGCAAGATGACCGGCACGCATGGCATTGGCCACACCCGGATGGCGACGGAATCGGCTGTGACGACAATGGGCGCGCATCCGTTCTCGACCGGCGCCGACCAGTGCCTTGTGCACAATGGCTCGCTGTCGAACCACAACAATGTCCGCCGCGAGTTGATCCGCGAAGGCATGAAATTCGAGACCGAGAACGACACTGAAGTGGCCGCCGCCTATCTCTCGTCGCAGATGGCGCATGGCAAGAATCTCGGCGAAGCGCTGGAAGGCACGCTCTCCGACCTCGACGGCTTCTTCACCTTCGTCGTCGGCACCAAGAACGGCTTTGGCGTGGTGCGCGATCCGATCGCCTGCAAGCCCGCCGTGATGGCCGAGACCGACCAGTATGTCGCCTTCGGCTCGGAATATCGCGCGCTGACCAAACTGCCCGGCATAGACAATGCGAGGGTCTGGGAACCCGAGCCCGCAACCGTCTATTTCTGGGAGCATTGAGTTCATGCCGGCGACCACGCTTTCAAAGACCGCGGCGCACGACCCTCGAGTCTTCGATCTCGACCAGCTGTCGTTACGCGAACTCAACCAGGCGCTGCACAATCTGGCGCCCGGCTCGAACGAAACGGCATGGGAAGTGCTGAACCCGAAAGGCAGCCACTCGGTCGCCGTCGGCGTCGACCAGCCTGTTGCCATCGATGTGCGCGGCAGCGTCGGCTATTACTGCGGCGGCATGAATTCCGGCAGCACCATTACCGTGCATGGCTCGGCAGGCCCTGGCGTCGGCGAGAACATGATGTCGGGCTCGATCACCATCAAAGGCGACGCCAGCCAGTATGCCGGCGCCACCGGCAAGGGCGGCCTGCTGGTCATCGAAGGCAATGCCTCGTCGCGCTGCGGCATCTCGATGAAAGGCATCGACATCGTCGTGCACGGCAATATCGGCCACATGTCGGCTTTCATGGCGCAGTCGGGCAATCTGGTGGTGCTGGGTGATGCCGGCGACGCGCTGGGCGATTCCATCTACGAGGCGCGGCTCTTCGTGCGCGGCAAGGTCGACAGCTTGGGTGCCGACTGTATCGCCAAGGAGATGAGGGCCGAGCATCTGGAATTGCTGCAGGGCCTGCTCGACCGCGCCGGCGTGACCGGCGTCAAGCCGGCGGAGTTCAAGCGCTACGGCTCGGCGCGTACCCTCTACAATTTCAATATCGACAACGCCGACGCGTATTGAGGCAGCATGACCTATCGCAACCCGCCGACGACGCCGCGCAAATCCGCGACCTTCGACGACTATACGCTTTCCGAAATCCGCCGCGCCGCGGCGACCGGCATCTATGATATCCGTGGCGCCGGCGCCAAGCGCAAGCTGCCGCATTTCGACGACCTGTTGTTTCTCGGCGCCTCGATCTCGCGCTATCCGCTCGAAGGCTATCGGGAGCGCTGCGACACATCGGTCGTGCTGGGCTCGCGCCATGCCAAGAAGCCGATCGAGCTGAAGATCCCGATCACCATCGCCGGCATGAGCTTTGGCTCGCTGTCCGGTCCGGCCAAGGAAGCGCTCGGACGCGGCGCGACCCTGTCGGGCACCTCGACCACGACGGGCGACGGCGGCATGACCGAGGAAGAGCGCGGCCATTCCAAGCAGCTGGTCTATCAATACCTGCCGTCGCGCTATGGCATGAACCTGCGCGATCTGCGCCGTGCCGATGCGATCGAAGTCGTCGTCGGCCAGGGCGCCAAGCCGGGTGGCGGCGGCATGCTGCTTGGCCAGAAGATTTCCGACCGCGTCGCCGAAATGCGCACGCTGCCGAAGGGCATCGACCAGCGCTCGGCCTCGCGCCATCCGGACTGGACGGGTCCCGACGATCTCGAGATCAAGATCCTCGAATTGCGCGAAATCACAGACTGGGAAAAGCCGATCTACGTCAAGGTCGGCGGTGCCCGGCCCTATTACGATACCGCGCTTGCGGTGAAGGCCGGCGCCGATGTCGTCGTCGTCGACGGCATGCAGGGCGGCACCGCAGCCACCCAGGAAGTGTTCATCGAAAATGTCGGCATGCCGACGCTTGCCTGCATCAGGCCGGCGGTGCAGGCGCTGCAGGATCTCGGCATGCACCGCAAGGTGCAGCTGATCGTCTCCGGCGGCATCCGCAACGGCGCCGATGTCGCCAAGGCGCTGGCGCTCGGCGTCGACGCGGTCTCGATCGGCACGGCGGCACTCGTCGCGCTCGGCGACAATGACCCGCGCTGGGAGGCGGAGTACAACGAGCTCGGCACCACGGCCGGCGCCTATGACGACTGGCACGAGGGGCGCGACCCCGCAGGCATCACCACGCAGGACCCCGAACTGATGAAGCGGGTCGACCCGGTGGCCGCCGGACGCCGGCTGGCGAACTACCTCAAGGTGATGACGCTGGAAGCGCAGACCATCGCCCGCGCCTGCGGCAAGAACAGCCTGCACAATCTCGAACCCGAGGACCTCGTCGCCCTGACGATCGAGGCCGCCGCCATGGCCGGCGTGCCGCTGGCCGGCACCAACTGGATACCGGGGAAGAACGGCTTCTAATCAATGAAGGGCCGAAGCCCGCATACTCTGGGGCCAACAATCGACAAAAATGGGGAACTAGCGTGGCAACTGATCTTGCAGAATTCGCAAGGGCGAAAAACGTCAAATATTTCATGATTTCCTACACTGACCTGTTCAGTGGCCAGCGTGCCAAGCTGGTGCCGGCGCAGGCGATATCAGACATGCAGAAGGACGGCGCCGGCTTTGCCGGGTTCGCCACCTGGCTGGACCTGACGCCGGCGCATCCCGACATGCTGGCGGTTCCGGATCCGGATTCGGTGATCCAGCTGCCGTGGAAGCCTGAGGTCGCCTGGGTCGCGGCCAACTGCATCATGGACGACAAGGAGGTCGACCAGGCGCCGCGCAACACGCTGAAGCGGCTGATCGCGGAAGCCGCCAGCGACGGCATGCACGTCAAGACCGGCGTCGAGGCCGAGTTCTTCCTGATCTCGCCGGACGGCAAAACGATTTCCGACGAATACGACACGGCCTCGAAGCCCTGCTACGACCAGCAAGCGGTGATGCGCCGCTATGACGTCATTGCCGAGATCTGCGACCACATGCTGGCGCTCGGCTGGGGCGCCTACCAGAACGACCACGAGGACGCCAACGGCCAGTTCGAGATGAACTGGGCCTTCGACGACGCGCTGGCGACCGCCGACAAGCACTCGTTCTTCAAATTCATGGTCAAGTCGATCGCCGAGAAGCATGGCCTGCGCGCGACCTTCATGCCCAAACCCTTCCAGGGCCTTACCGGCAATGGCTGCCATGCCCATATCTCGGTCTGGGACAAGGCCGGCAAGACCAACGTCTTCGCCGACAATGCGATGGAGCTTGGCCTGTCGGCCAAGGGCAGGAATTTCCTCGGCGGCATCATGAAGCACGCCTCCGCGCTGGCCGCCATCACCAACCCGACGGTCAATTCCTACAAGCGCATCAATGCGCCGCGCACCATTTCGGGCGCCACCTGGGCGCCGAACACGGTCACCTGGACCGGCAACAACCGGACCCACATGGTGCGCGTGCCCGGCCCCGGCCGCTTCGAGCTGCGGCTGCCGGATGGTGCTGCCAACCCTTATCTGCTGCAGGCGGTTATCATCGCCGCCGGCCTCGACGGCATCCGCTCGAAGGCAGATCCCGGCAAGCGCTATGACATCGACATGTACCAGAACGGACACACGGTGAAGGGCGCGCCGAAGCTGCCACTCAACCTCCTCGACGCCTTGCGCGAATTCGACAAGGACAAATCGCTCAAGGCGGCGCTGGGTGAGGAATTCTCGTCGGCCTACCTAAAGCTGAAGCACCAGGAATGGAATTCCTATGCTTCGCACTTCACGCAATGGGAGCGCGACCACACGCTGGATATCTGACCACCAGCGCGGTGCGAGCGACCTCGGAATGAACTTATGAAATATTCTATCTTCTCGCTCGCCCGCGCCGCCCTGTCCGGCCACAAGAACTGGCAGCGCACCTGGCGCGACGCCACGCCGAAGGATCGCTACGACGTGGTGATCATCGGCGGCGGCGGCCACGGACTTGCCACCGCCTGGTTCCTCGCCAGCGAGTACGGCATCAAGAATGTCGCCGTACTCGAAAAAGGCTGGATCGGCTCCGGCAATGCCGGCCGCAACACCACCATCATCCGCTCCAATTACGGCCTGCCCGGCAACACCGGCTTCTACGAATTGTCGATGAAGCTGTGGGAGCGGATGGAGCAGGACCTCAACTACAATGCAATGGTCAGCCAGCGCGGCGTCATCAACCTCTACCACTCCGACGCACAGCGCGACGCTTATGCGCGGCGCGGCAACACCATGCGCATCAACGGCATCGACGCCGAACTGCTCGACCTCGCTGCCGTCAAGAAGATGATACCGTTCCTGAACTTCGACAATGCACGCTTTCCCGTGCAAGGCGGACTGTTGCAGCGGCGCGGCGGCACGGCGCGGCACGACGCCGTGGTCTGGGGCTATGCGCACGCGGCAAGCGCGCTCGGTGTCGACATCATCCAGAACTGCGAAGTCACCGGGTTCACCCGCGACACCAACGGCAAGGTGACCGGCGTCGAGACCTCGCGCGGCAGGATCGGCGCCGGCAAGGTCGGCATGGCGGTTGCCGGCAGTTCCTCGCGCGTCGCGGCAATGGCCGGCCTGCGCCTGCCCATCGAAAGCCATGTGCTGCAGGCCTTCGTCTCCGAGGCAATCAAGCCGCTCATCCCTGGTGTCATGACCTTCGGCGCCGGCCATTTCTATGTCAGCCAATCCGACAAGGGCGGCCTGGTCTTCGGCGGCGACATAGACGGCTACAATTCCTACGCCCAGCGCGGCAACATGCCAGTGATGGAGGACGTCTGCGAGGGCGGTATGGCGCTGATGCCGATGATCGGCCGCGTGCGCCTGCTGCGCCAGTGGGGCGGCATCATGGACATGTCGATGGACGGCTCGCCGATCATCGACAAGACGCCGGTCGACGGGCTCTATCTCAACGCCGGCTGGTGCTATGGCGGCTTCAAGGCGACGCCGGGCTCCGGCTTTGTCTTTGCCCACCTTCTGGCCCGCGATGAATCGCACGAAGAGGCCGCACGGTTCCGCCTCGACCGGTTTCGGACCGGCGCCATGATCGACGAAAAGGGCCAGGGCGCCCAACCGAACCTGCATTGAAGGCGGTTTAGAAGAAAATGCGCATTGTCTGTCCCTTCTGCGGCGAACGCGAACTCGGCGAGTTCACCTATCTCGGCGACGCCAAGCCTGTGCGGCCCGAAGCCGGCGCCTCGGAAGACGAGGTCTTCGACTATGTCTATCTGCGCGACAATGTCGCCGGACAGACCAGCGAACACTGGTACCATGGCGGCGGCTGCCGGGCCTGGCTGAAAGTCACCCGCAACTCGCTGACGCACGAGATTTCGTCGGTCGAACCGGCGGCGGGTGCCGGCGCCGCGAAAGTCGGTGCGTGATGGCCGGCGCGCAGACACACCGGCTCGGCAATCGCGGTCTCATCGACCGCTCGGCGCCGCTGAACTTCCGTTTCGACGGCAAGGCTTTCTCCGGCTTCCAGGGCGATACGCTCGCCTCGGCGCTGATCGCCAATGGCGTCAAGCTGGTCGGCCGCTCGTTCAAATACCATCGCCCGCGCGGCATTCTCACCGCCGGTTCGGAAGAACCCAACGCGCTGGTCGAGCTGCGCACCGGCGCACGGCGCGAGCCGAACACCAAGGCGACGACAGCCGAACTCTATGAAGGGCTGGAAGCCGCCAGCCAGAACCGCTGGCCATCGCTGCGCCACGATGTGATGTCGGTGAACCAGCTGTTCGCGCCGATCTTCGTTGCCGGCTTCTACTACAAGACCTTCATGTGGCCGGCGAAATTCTGGGAAGCGATCTACGAGCCGGCGATCCGTCGCGCCGCCGGCCTTGGCCGCGCCGCAGGCGTCGCCGATCCGGACCACTACGACAAGGCATGGGCGCATTGCGATGTGCTGATCGCCGGCTCCGGCCCGGCCGGTCTGGCCGCGGCATTGGCAGCCGGCCGCGCTGGTGCCCGCGTCATCCTGTGCGAAGAGGATTTTGTCCCCGGCGGCCGCCTGCTGTCGGATGGCGGCACGATCGATGGTGTGCCGGCAGCCGAATGGCTGTCGCGGACGCTGACTGAACTGGCTGATATGCCGGACGTCCGCATCATGACCCGCACGGCACTATTCGGCGTCTACGATGGCGGTACCTATGGCGCGATCGAGCGGGTCAACGACCACCTGCCCTCGCCGCCTCAGCATCAGGTGCGCCAGCGGCTGTGGCGGATCGTGGCCAAGCGTTGCGTTGTCGCGGCCGGCGCCATCGAACGGCCGATCGTGTTTGCCGGCAACGACACGCCCGGTGTGATGATGGCGTCCGCCATGCGCACCTATGTCGCGCGCTATGCGGCGACACCGGCCAAACGCATCGCGCTGTTCACCAACAATGAGGATGGCTGGCGCACGGTCGAGACTGCACTCGGTGCCGGCCTACAGATCGCGGCGGTCATCGATGCACGGTCCGAAGTGTCGCCGGCGCATCGTTCGCTGGCCTCCAAGGGCGGCTTCCCGGTGCTGCATGGTTCCGTCAGTGGCGTCGATGGCGGCAAGGATGGCGTCAGGAAAATCGCGGTGTCGCTCACCGGCGGCGCGCGCGCCGAGGTCGAAGCGGACGGGCTCGCCGTTTCCGGCGGCTGGAACCCGGCGGTCGGGCTGACCTCCTTCCATCGCGGTCGGCCAGCGTGGCGTGACGACATCTCCGCCTTCGTGCCCGACGGCGCGCCTCCCGGCATGGTCGCCGCCGGCGCCGCCAATGGCGATTTCGGCCTCGGCGCCTGCCTGAGCCAGGGATTTGCCGCCGGCGCGGCAGCGGCGCGTGACACGGGACATGGCGGCACAGTGGGTACCGCGCCTTCCGCCGACGACGAGGCATTCTCGCTGACGCCGCTCTGGCACGTCGCCGGCAAGGGCAAGGCTTTTGTCGATTACCAGCACGACGTCACCGCCTCTGACATCGAACTGGCGCAACGCGAAGGCTTTGAATCCGTCGAACACCTGAAGCGCTACACGACGCTCGGCATGGCCACCGACCAGGGCAAGACCTCGAATGTCGCCGGCCTTGCCATCATGGCCGCGGTCAGCGGCCGTTCGATCCCCGAGACCGGCACGACGATCTACCGGCCGCCTTACGTGCCGGTCGCCATCGGCGCCTTCGCCGGCCATCACCGCGACGAGACGTTCCATGCGACGCGGCTGACGCCGTCGCACCACTGGGCCGTGGAACAAGGTGCTGTCTTCGTCGACACCGGCCTGTGGAAACGCGCGCAATGGTACCCGCGCGCCGGCGAGAAGGACTGGCTGGAATCGGTGACCCGCGAGGTCAAGGCGGTGCGCGGTGGCGTCGGCTTCTGCGATGTCTCGACGCTCGGCAAGATCGATGTGCACGGCCCCGATGCCGGCGCCTTCCTGGATCGCGTCTACATCAACACCTTCTCCAGCCTCGCAGTTGGCAAGGCGCGCTATGGGCTGATGCTGCGCGAGGACGGCATCGTCTATGACGATGGCACGACATCGCGGCTGGCCGAGGACCATTATTTCCTGACCACCACCACGGCCAAGGCCGGGCTGGTGATGCAGCATCTCGAATTCTGCCGCCAGGTGCTGTTCCCGGAGCTCGACGTGCAGCTCACTTCCGTCTCCGACCAGTGGGCGCAATTCTCGATCGCCGGGCCGAAGACACGCGACCTGCTGAGGGAAATCGTCGATCCGACCGAGGACCTTTCCAACGAAGGCTTTCCATTCATGGGCGCGCGCGAAGTAGCACTTCGCGGGGGCCTGAGGGCAAGGCTGTTCCGCATCTCGTTCTCAGGCGAGATGGCTTTCGAGATTTCGGTGCCGGCGCGCTTTGGCGATGCCATGGCGCGCAATTTGATGCTGGCCGGAGCGCCATTCGGCGTGACGCCTTACGGCACCGAGGCGCTCGGTGTCATGCGCGTTGAAAAGGGTCACGTCGCCGGACCGGAACTGAGCGGCACGACGACAGCCGCCGATCTTGGCCTCGGCAAAATGATGTCGACCAAGAAGGATTTCATCGGCCGCGTGATGGCCGGACGCGAGGCACTGATCGCCCCGGATCGCCAGGTCGTGGTCGGCATCAAGCCGACCGACAAGGGCCGCCGCTTGCGCTCTGGCGCGCACATCATCCCGAAGGGTCAGACGCCCGGCCCCGGCAACGACCAGGGCTATGTCACCTCGGTCTGCTTCTCGCCGACGTTGGATCAGTGGATCGGGCTCGCGCTTGTCGAACGCGGCCGCGAGCGCATCGGCGAGATCGTCCACGCGCATGATCCATTGCGCGGCGAAGACTACGATGTCGAACTCTGCAATCCCGTCTTCTACGATCCGGATGGAGGGCGTCAGCGTGGTTGATTTTTCCTGGACTCCCCGCAGTCCGCTTGAAAAAGCGCTTGTCACCGGTGCGCATGGTGCACGCGGTATCGAGGCTGGCGTCTCGCTGACCGAGGTTCGCAATTTTGATCCGATCCAGGTGATGGCGCGGCGCGGCAAAGGAGCCGAACTGGCAAAGGCGACTAGGACCCGCTTCGGCATCGCGGCACCGGATGCGCCGAAGGCGGTACAAACTCCGGATGCCACGCTGATCTGGTCGGGGCCGGATCAGTTCTTGATCCTGTCGAAAAGTGGCAAGCACACGATGTGGACGCTGGCGCCGGCATTCACCGGTCCCGCTTCGCTATCGGACCAGTCGCATGCACGCGCGTTGATCAGCGTTTCCGGAATCCAGGCGCGCGCCATGCTCGCCAAGCTGTCGTCGATCGACCTGCATGCCGCCTCGTTTCCGATTGGTGCCGCTGCTGCGACGTCGATGGACCACACCAGCGTCACGCTCTGGCGCGGGAATGATCGGCCGGATGGCCTGGCGGTGTTCAACCTCCTGGTGTTCGCGACCTTTGCCGAAAGCCTTTGGCATACGATGCTCGACTCGGCTGCGGAGTACGGCGTTACGGTCAGCCATTCCGAGGATTTCGAATAGCGTTTGCGCGCGCCCCACCTTCTCCCTTGGGGGAGAAGGGAAGAAGTGCGCTTCGCCTTGCCAAACGCACGCGCACTGCTATTCTTACCGCTAAAATAATTTCACACACAGGCAAACTTGTTTCTCGAACCGCAAGGCTGAAATGAGCCAGTCGCCCTACCCCGCAATTGCTGCCGGACCGCCCCGGCCAAGCCTCATCCTGAGGCCCGGCCAGATCGCGCTGCCGCCGGGCATGGAGCGTTATACGATCCAGGGCAATGGCGCGGTGCTGATCGACATCGAGGCCGGCGACACGGTCACCGTGCGCAATGTCGAAGGCGGCCAGGCCTGCGAGTTGCTGGCCTGGGACAGGACCGGCGCGACCGATTCCGGCATTTTTGGTGAAACATCGAACAGCAATGCCGCCGGCATCAAGGCACTGCTCATGGAGGGTGACGACAGTCTCGCCTCGCTGCGGGGCGGGCTCGCGCGCCGGCAGGTGCAGCTTGACCATGCCAAGGCGGTGCGGGTATTCGGCGCCACTACGCCTGCCGGTACAGAACAAACATTCACGGTCACGCGTGACGGCTCAATGCTGATTGCGGCCCCCGGCGGGCCGATGCTGGTCGACGGTCACGACACGGCGACGCCGCTGACCGCCATCGTTCGCCGCGCCACGATCCGCCCGGCGGCGAAATCGCAGTTGGCGGACCCGCTGGCCGACCCGGTGCTCGATTTGCGTGTCCATTCGGCGACGGCGGAGGCCTATTTCGTCAAGGCCGGTGACTATCTGCAGATCATCGATGTCGACGGCCGCCAGTGCACCGACTTCCAGTGCTTTTCGGCGCGCAAGCTGGACAGGGGACTGGATCATCCGCTCGACGTGACGACAACGCGCACGCTGATGGGTGCGAGCTACCCGATGCCCGGCCTGCATTCCAAATACTATGACCAGGACATGGAGCCGCTGGTCGAGGTGGTGCAGGACACATGCGGTCGGCACGACGCCTTCGCGCTCGCCTGCGCCGCCAAATATTACGACGACATCGGCTATCCCGGCCACACCAACTGCTCTGAGAACTTTAATCGCGCGTTGTTGGACAAAGGCGTCACGCCCCGCGCCGGCTGGATGGCGATCAACTTCTTCTTCAACACCGCGATCGACGCGCATGGCGTCATGGTGTCCGACGAGCCGTGGTCGCGGGCAGGCGACTACGTGCTGCTGCGGGCGCTCACCGACATCGTCTGCGTTTCCTCCGCCTGCCCCGACGACACGACGCCGGCCAATGGCTGGAACCCGACCGACATCCATGTGCGGACCTATTCCGGCCAGCACAAATTCTCGCGAGCGATCGCCAGACGCATGACGCCCGATTCGGAACCGAAAATGACCCGCGAGACAGCTTTTCATTCGAGCTTTGCCAAGCACACCCGCAACTTCGGCGAGTACAGGGGCTATTGGCTGGCCAATTCCTTCGCCAAGGACGGGCCGATCGCCGAATACTGGGCCTGCCGGCAGGACGCGGTGATCATGGACCTGTCGCCGCTGCGCAAGTTCGAGGTTACCGGTCCGGATTCCGAAGCGCTGCTGCAATACACGCTGACCCGCGACGTCAAGAAGCTGGGCGTCGGCCAGGTGGTCTACTCGGCCATGTGCTACGAGCATGGCGGCATGGTCGACGACGGCACCCTGCTGCGGCTCGGCAAGGACAATTTCCGCTGGGTCGGCGGCGACGATCTGTCCGGCGAATGGCTGCGCGAGACGGCCGCCAAGCTGGGTCTCAACGTGCTGGTGCGCTCGTCGACCGACCAGATGCACAATGTCGCCGTGCAGGGTCCGAAGAGCCGCGACATCCTGCGAGAAGTGATCTGGACTTCGCCATTGCAGCCATCGATCGACGAACTCGAATGGTTCCGCTTCGCCGTCGCCCGCATTGGTGGCGGCAACGGCATTCCGGTCGTGGTCTCGCGCACCGGCTATACCGGCGAGCTCGGCTACGAGATCTGGTGCCATCCGCGCGACGCCGAAAAAGTGTTCGACGCCATCTGGGAAGCCGGCCAGCCGCATGGGCTGAAGCCGATGGGGCTGCAGGCTCTCGACATGGTGCGCATCGAGGCCGGGCTGATCTTCGCCGGCTACGAATTTTCCGACCAGACCGATCCGTTCGAGGCGGGTATCGGCTTCACCGTGCCGCTGAAGAGCAAGACCGACGATTTCATCGGCCGCGAGGCGCTGATCCGCCGCAAGGAGCACCCGCAGACGAAGCTGGTCGGCCTCGACATCGAGGCCAATGTCGACGTCGGCCATGGCGATTGCGTGCATGTCGGCCGCGCCCAGATCGGCGTGGTCACGTCGGGCATGCGTTCTCCGATGCTGAACAAGACCATCGCGCTGGCCAGGCTCGACGTCACCCATTCGGCTGTCGGTACCGAGGTCGAGATCGGCAAGCTCGACGGCCATGCCAAGCGGCTGCCGGCGCGCGTCGTCGCCTTCGCCCACTACGATCCGCAAAAGACCAAACCACGCTCCTGACGCCCTTCCTCCCAAGACAGTGAGGCCGTGCTGGCAGTTCGTGATAGGAATTTTTTCTTGACCTGCTGAGGGCAGCTATGCTACATATTCGTCCATGGTGCTGATTCGCGCCGCGACCCGCCTCCGGCGGGTTTTTCATTTCCAGCCCCCTCGTCCTTTTCCGAAAAATCCGCCCGCGGCAGTGTCAAGCTGACATGTTTCGCAAGCGTGATGTGCACGGCGCGACAATTCGCTTGACCTGAAAGCGCGCCGGATCAATCTTCACTGTTAAGAAAAAAATACGACTGAGTGGAAACACCGGCAGTCGAACAATGCATGCGTCGGTGAAGCCTCGCGAAGCCGCGGCGGTCACGAACGGGGAACATCAAAATGGGGAACAAAGACATATGAGCACGATAGTGACTGTCCTGGAGCCGCTTGCCGAAGGCAAGTTGCACCGAAATATCGACTGGCGCGGCGCCTTCTGGGTGGCGAGCGGTGTGCCTGCCCTCGTCCTGTTCTCGATCGGCGGCATTGCCGGCACGACCGGCACGCTGGCCTTCGCGATCTGGATCTTCTCCATGATCATGGGCTTCCTGCAATCCTTCACCTATGCCGAAATCGCCGGCCTGTTTCCGAACAAGTCGGGCGGCGCGTCGATCTACGGCGCCACCGCATGGCTGCGCTATTCCAAGTTCATCGCGCCGCTGTCGGTGTGGTGCAACTGGTTCGCCTGGTCGCCGGTGCTATCGCTCGGCTGCTCGATCGCCGCCGCCTATATCCTCAACGCGTTGGCGCCGGTGCCGCTGTTCACCGATGCCTCGCCCGAAGTCGTCGCCTATATCGCCGCGCATGCCGGGACGAGTGCCGCCGACGCCATCACGGCGGTGACCGCCGCGGCAACGCCGGTGATCCGCAACTGGACGCTCTACAGCCACACGCTGGGGCCGGTCTCGTTCACCCTCAACGCGACCTTCTTCATCGGTGCGGTGCTGATGCTGATCATCTTCGCCATCCAGCATCGCGGCATCCTCGGCACTGCCAACGTGCAGAAATATATCGGCCTGCTGGTCATCATTCCGATGCTGATCGTCGGCGTGGTGCCGATCGTCACCGGCCAGATCAACTGGGCGAATTTCTCGCCGCTGGTGCCGCTGGCGGCCGCCTATGCGCCCGAACCCGGCGCCTGGAACATTGCCGGCTGGACGCTGGTGCTTGGCGGCATGTTCATCGCCGCTTGGTCGACCTACGGTTTCGAGACCGCCGTCTGCTACACCTCGGAGTTCAAGAACCCGGGCACCGACACGTTCAAGGCGATCTTCTATTCCGGCCTTTTGTGCATGCTGCTGTTCATCCTGGTGCCGTTCACCTTCCAGGGCGTGCTTGGCCTCAACGGCATGCTGGCGACACCGATCGTCGACGGCTCCGGTGTCGCCGACGCGCTGGCCGGCATGGTCGGCGGCGGCGCACTGATCCACAGCCTCTTGGTGATGCTGATGATCCTGGCTCTGGTTCTGTGCATCATGACCGCCATGGCAGGCTCTTCGCGCACGCTCTACCAGGGCTCGGTCGATGGCTGGCTGCCGCGCTATCTCAGCCATGTCAACGAACATGGCGCGCCGACGCGGGCAATGTGGACCGATCTCGTCTTCAACCTGATCGTGCTGGCCATCGCCTCTGCCGACGCGACGAGCTTCTTCTTCATCCTCGCCGTGTCGAACTGCGGCTATATCATCTTCAACTTCCTCAACCTCAACGCCGGCTGGATCCACCGCATCGACAACGGCCATATCGCCCGGCCCTGGAAAGCACCGAGCTGGTTGCTCGGCGTCGGCGCGATCTTCGCCTATGTCAACATGATCTTCATGGGCGCCGGCGCCAAGGTGTGGAACCCGATGGCGCTGTGGGCCGGCCTGATCACCGCGGCCCTGATCATCCCGGTGTTCTGCTTCCGCCACTATATCCAGGACAAGGGCAAGTTCCCCGACCACATGCTGGCCGATCTCGGCATGACGGGGGCCGACCTCTCGGTCAAAAAGGCGGGCATGCTGCCTTATCTGACGCTGGTCGCCGGCGTGGTGGTGATGCTGCTCGCCAACTGGTTCTTCGTCATCTGACCTCGTAAAAGTGAAAAGGATCGGGCGCGCTTCGGCGCGCCCGATCCTTTTCGACTGGCGTGATCGATCTATTCGGCGGCCAGCGCCAATTGCGGCTTTTCGGCTTCCTGGCTCAGTTCCAGATCGTCCGTCCGGCCCTCCGCCCCGCGCTTCTTCGGCTCCCGGCCGAAGAACAGGGCGTAACCGGCCGGCAGGACCAGGATGGTCAGCACCGTGGCAACCAGGATGCCGCCCATCATGGCGTAGGCAAGCGGACCCCAGAAGACGCCGCGCGAGATCGGGATCAGCGCCAGTACCGCCGTCAGCGCCGTCAGCGTGATCGGCCGGAAACGGCGAACGGCCGAACCGATGATCGCCTCGTAGCGGTCCATGCCCGCGGCGATGTCCTGGTCGATCTGGTCGACCAGGATGATCGAGTTGCGCATGATGATGCCGAGCAGCGCGATGACGCCGAGAATGGCGACGAAGCCGAACGGCGCGCCGCTGATCAAGAGTGCCGCGGCAGCACCGATAATGCCAAGCGGACCGGTCGCCAGCACCAGCATCGCCTTGCCGAAGTTCTGCAGCTGGATCATCAAAAGCACGACGATGACGGCCAGCATGATCGGCGCCTTGGCGGCGATCGAAGCTTGGCTTTCCGCCGAATCCTCCGCACCGCCCTGGATCTCGACCTTGTAGCCGGGCGCCAATCCGTCACGCAGGCCCTGCATATCCTTGTACAGTTTGGTGACGACGTCATTGGACTGCACGCCGTCGGGCAGCGTTGCCCGCACACTGATGGTCGGCAGACGGTCGCGGCGCCACTCGATGCCTTGCTCCAGCACCGGCACCACCTTGGCAACCTGCGACAGCGGCACGAAGCCACCGAAGTCGGTCGGGATATAGACCGAGTCGACCGAGGACAGCAGGCTGCGGCTGGCATCCGGCTCGCGGGCGACGATGGACACCGTCTCCTCGCCGTCGCGGAAGTCATCGAGCGGCGCGCCGGACATCGCCGCCTGCAGCATCTGGCGGATGCGCTGCGAGGTGACGCCGAGTGCGCGGGCACGATCCTGGTCGATGACCAGCTTCATCGCCGGAACCGGCTCCAGCCAGTCATCATGCACGGCGCCAAGCAGCGGATCCTCGCGGAACTTCGCCTTCACCTGGTCGGCGATGCGGCGCACCTCCTGGCGATCCGGCCCCATGACGCGCATCTGCACCGGCCAGCCGGTCGGCGGGCCGAGGAACAGACGATCGACTTTGGCACGGATGGATGGGAAGTCTTGCGCCAGGACGGTGCGCAACTTGACGATCAGCCGTTCGCGGGCCGGTTCGTCATTAGCCATGACGAGCAGCTGGGCGAAGTTGGGGTTGCTCAGCTGCTGGTCGAGCGGCAGGAAGAAGCGCGGCGCGCCTTCGCCGATATAGGTGGCGATGAAACGCTTGTCCTTGTCGTCCATCATCTTGGTTTCGAGCGCCTTGGCCTGCGCCTCGACTTCCTTGATGCTGGTGCCTTCCGGCAGCCAAAGGTCGACAAGGATTTCCGGCCGCGACGATTGCGGGAAGAAGTTCTGCGGAATGAACTGGAAAGCCCACAGGCTGGTGCCGAAGGTGACCAGCGTCATCACCAGGACGATGATGCGATGGCGCACGGCCCAGCTGACGGTAGCACGAAGCCGGCGGTAGAAACGTGTGTCGAAGACATCGTGATGGCTGCCGGCATGCTTGCGCTGCTTGAGGATCATGTTGCCGAGCCATGGCGTGAAATAGACCGCGACGAACCAGGAGACGATCAGCGCGATGCCGACGACATAGAACAGGGTGCGGACATATTCGCCGGCGGTCGAGGCCGCGAAGCCGACCGGAATGAAGCCGGCCGTGGTGATCAGCGTGCCGGTCAGCATCGGGAAGGCGGTCGAGGCATAGGCGAAGCTCGCCGCCTCGACCTTGACCATCCCCTCCTCCAGTTTGCGCTCCATCATCTCGACGACGATCATCGCGTCGTCGACCAGAAGACCGAGCGCGATGATCAGCGCGCCGAGCGAGATGCGCTGCAGGTCGATGCCGAGTTCGTACATGATGGCGAAGGTCGCAGCCAGCACCAGCGGGATGGCAATGGCGATGACCAGGCCGGAACGCCAGCCTATCGACAGGAACGAGACGACGAGCACGATCAGCAGCGCTTCGCCAAGCGCATGCATGAACTCGGCCACCGCATCGGTGACGACGCCGGGCTGGTCGGAGATCTGGTCGACCGCAACGCCGTAGGGCAGCGCCTCTTCGAAGCGCTTGTAGGTGGCCTCGACATCCTTGCCGACGTCGGTAACCTTGAAGCCCTTGGCCATGACGACGCCCAACTGCACGCTGTCGTGACCGTTGAAGCGGTATTTGCGCTGGAACGGATCTTCCAGCCCCGAGGTCACCGTGGCGATGTCGCCCAGCCTTGTGACCTGTCCGCCGGCGCGCAGGCGCAGGTTCCGGATATCCTCGACCTTGCCGACATCGCCCTCGACGGAGATGCGTACCGAGTTGGTGCCGGTATCGACGGAGCCGGCCGGGTCGACATTGTTCTGTCCCTTGATCGCATTCTGCAGATCGGTCAGCGTCAGGCCGCGTTCGGCCAGGGCCTTGGACGAGACGTCGATATAGAGCTTTTCCGGCTGGTCGCCGATGATGACGGCCTTCTCGACGCCGGGCGTCGTCAAAAGCATGTCGCGCGCCTGGATGGCGAACTTCTTCAGCTCGGGATAGCTGAAGCCATCGCCGCTGATCGAATGCAGCGTGATGAAGGTGTCGCCGAACTCGTCGTTGAAATAGGGGCCGAGCAGACCTTGCGGCAAGTCACCGGCAATGTCACCGACCTTCTTGCGCACCTGGTAGAAAGCGTCCGTCACCTCGGCGGTGTTGGTGTCGCCCTTGATCTGCACAGTGATGATGGCGCTGCCGGCGCGGGTGAAGGAGCGCACGAAATCGAGATGCGGCGTTTCCTGCAGCTTGCGTTCGATCTTGTTGACGACCTGGTCTTCCATCTCCTTGATCGAGGAGCCCGGCCAGATCGCCTGGACGACCATGATCCGGAAGGTGAAATCGGGATCTTCCTTCTGGCCCATACGCATCAGGCCGAGCGCGCCGGAAATGATGATCAGGCCGAACAGGAACCGCGCAATGGCGGGATGGCCGATTGCCCAGCGCGACAGGTTGAAGGGCCGCTTCTCTTCCGTGGAATTGGTCATCGACGCTGGTCCATCTATCTAGCGCAACAAAATCGAGGGTTCGTAGTGGCTTCCGGGCGGCAAGGCTCTCCGAGAGGAGAAACGCTCATCGCGGTGGGACGCGAAATCGATGTGGGGGTTACATCAATCGAGCGTCTCGGTCGGGCGCCTGCCGCCCGGAAACCAGCGACTGCGGGAACGCGCAGCCGGTTGTCTGTCGTCAGCGCACCTGCTTGGCGTCGCCGTCTGCCGCGGATGCCGATTGCAGCGCCGTCTCACCGGCGAGCTTCACCTTCAGGTTTTCGGTCATGAATTGCGTGCCGGCGGCGACCACGACATCGCCGGGGTTCAAACCCTCTGCGACACGCACCCCATCGGCGGCGAATTCGGCGACCTTGATCGGACGGGCATGAACGGTGTCGGCGCCACGATTGACGGTCCAGACGATCGATTGCGTGCCTTGCTCGGCCAGTGCGCTCAGCGGGATCGAGACCAGCTGCCGCTCATTGGCCGCCGAGGCTTCGATGCTGGCGGTCATGCCGAGCAGCACACGCGGATCGTTGGGCAGGCTGACGCGGACGGCAAAGGTGCGTGACTGCGGATCGGCGCTGCCGGCGACTTCGCGGACCTTGCCATCGAGCGCCAGCGCATCGTCGGACCAGAAGCCCGCCTTGACGGCCTTGCCCGGCTTGAATTCGGCGATTTCCATTTCGGGAACGGCGATCAGCACTTCCTTTTCGCCGTCGACAGCGACAGTAACAACCGGCGTGCCGGAACCGACCACCTGGCCGACGTCGGCGCTGACGGTGGTGACGATGCCATCCCTGTCGGCCTTGAGATCGGTATAACCGACCTGGTTCTTCGCCTGAGCAAGTGTCGAAAGGGCGGAATCACGCGTGGCGACCGCTTGGTCATAGGTCAAGGTCGCCTGTTCGAGCTGTGATTTCGGGGCAAAATTCTTGGCAAAAAGCTGCTCGGCACGCTTGCGGGCAAGCTCTACGGTCTCGACCTGCCGCTCGGCGGCATCGAGCGCTGCCTGCGCGCTCTTGACCGAAAGGTCGTAGTCAATGGGATCGATGCGGGCGAGCACATCGCCCGAGGCCACATGCTGGCCGATATCGACGAGGCGCTCGGTGATCTTGCCATTGACGCGGAACGCCAGAGCGCTCTCGGTGCGGGCCCGCACCGATCCGGAATAGGAGAGCATGCGGGTGTCATGCACCTTCGCGATCTCGACAACCTTGACCGGACGGATGATATCCTTGACTTCGGCTTTTTCCTGGCTGCAGCCGGCAAGCCCGAGAGTGGCGGTGACAAGCAGCACCGGGCCCACAGCCGGCAGCCTGCCGATGATTGAACTGAACGAAGACACGCGCGTACTCCCGAAATGGAGATGAATCGTTGAACCGGCGCCCGGCGGGCGGCGGCTACTTCAAAGCCTTGATTGCATAGTCGATGAGGTCGTCAGGCATTGCCCGGTTGGTCTTGGCAAGGCATTGCGCCACCATCTGCGGATGACACAGGATGACGGTCGCGGCGCCGAAACAGCGAGACGCGATCACCGGATCCTGTTTTCTGAACTCACCGGCCTCGATGCCGTCACGAATGATTTCCGCAAACAGGTCGTGGATGCTGTCGACATGCTTGTCGATCACACCCCAATCCCGTTCGAGGGCGACGATGACCATCTCGTGGACCTTTTGGTCGTCGAGCATGACCTCCATCGTCATCTTGTATTGCGCATGCACGTAACGCCGGAGCCGCTCCTCGGCGCTGATCGGCAGGCGCGAAATCTCGTAGGCCATCTTGTAGCTGGCACCGAGCATCCGGCCGCAGACGGCCTGGTGGATTTCGACCTTGGAGGCGAAGAAACGATAGATGTTGGCGGGCGACATGCCGAGTTCACGCGCGATGTCGGCGACATTGGTCTTGCCGTAGCCATAATGCCGGAACAGGCGCTCGGCGCAATCGAGAATGCGCGTTACATTTTCCTGTCGGGCGGCTTCGGCGACTATGGTGGCGGCTTCGGACATGATCCTCTGTCAATTTACGAGTGACGAATTTCGATTTTCGTCACTCGTAAATTGAAAAGAGCGGCCTGTCAACGCGGATTCGATGTACGCGTACGAATGGTGACAGATGGTGACAGATGGTGACAGTGAGAAGGTGGAATCGACGATCGCTATTAGCGGCTGGCCCTGATGAATTCGTCATCCTAGGGCGAAGCAAGGAGCGAAGCGAAGCGACGCGGCGCAGACCCTAGGATCCATGCCGCGACGTCTGCTGAAGAGTGTGGCGGATCAAGAAGTTACGCTGGTAAGCGCGCCCTGTCATCCTCGACGTTGGAGCATGGCTGAGAGGTCACGGCATGGATCCTAGGGTTTCCGCGACGTCGCTTCGCGACTGCTCCACCCTAGGATGACGAAGTCAGGTCCTTTGCCATCTCGCGCAACCGGAATTTCTGGATCTTGCCGGTCGAGGTCTTCGGGATTTCGGCGAAGATGACCGCCTTCGGCACCTTGAACCGGGCAAGCAGCGCGCGGCAGTGATCGATGATCTCGGCTTCGGTCGCGATCTTGCCGGGCTTCAGCTCGACATAGGCGACAGGCACCTCGCCCCATTTGTCGTCGGGCCTGGCGACGACGCCGCAAGAGGCAACCGACGGGTGCTTGTAGAGCGCGTCCTCGACCTCGATAGAGGAAATGTTCTCGCCACCGGAGATGATGATGTCCTTGGAGCGGTCCTTGAGCTGGATGTAGCCATCGGGGTGCATGACGCCGAGATCGCCGGAATGGAACCAGCCGCCGGCGAAGGCTTCGTCGCTCGCCTTGCGGTTTTTCAGGTAGCCCTTCATGACGATGTTGCCGCGGAACATGACCTCGCCGATGGTCTCGCCATCGGCCGGTGTCGTCCGCATCGTCTCGGGGTCCATGACTGTCAGGCCTTCGAGCGCTGCATAGCGCACGCCCTGCCGCGCCTTCCTGGCGCTGCGCTCGCCCTTTTCGAGATCATCCCAGGCGCCATGCCATTCGTTGACGACCGCCGGGCCATAGGTCTCCGTCAGGCCGTAGAGATGGGTGACGGCAAATCCGGCATCCGCCATCCCCGATAGCACCGCTTCCGGCGGGGGTGCTGCGGCGGTGTTGAAAGTGACCGTCTGCGGAAATACGCGCTTGTCCTCGTCCCTGGCATTGATCAGCACCGACATGACGACCGGCGCGCCGCACAGATGGGTGACGCCCTGATCGGCGATCGCATCGTAGACCGGCTTCGGCCGCACCCAGCGCAGGCAGACATGGGTGCCGGCCTGGACTGCGAGCGTCCACGGAAAGCACCAGCCATTGCAGTGGAACATCGGCAGCGTCCAGAGATAGATAGCGTGCTTGGCCATGCCGGCATGAATGGTGTTGGTGTAGGCCATCAGCGCGGCACCGCGATGGTGGTAGACGACGCCCTTCGGATTGCCTGTCGTTCCGGAGGTATAGTTCAGCGAGATCGCGTCCCACTCATCGTCGGGCATCGACCAGGCGAAGTCCGCGGCGCCCCCGGCGATGAAGTCCTCATAGTCGAGCGAACCGATGCGCTCACCCTTCGGGTACGGCGCGTCGGCGGCGTATTCGGGATCGTCATAGTCGATGACCAGCGGCTTGACCTTGGCCAGTTCCAGGGCCTGTCTGACGACGCCGGAGAATTCGCGGTCGACGATCAGCACCTTGGTCTCGGCATGATCGAGCTGGAAGGCGATGACCGCGGCATCGAGGCGGGTGTTGAGCGAATGCAGCACCGCCTTGGTCATCGGCACACCGAAATGCGCCTCCAGCATCGGCGGCGTGTTTGACAGCATGACGGTGACGGTGTCGCCCTTGCCGATGCCGCGCCTGTCGAGCGCCGAGGCAAGCTTCAGCGACCGCTGCCAGAAGGTGCGATAGTCGATGCGCTGGCGGCCATGGATGATGGCGATATGGTCGGGATAGGTCTTGGCCGCGCGCTCCAGATAGGTGAGCGGCGTCAACGGCTGATGGTTGGCCGCGTTCTTGTCGAGATCCTGTTCGTAAGGACTGCCCATCCCATGCTCCCCCGCGGTTTTCTTTCAGACGTTCTAATCACAGGCTCGGGCCGCGTCACCACAAACGATGCCACGACAGAGCGCATTCGGCGCAATGATGAACCAGATTCGGCGTAAGCGGGAGCATCGCATACCTCTGCCCAGTTTGACTTTTGTCGAGAGCCGTGAATAATGTCAGCCGAGGAGACGGCATGGCGATCCGACCGGCAGAACAACTCATCCACAAGGCCGCCTGGCTCTACTATGCCCATGGCCTGCGGCAGGACCAGGTGGCGAGCCAGCTTAACATTTCCCGTGCCTCAGTCGCCATGTACCTGCGCAAGGCTCGCGAGACCGGCATCGTCAACATCTCGACTTCGACCCAGCTTTTCACCGACGACGTGCTGGCGCGCAAGCTCGAGGATGCGTTGAGCCTCGACGCCGTCTGGATCGCACCGGAGAATGATCATATTGCCGACCCGTCGACGGAAATCGCCGTGCTGGCGGCGAGTGTCTTTCTCGAACTGGTCAAGAAGGGCGACCGCATCGGCGTTGCCTGGGGCCGAACCGTCTACATGATCGCCGACGTCATGTCCTATGCCGATCTGCAGGACGTCACTGTGGTGCAGCTCTGCGGCAATCTCGGCGCACCCTATTCCTATCGGCCCGACCAATGCACCATGGAGATCGCGCGGCGGCTCAACGCCAAGGGGCTCAATTTCTACGCGCCGCTGGTGCTGTCGACGGAAGAACTCGCGCGGGCGCTGCGTGCCGAGCCGGTGATCCGGGAACAATTGTCGGGTGTCAGCGAATGCGACCTGGCATTATACTCGGTCGGCGCGGTCGACGCCGACAGCCATCTGGTCAAATGCGGCGCGCTGACGCCCAGTGAAATGGCGGATCTGCGCAGCCAAGGCGCTGCCGGCGTGATTGCCGGGCAGATCATAGACGCCGAGGGCAAGGTGCTCGACTGCAGTTATAACAGGCGGGTGATCTCCGCCGAGCTTGCCTCGCTGCGCGCCATCGCCAGGCGTTTGGTGGTGGTGCAGGAGGACAGCAAGTTCGAACCGCTGCTCGCGGCGATCGCGGGCGGCCTTTGCACGCATCTGGTGGTCGGCGCGCACATGGCGCAGCGGCTCCTGGACCATGCGGCTGCCACCATAGAAAAGGCCTCCTAGAAATCCTCCTCTCCGCTGCCGGCGCATTGTCATCAAAGCGTCGCGGCAATCCTGTTTCACCAACAAAGACAGCAACCGGACGAAGCGAACATGAAGAACTTGTGGAATGACGAAGCAGCCGAAAAACTCGTCGGCGACTACGCGAAAAAGGGTGTCGGCCGCGACCTGGCGCTGCGCGTCTACACGACCCGGCTGCTCGGCGGCGAACCGCGGCTGGTTCTGCATGGCGGCGGCAACACCTCCTGCAAGACGACGGCCACCGATCTCGTCGGCGACCAGTGGGACGTGCTGTGCGTCAAGGGCAGCGGCTGGGACATGGGCGTCATCGAGCCGCAGGGCCTGCCGGCGGTCAAGCTCAAGCCGCTGCTCAAGGCGCGCGCGCTGAACAGACTGGCCGACGAGGACATGGTCGCGCTGCAACGCGTCAACCTCATCGATCCATCCTCGCCCAACCCCTCGGTCGAGACGCTGCTGCATGCCTTCCTGCCGCACAAATTCGTCGACCACACGCACTCGACCGCCATCCTCGCCATCGTCGACCAGGAGGACTCCAAGCCGCTGGTGAAGACGGTTTTCGGCAGCAAGATGGGTTACGTGCCTTATATCATGCCCGGCTTCGACCTCGCCAAGGCGGCGGCCGACATCTTCGATGCCGACCCTGATGTCGAAGGGTTGATCCTCGACAAGCACGGCATCTTCACCTTCGGCGACGACGCCAAACAGGCCTACGACCGGATGATCCACTATGTGAATGTCGCCGAGGACTTCATTGCCGCAAGCGGCAAGCCGAAGGCGGCAAAGGCAGTCTTGCCGGCAAAGCTCGCGACACCGGCGTCCATTGCGCCGATGCTGCGCGGAGCGGTGGCGGTAGCGCGCGGCGAAGGCCGCTTCGACCGCATGATCTCTGACTTCCGCACTTCGCCGGCAATCGTCGATTTCATCAATTCATCCGAGATTGCCGATTATGCCGGACGCGGCGTGTCGACACCCGATCTGTCGATCCGCATCAAGACCGGGCCGATGGCGCTGCCGGCGCCCGATGCGGACAAGGCCGGCGACTACAAGGCGGTGATCAAGAGCCATGTCGACGCGTTCGCCAATGATTATCGCGCCTATTTCGAAACCAATGATTCGCTCGACGACGTCAAGCGCACCATGCTCGACCAGATGCCGCGGCTGACGCTGGTGCCCGGCCTCGGCATGTTCGGCCACGGCCGCACGCTGAAGGACGCGAAGATCGCCTCGGATGTCGGCGAGATGTGGATCGAGGCGGTGCGCGGCGCCGAGGCGGTCGGCCGTTTCCACCCGCTCTCCAAGGCCGATCTGTTCCCGCTGGAATACTGGTCGCTGGAACAGGCCAAGCTCGCGTCCAACAAGCCGAAGCCACTGACTGGCCAGGTGGTGCTGATCACCGGCGGCGCCGGCGCGATCGGCGCAGCGACAGCCAAATTGTTCGCCGACAATGGCGCCCATGCCGTCGTCGTCGATCTCGACGCCGAAAAGGCTGCCGACGCGGCGAAGAAGGCCGGCAACAACTCGATCGGCGTCGCAGCCGACATCACCGACCCGGCGCAGGTGCGTGCCGCCTTCGACAGAGCCGTCGCCGTGTTCGGCGGTGTCGACATCATGGTTTCCAATGCCGGCGCGGCCTGGGAAGGCCGCATCGGTGAGCTCGATGACGCACTCCTGCGCAAGAGTTTCGAACTCAATTTCTTCGCCCATCAGTCGGTGGCGCAGAATGCCGTGCGCATCATGCTCGAGCAGGGCACAGGCGGCGTGCTTTTGTTCAACACCTCCAAGCAGGCGGTCAATCCAGGTCCGAAGTTCGGCGCCTATGGCGTGCCGAAAGCAGCGACGCTGTTCCTGTCCCGGCAATACGCGCTCGACTATGGCGCGCATGGCATCCGCTCCAACGCCGTCAACGCCGACCGCATCCGCTCAGGGCTTCTGACCGACGCCATGATTACCAGCCGCTCAGGCGCGCGCGGCGTGTCGGAGAAGGACTACATGTCCGGCAATCTGCTCGGCCAGGAAGTGACGGCGCAGGACGTGGCGCAGGCCTTCCTGCATCACGCGCTGGCCGACCGCACCACCGCCGATGTGACGACGGTCGATGGCGGCAATATCGCGGCAGCGCTGCGCTGATGTAGAGATCCGTTAGACGAAAAGGTGCGGTGCAACTCCGAAACTTGAGCTTATTGCCCGGAAACGCGCTGGAGAAAGGGCGGTTGGGAACTTTCGACCCGACCGGCCATTGAGATCGAGCAAGGTCAAGCAGCCAAATTTTTGCCTTCTCGAGGAGTTCCCTCATGCCAGCCGAAAACTGGTCCCTGCCCGAACGCTTTATTTTTTCGGGTCACCCGATCGCATGGGGAACGATCGGCGACGGCCCGCCGGCGGTCTTGCTTCATGGCACCCCGTTCTCGTCGGTGGAATGGCGGCGGATTGCAGCTTGGCTCGGGCAACGGCGCCGGATCTACTATTTCGACATGCTCGGCTACGGGCAATCCGCCAAGCCCGACGCGGACGTGTCGCGCGGCATTCAAAACCAGCTGTTCGCGGCGCTCTACGCTCACTGGGAGCTGGAGCTGCCCGACATTGTGGCGCATGACTTCGGCGGCTCCGTCGCGTTGCGTGGCCACCTTCTCAACAGGCTCGATTATCGCTCACTGGTGCTGATCGATCCGGTCGCGATCAGCCCTCAGGGATCGCCCTTGGTTCAAGCGGCAAAAGAAAACGAGAAAGCGTTTGCCAGTCTGCCGGCCTATATCCATGAAGCCATGCTTCGCGCCTATATCGGCGGCGCTGTCGCGAACGCATTGCGCGCGGACGAAATGCAGCTCTATCTGCAGCCATGGCTTGGAGACGAAGGACAGAAGGCTTTTTGGCGTCAGATCGCACAGATGGACGACAAGTACAGTCGAGAGGTCGAGTGGCGATATGGCGAGATACGTTGCCCTGTGACGATCCTGTGGGGTGAAGACGACGAGTGGATTCCGCTCGACGACGGGCGAGAACTCGCGCGCCGCATCCCCGGTGCGCCGTTCATCACGGTTCCAAATGCCAAACATCTCGTTCAGGAAGACGCGCCAGAGGCAATAATCTCGACTGTGCTCGACTTCTGGAACGACCAGCATTCTTCAGCCGCCGCGAAACGCGTGCTACAGCAACTCTAGGATGTGTTTCCAGGCCCTGGTTCCCAGCCTCGAATCAGCCTCGTCACTGCCGCCATGCTCATGCGACACCGAGCGCGGCGTGATCTCCCCCGGTAAGAGAATTCGGTGCCCCGCATCCGGCGATGAAACGAGGTGGGTGATCTTGCCGGCTTTGCCGCGCCGCCGGACAATCTCTTCCGCAAACCATAGGGAGGGCCACAGCGCATCGTCGCCACCCGCGACAAGCACAATCTCGGCCGATATCTTTTCCACCGGGATGGTCGCGGCATTCGCCTCCCGCTTGAAGGTTTTCAAGCTGCGTTCGAATAATCCGCTGTAAGACACCAGACCATCCACGAGCTTGGGTACCCAATCCGGATCTGTCGGCACGAATGGCAGGGGGATACCGTCGAGCGACCATGAGGACCGCTCAGGCCAGCTGACGCCATCCCGGCCCGCACCGATATTTCCCCAAACCACCGATGAGGGGCTGATGGCGACCACAGCGTTGATGCGCTGGTCATGGACGGCCGCAAGGAGTGATGCCTCGGCACCCTTGGATGTGCCGACATAGACTATGCGGCGGCATCCCGTTCCAATGAGATAGTCGGTTGCCGCAAAGAAGGTTTCGAGGGGAATTTCGCATATTCCGGGAGCCTGGCCCTCACCGCCGAACCATTGCAGGGCAAGGGCCGACAAACCCTGGTTTGCAAAGAGCCGTGCGCGCCCGACATCGACGCGACCACTCGATCCACCCAGCACCACCACGCCGGTGGTAGCGTGCGGGCATCGAAACAATGTTCCAGCGACGGCGCCGGACAGGTTTTTCTCGATTGCCGCCTGTGCTTCCATTTACGCACCGAATCTTGGCCCGGAACCTGTGAGCCGGCTGCAGATATTCGGCAAAAGGCCGCCTGCAGCAAGCGGCTGCAGGCGGCCTTCGACAGCGAAAGTTACTTGGCGTTCGGGTTGGGCATCCAGGCCGGCATCGCGACATCGGCGTGGGCGAACTGCGGCAGCTTGGCCGACAGGTCCTCCATGTTCTTGATGTCCTTGTCGATGAGGTCCTTCTGGGTGATCAGCGTCGGCGGCACGACGACGTTGTGGCCGGGATCTTCGCCGGCCAGCAGCTGCGCCAGAGCACGCACCGAGACCTGGCCGACGACGGCCGGATTGGTCGCGGCGGTCGCGGCCCAGGCGCTGTCGGGCTCACGCATCGCAGCAATATCTGAGGTCGAAATGTCAGCCGAATAGATCTTGATGCCCTTGTTCAAGCCTGCTTCGTCGACAGCGATCTTCACGCCCTTGGCGAATTCGTCATAGGGAGCGAACATCACCTTGATGTCGGGATGCGCCGTCAGCACCGAACGCGCCTGGTTGGCGACGGAGTTGGCAATCGGATTGTCGAGCGTGCCGAACATCGCGACTTCCTTGATGCCGGCATACTTCTTCTTGACGTCGACCCAGGTCTCGTTGCGGCGGTCGAGCGGCGCGATGCCGGCGACATAGACATAGCCGGCATTCCAGCTTTCGCCATTGTCCTTGACCGCCTGCTCGAGCGCGAGGCGCGCCAGGTCGCGGTCGGATTGCTCGACCTGCGGGATCTTGGGATTTTCGACATTGACGTCGAACGCCACCACCTTGATGCCGGCGTCGACCGCACGCTGGGCGGCGTCCTTCATCGATTCCGTCAGGCCGTGCTGGATGATGATGCCCTGCACGCCGAGCGCGATGGCCTGATCGACCATGTCGGACTGAAGGGCGGCATCCTGGCGGCTGTCGAGGACGCGCAGGTCGATGCCGAGCGCCTTCGACTGTGCCTCGACGCCCGAGAGATAGGCCTGGAAGAAGTCACCGGTCGAGAGATAACGCACCAGCGCGATCTTGACGCCAGGCTTGTCGAAAGGCGCCGGCTTGTCCGCGGCAAAAGCCGGGACCTGCATCAGCATGGTTGCGCCGGCCAATCCGAGCGCCACCTTCCCCAGAAGTCTTCTTGTAATGCTCACTTTGTTTTCCTCCACTCTTGTTGAACTCGAAAATCCTGTTCCGGTCGAAAGCTACCTCCTGCCCCTGCCCGAAAGCGCAAAGGTGAAGACAAGGGCGACGACCAGAACCACGCCCTTGACGAAATCCTGCGTGTAGTAAGGCGCGTTCATCATCGTCAGGCCTTGCAGCAAGATGCCGACGAACAGCGCACCGATGGCAGTGCCGAAGGCGTTCGGCTTGGCGGCACCTAGCACCGCGTAGCCGATCAGTGCCGCGGCGACCGCATCGAGTAGCAGATTATTACCCGAGGCGATGTCGCCGCGTCCAAGCCGGGCAGCGAGCAAAATACCGCCGATCGAGGCAAAAACTCCTGAAATAACGTAGGCCCAGATCTTGTATGCCTTGACAGGCGCACCGGCGAGTTCGGCGGCGCGCTCATTGCTGCCTACGGCATACATCATGCGCCCGAAGCGGGTGTATTCGAGAAAGAACCAGATCAGCACGGCGAGCACGAGCAGCACGACTACCGACACCGGAATGAGGTTCGGGATGAAGAAGTCGAAGCGGTGGCGGCCGAGCGCCAGGAAGGCGTCGGAGAATTTGCCGTTGGCGACCGAACCGTCCGGCATGGTCATGCCGGTGGCGATCGAGCGGCCTTCTGTCGGAATGCGCTGCAGGCCGACCAGCAGGAACATCATGCCGAGCGTCGCCAGCAGATCGGGCACGCGCATGTAGACGATCAGCCAGCCATTGATCAGGCCGACAACGGCGCCGATCAGCAGGCAGACGACGACCGCGACAAGGGCGTTCTGTTCCAGCACCACCATCACATAGGCGGCCGCCATCATGGCTGATGTAGCGACCGATCCGATCGACAGATCAAAGCCGCCGACGACCAGCGTGGCGGTGACGCCGAGCGCCAGCACGCCGGTGATGGCGACTGACTGGAAGATGAAAACGGCACTTTGCGGCGAAACGAAACCGTCGGCGGCGATCGAGAAATAGGCGACGAGCCCGAACAAGAGCACGATGAACCCGTAGCGGATGGCGTGGTCGCGCAATGTCATCCGGCGCTCCCGCGCGCTGCTGCCGTCTTTACCCAACCCGAACCCATGCTCTCTCCATTCCAATTCCTATCGCCCACGCTCAGGCCGCACTGTGCAGCGGCCCGCCGGCGACCTCGGCCAACAGGCGGTCGAGATCGACATCGGCATTGCGGTGCTCGCCGACGATGGTCTGTTCCGACATGACCAGGATGCGATCAGCGGTCTCCAGCGCCTCATCGAGCTCGGTGACGAACAGCAGCGTGGCGCGGCCGTTGGCACTGGCCCTGAGCTTGGCGGCAATGTCGCGCCGGGCCGAGATATCAACGCCCTGAAACGGCTCATCCAGAATGAACAGTCTTGCCTCCTGCGCCATCCAGCGGGCGACCATCACCTTCTGCTGGTTGCCGCCGGACAGCTCCGACATTTCGTCCTTCTCGGAACGGCAGACGATGCTCAGCTCCTCGATCTGCCGGCGTGCCGTGGTGCGTTCGAGGCGGCGCCTCAGGATGCCGAAGCGCGACATGCGCTTGTGAAACGGCAGGCTGATATTTTCCTGGATGTTGAAGCTTTGGACGATGCCGTTCTCGCCGCGGTCCTTGGCGACGAGGAACACGCCGGCGGCGATCGCCTCGCCGGCTGTTTCAGGCGCATAAGGCCTGCCGTTCAGCGTCATTGTACCGGCGAGCGGCTGGCGCACGCCAAACAGCGTCTCGGCAAGCGCCGTCTTGCCGACGCCGACGAGGCCGGTGATGGCAACGACCTCGCCGTCGCCGAGCGTCAGCGAAATCGGCCGAGCGCCGTGTGCAATGCGCAGACCTTCTATCTTGAGGACGGCCTTGGCCGAATTCCTGACGACGATCTGGTCGAGATGGATCTTGCGGCCGAGCATGGCATTGACCGCGCCCTCATAGTCGAGCGGTTTCTTGTCGAAAATGCCCGAGATGATCCCGTCTCGCATCGAGATGATGCGATCAGCCAACCGCCTGATGTCCGACATGCGATGCGAGATGTAGAGGATCGCCACGCCCTGCTCGCGCAGCCTGTCGATCAGCGCAAACAGCCGATCAGCCTCGGCGCTGGAGAGCGATGAGGTCGGCTCGTCGAGGATCAGCACTTTCGGCTTGTGCGCCAGCGCGCGGGCAATCGCCACCATCTGGCGATCGGCCAGCGAAAGATCGCTCACCCGCGCCTTCAAATCGATGGTCAGCCCCATGCGGTCGGCAACCGCCTTGGCCTCCCGCCGCACGCGCATTGGATTGAACAGGGTCGGCGCACCGCTGCCGCTCAGTCGGTCGAGGGTCAGGTTGGTGGCGACGTCGAGATCGGCGACGACACCGTCGTTGATATTCTGGTGCACGGTGACGACGCCGGCGCGGATCGCTTCGGCAGGGGTTTTCGGTGCGAAATCCTGGTCGGCGAGCGCCATCGTGCCGCCGCCGCGTTCGTAGACACCGGAGATGATCTTGACGAGGGTGGATTTGCCGGCGCCGTTGGCGCCCATCAGCACGGTGACTTCGCCGGCATGCAATTCGACCGAGACGCCGCCTAGCACCTCGTTATGGCCAAAGGATTTCCTCAGTCCCTCTACGCGGAACACGGCATTACCGACCATGCGTTCCTCCCTGACATGACGCTATGGGCTGCATCGGCAATTGTCAACACGATTGACAATTGCCAGATCGCTTCCTAGCTTGGCCCAGCCGCCATGCGTCCGTTATGTTCGGAGCGCATAAGCGGGAGGATGACGATGACTGAAAAATTGCCGTTCGAAGCACTATCGGTCGAAACCCTGGCTGCACGCCTTGGCGGCAACGAGGCGCTGTGCGCGAAGATCGGCAAGGACACTGGCGCCTGGAAGGTCCGCGAGGTCGGCGACGGTAATCTCAACCTGGTGTTCATTGCCGAGGGCGCCAATGGTGCAGCCGTCGTCAAGCAGGCCCTGCCCTATGTTCGCCTGGTCGGCGACAGCTGGCCGCTGCCGTTGAAGCGCTCCTTCTTCGAATATCACGCGCTGACCAGGCAAGAGGCGCGCGCGCCAGGCTCGGTGCCGGCGATCCATTATTTCGATGAAGGCCAGGCGCTGATCATCATGGAATATCTTGCGCCGCCGCACATCATCCTGCGCCGCGCCCTGATCGACGGCCGCCAGCTGCCGAACATTGCCCGGGACATCGGCCTGTTCATGGCCCGCACGCTGTTTCGCGGCTCCGACCTGCACATGGCCGCCAAGGACCGCAAGGCCGATCTGGCGCTGTTCGCCGACAATGTCGAGCTCTGCGACATCACCGAAAGCCTGGTGTTTTCCGACCCCTATTTCGACGCCAAGATGAACCGGCACACCTCGCCGCAGCTTGACGGCCTGGTCGCCGAACTGCGCGCCGACCGTGACCTGAAGGTCGAGGCGCAGCGGCTGAAGCACATCTTCGCCGCCAATGCCGAAACGCTGCTGCATGGCGATCTGCATTCCGGCTCGATCATGGTCACTGACACCGAAACCCGGATGATCGATCCGGAGTTTGCCTTCTACGGCCCGATGGCCTTCGATGTCGGCATGCTGCTCGCCAATTTCTGGATGTCCTTCTTCTCGCAGCGCGGCCACGAGCAGGAGGGAAAGCGCGACGCCATGCGCGCCTATCTGCTCGGGGTGACGACCGAGACCTGGGCGGTGTTCCGCGCCGAGTTCTCGCATCTATGGCGGACCGAACGCACCGGCATGCTCTACCAGAGGAGCCTGTTCGAGGATCAGGGCGACAGGCTCGGTGCCGAGCAGGCGCTCGACCATGTTCTGCACCAGATGTGGACCGATTTGCTCGGCTTTGCCGGCATCGAGGTGCACAGGCGCATCCTCGGCCTCGCCCACAATGCCGATTTCGAGACCATTGCCGATGAGGATTTGCGCGCCAGTTGTGAGGCAAAGGCGCTGAAATTCGGCCGTCACCTCGCCGTCAACCGGCGCCAGATCCACAGCATCGACGAGGTCAACCAACTGGCCGCGCTGATCGAACAGGAGAGCAGCCTTTGAACGTCGGCGACCGCCACTATCGCACCATCTGGCTGAGCGACGACGGCCGTTCGGTCGAGATCATCGACCAGCGCTGGCTGCCGCATGATTTCCGCATCGAAACGATCGGCACGGTCGACGGCATCGCCACCGCCATCCGCGATATGTGGGTACGCGGCGCGCCGCTGATCGGCGTCACCGCTGCCTACGGCGTCGCCATGCAGATGGCCGACGATCCGTCGGATGAAGCGCTCGACGCCGTGTGGGAGACCCTGCACGAGACGCGGCCCACGGCGATCAATCTGCGCTGGGCGCTGGACGAGATGCGGCGCTTCCTGCGGCCTTTGCCTCCCGAACAACGCGCGGCAGCCGCCTATCGGCGGGCCAGTGAGATCGCCGACGAGGATGTCGGCCTCAACCGCGCCATCGGCGAGAACGGTCTCGCCATCATCGAGGCGATCGCTGCGCGCAAGCAGAAGGGCGAGCCGGTCAACATCCTGACCCACTGCAATGCCGGCTGGCTGGCGACAGTCGATTACGGCACGGCGACCGCGCCGATCTATCTGGCGACGGAGGCCGGCATTCCGGTCCACGTCTATGTCGACGAGACACGGCCGCGCAACCAGGGCGCCCAGCTGACCGCCTGGGAGATGGCCGGCCACGGCGTGCCGCACACGCTGATCGTCGACAATGCCGGCGGCCATCTGATGCAGCGCGGCGAGATCGACATGGTCATCGTCGGCACCGACCGCACCACGGCCGACGGCGATGTCTGCAACAAGATCGGCACCTATCTGAAAGCACTAGCAGCCGCCGACAATGACGTGCCGTTCTATGTCGCGCTGCCGTCGCCGACCATCGACTGGACCGTGCATGACGGACTGGCCGAGATCCCGATCGAGCAGCGCTCGGCCGACGAGGTCTCGCTGGTCTGGGGCAAGACCGCTGCCGGCGAGATTGCCCAGGTGCGCATTTCGCCGGAGACGACGCCTGCGGCCAACCCGGCCTTCGACGTGACGCCGGCGCGGCTGGTCACCGGCCTGATCACCGAGCGCGGCGTTGCCAAGGCATCGCGCGAGGGATTGAAGGCGATGTTCCCCGAGCGGGCGTAGCCACGTCCCTAGTACAGAGGCTCGGCCATATGCTTCGGCGTCGGCCATGTCTCGGTAATGCCCGGCTGCACCGGCCGCTCCAGATAGGTCGATAAAACCACATAGCTGCGCGTCGAGGTGACGCCCGGCGTTTCGTACAGGCGCGCCAGAAGGCCTTCGAGTGCTCTGGTGTCTTCCGTGCGGACCTTCAGCAGCATGCAGGTATCGCCGGCGACGGTATGGATTTCCTCGACCTCGGGATATTGCGAGACCGCCATCAGTTCCGGTGTCTTTCCCCAGCCCCTGGTGTCGATATGGACAAAGGCAAGCAAAGGCTTTTTCACCGCCCGGGGATCGATGATGGCGACCGTGTTGCGGATGGCGCCGCTGCGACGGAGCCGTTTGACCCGCTCATGCGCTGCGGGTGGCGACAAGCCGACGCGATCGCCGAGTTCGGCGTAGCTGATCGTGGCGTCATCGACCAGGACGCCTAATATTCTTCGGTCAATCGCGTCGAGGTCGCGGGCCGTAGCCTTGTTCTGCGGAATACCATCTGTTTCTTCATCCATGGCGAAATTCCTGGTTCTCCACTGAATAGAATACGGCCATTATGCTGATATGTCGAACATTGATCAAGTTGCGCCATTGACTGCCCGAGCCCCGATCCCGGCGCTTGCCTATCTCTTGACGGGCTGCATCGCCGTCATCGGTTCGAACTCGCTAGTGCTGGGTCCGATTGCACCGGCTGTCGCCTCGTCGTTCAGAACCAGCGTGCCTGCCGTGATGATTGCGGCGGCCGCGTTCGGCCTCGGCACCTCCGCAAGCGCCCTGTTCCTGGCGCGCTACATCGACCGGCTCGGCGCACGCCGGATGCTGCAGGGCGCACTGTTGCTGCTGGCACTGGCGCTGGTGGCGAGTGCCGCCGCACCGACGGTGATCATGCTGGTCTCCGCACAGCTGCTGGCCGGCATCGCTGCCGGGATCGCCATGCCCGCGATCTATGCCAGCGCCGCGGCCATCGCCCCACCGGGCAGGGAGAGCGGCACGATCGGCGTCGTGCTGACCGGATGGACGCTCAGCATGGTCGCCGGCGTTTCGCTTTCGGCCGTGCTTGCTGATCTTGTGCATTGGCGCGCCGTTTTCGCAGCGGTCGCGGTGCTTGCGGCCCTTGCATGGATGGGGCTGACAGTGACGTCGCTTAGCGACATCAGGAAGGCCGGACCGGCGCCCGCCCCGCTGGAAGCGCTCGGCATTCCCGGAATCCTGCCGCTGCTGGTCGCATGCGCGGCCTTCATGACTTCGTTCTACGGCGTCTATGGCTATCTCGGCGACCATCTTCATGTCGGGCTCGGACAGCCGGTGAGCGCCAATGGCCTGGCGGCGCTTGCCTACGGCATAGGCTTCGGCACCGCTGCTCTGCTCGACGGCGTCATCGACAGACTGGGTGCGCGGCGCGTCATGCCGTTCGCCTATCTTCTGGTTGCCGTCGTCTACGTCGCGATGGCCACGACGAGCGGCAGTTTCGGGCTGACCTTGACCATGGTGGCGATCTGGGGACTGGCCAATCATTTCGGCCTGAATGTCCTGGTGATGCGCCTGTCGGCGCTCGATCCGTCGCGGCGCGGCACGATCATGGGCCTGAACAGCGCGGTGACTTATCTCGCGGTCTTCGTCGGCACCACCAGCTTCGGGCCGCTCTACTCCAGCTTTGGTTTTGCCACCTGCGCACTGGTCGCGGCATTGCTGATGCTGGTTGCCGCTTCGGCAGCGGCGTGGCGCACGCGGTAATCGAACGGACTTGGTCCAACCTTCTCACGGTTGACAGCAGCGCCCTGCCCTTTCATACAAAGCCGTTAATGTTCTCAGGGCGGGGTGAGAGTCCCCACCGGCGGTAAAGGTTTCGGCCTGAGCCCGCGAGCGCTTTCCGGTTTCGGAAAGGTCAGCAGATCCGGTGTGATTCCGGAGCCGACGGTTAGAGTCCGGATGGAAGAGAACGAAACGGAAGCCGGCCCGCTTTTCGCGGGCTTAATCCGTATCGTGCGTCCTGATTCTGGTTCGAAACGGAAGGATGGACCCATGAATCAGCATTCCCATAAAGACTATGAAACGACTCGCATCGCCGTTATCCGCGCGCGCTGGCATGCCGATATCGTCGACCAGTGCGTACAGGCCTTCGAGGCGGAACTGGCCGGCATCGGAGGCGAGCGCTTCACCGTCGATGTCTTCGACGTGCCGGGAGCCTATGAAATTCCCCTGCATGCCAAGACCCTGGCCGGGACCGGCCGCTATGCCGCGATCCTCGGCACCGCTTTTGTCGTCAATGGGGGCATCTACCGGCATGAATTCGTCGCAAGTGCTGTGCTCGACGGCATGATGAACGTGCAGCTGTCGACTGGCGTGCCGGTGCTGTCGGCGGTGCTCACCCCGCACAACTACCACGACAGCGCCGAGCACCACCGCTTCTTCTTCGAGCACTTCACGGTCAAGGGCAAGGAAGCGGCGAACGCCTGCGTGCAACTCCTGGCGGCGCGGGAGTCGATCGCGGCTTAAGTCACCAAAACGGCCGGATTTCAACCCTGCAACAAGAATTGCGATCGAGAAGAGCTCTGAAGGTTGCGGTTCCGTTGAAATCCCGCCAGAAGCATCAAGGGCCGACCGGCAACCGGCCGGCCCGCGACGTTGCGCTTGAAACCAGATACGGGAGACTATTGGGTGGCTCGCATAACACTGAGACAATTGCTCGACCACGCTGCCGAATACGGCTACGGCGTGCCCGCTTTCAACATGAACAACATGGAACAGGGCCTTGCCATCATGGAGGCCGCCGAGGAGACCAAGTCACCGGTCATCCTGCAGGCAAGCCGCGGCGCCCGCGCCTATGCCAATGACGTGGTGCTGGCCAAGCTGATCGACGCGCTGGTCGAAATCCACCCCGACATTCCGGTCTGCATGCATCTCGACCATGGCAACAACGAAGCCACCTGCGTCACCGCTATCCAGTACGGCTTCACCTCGGTCATGATGGACGGGTCGCTGAAGGAAGACGGCAAGACGCCGGCCGACTACGCCTACAATTCCGGCATCACCAAGCGCGTCGTCGACATGGCGCATTGGGGCGGCGTGTCCGTGGAAGGCGAGATTGGCGTGCTCGGCTCGCTGGAGAGCGGCGGCGGCGAGCAGGAAGACGGCCACGGCGTCGAAGGCGCGATCAGCCACGACCAGCTTTTGACCGATCCCGAACAAGCGGTCGAGTTCGTCAAGGACACCCATGTCGATGCGCTGGCGGTTGCCATGGGCACCAGCCATGGTGCCTACAAATTCTCGCGCAAGCCCGACGGCGCGGTGCTGGCCATGAACGTCATCGAGGAGATCCATCGCCGCCTGCCCAATATGCACCTGGTCATGCACGGCTCGTCCTCTGTGCCCGAGGACTTGCAGGAGATCATCAACAAGTATGGCGGCCAGATGAAGCCGACCTGGGGCGTGCCGGTCGAGGAAATCCAGCGCGGCATCAAGCACGGCGTGCGCAAGATCAACATCGACACCGACAACCGCATGGCGCTGACCGGCGCGATCCGCAAGGTGCTGACCGAGAACCCGAGCGAGTTCGATCCGCGCAAATATTTGACACCGGCCATGGCCGCCATGCGCAAGCTCTGCAAGGAGCGCTTCGAACAGTTCGGCACCGCCGGCAACGCGCAGAAGATCAAGCCGCTGCCGGTCGCCGAAATGGCCAAGCGCTATAAGTCGGGCAGCCTCGACCCGAAGTTCGGCTGAGCTCCAGCGATTTATCCCAGAGCTGCCAGAAGCAACCTGGCAGCTCTGGCGACGGCTGTTTTACTCCGGAGTCTCGGCCTCGGCACGAACCAGCTTGATATCTGCGCCAGCCGCCCATGCGCCGATATCTTCCCGACGCAATGCCGCCGCCATCATGTCTGGAAACAGATCCGGCGTGCAGGCAAAGACCGGAATGCCGAGGGCGGCCACCGAGCCTGCCATCTTCGGGTCATAACCCGGCCTGCCCTGGTCGGTCAGCGCCAGGAGCACCACGACGTTGACGCCGGAGCGAACGAGTGCAGCAAGCCGCTGCAGCAATTCCTGCCCGTTGCCGCCCTCATAAAGGTCAGTGATCAGCACCATATGCGACTTGGTCGGCCGTTCGATGCGGTCCGCGCAATAGGCCACGGCCTGGTTGATGTCGGTGCCGCCGCCCAGCTGCACGCCGAACAGGACTTCGACAGGATCGCTAAGCTCCTCGGTCAGATCGACGATTGCCGTGTCGAAGCAGACAAGCTTGGTCCGCACCACCGGCAGGGAGGCCATCACCGCCGCGAATATCGAGGCGTAGATTACCGAGCTTGCCATAGAGCCCGACTGGTCGACGCACAGCACCACCTCATCCAGGTCGACCAGCCTTCGCTGTTTGCGCATGAAGCCGACCAGCTTCTCCGGCACGATGGTCTTGTGCTCGGGCTGGTAATGGCGAAGGTTGGCTGAGATCGTACGCGGCCAGTCGATGTCGCGCTGGCGTGGGCGGTTGGTGCGCTGCGATCGGTCGACCGCGCCGCGTATCGCCTCGGCTGTCTTCTGTTCCAGCCGCTGCATCAGCTTGGCAACGATATCGGCGATGATCGTGCGCGCAATGTCCTTGGTCTTGGCCGGCATGACCGAGCGGAGCGAAATCAGGTCGGCGACGAGATTGACGTCGGCCTCGATCGCTTTGAGGAATTCCGGCTCCATCAGCATCTGCTTCAGGTTGAGCCGTTCGAAGGCATCCTTCTGGACGATCTGGACGACCTGTGCGGGAAAGAACGACCTGATATCGCCCATCCACTGTGCCACCCTTGGCGCCGAGCGGCCGAGGCCGCCGCGCCGCTTGCGCGGATCGGCAGCCGCATCGCCGGCACCATCGCCGTAAAGCGCATCGAGCGCCGCGGAAAGCCGCTTGTCGGTGTCGGACAGCGCTGACGAGGTTTCCTCATCGGCACCGATCGCCATGCGCCAGCGGCGCTCCCGTCCGTCGCCGGCTTGGATTGGCTCGCTGATTTCGGCCTCGTCATCCATTGCCGGCCTCGCTCATCAGCAGGGGTCCAAGCCGTTCCAGGTGCCGGCGCCACGCTTCGCCGCCATCCGGAGTCGGCGTCAGTCCGGCAGGCAGCCGTGCGGTGCGGCCGAGCACCGCTTCGATCAACCGTCGCCGCTCCATCGAGTCCAGATGCGAAAAGACCCGGCGCAGCAACGGCAGATGAGCAATGAAGGCCTCTTCGTCGAGGGATGCGAGCCAGGCATCCACCGCACCGCGCAGGCCCTCGTCGTAGATCAGCCGTTGGCCGGCAGTGCTGAAGAAACCCTCGAAGAACCCTGCAGCCTCGGTGACCGGCGTTCCTGGAGACAGACGTCGTGCGATCAGACCGGTTGCCGCGTCGGCTGACAAATGGCCGGCTTCGTAGAGCAGATGCGCGGCACAGCCTGCCACCAGCGCCGTCGAGCGCGATCCATCGAGCACCGCAGCCAGTCCATTGCGCCAGATGTCCAGCACGTCCTGTTCAGGCTCGACCAGACTGATCGCTTCGTCGGCTTTGCGCATGGCGCCGACCAGCGTCGTGGATGCCTGGGCATCGAGGTCGCGGGCGGCATAGGCAAGTGCGATCCCGCCTTCGACGATCAGCCGCTCCAGGAGGCCGGACAGACGGGCGGTTTCCGTCTTGCGAGCCTCGCCGTAGCGGATGATGTCGGCGAGCGGCGGCACCGATGTCAGGATTTCCAGGCATTCGCTGCTGCGCGCCGCCCGTTCCTCCAATGCCGCGAGACCGGCGATCGACGCTTCCGACAGGTTTGCCGTGATGGCGCCCTGGACCAGTGCGGCCATCGCATCAAGAGACGTCGCCGCGCCGATCATCTGGATCAGCCGGCCATTGGCCGCCTTTTCGATGGTTGGTCCGTAGACCAGGTTCTCGACCAGTCGAACGGCATATTCAGGTTCCCACGACAGCATCCAGCGCTCGCGAAAGGTGCCGCGGCTGCGGCCGCTGTCGGTCAGCTTGCCCCAATGCACGCCAAGCACGGACAGCCGGTGCAGCAAGGTCGATCGAAACAGCCCGCTTTCGCTGCGCAGGTCGACCGACAATTCACGCTCCAGCGCTTCGGGCTTCAGCCGCGCCGCCTTCTGGCTGCGCTGCAGGTCCTCGATCAGCGGCGCCAGCGGCGTGTCCGGCGGAATTTCACCGACATCGGCGCCCAGCAGCAATTCGGCTTCGACCAGCGCCCACAGCAGCGCTTCCCCGTTGAACAGGGCGGCGATCGCGGCGTCACGCAATTCCTCGAAACCGGGCTTTGGCCGTTCACGGATCACAGCCAGCGTGCGGGCCAGCCGTTCGGCTTCGATCAGCGAGGCGGTCGAGACCATGTGCCCCTTGGCCCTCAGGACCGCCGCGATCTTCGCCAGCCACAGGACCGAGGAGTCCCCTTGCCCGCGCGTCTGCCACAGATGCTTGCACCAGCCGGGCGCGACAACGCCGGCGCCATAACCGAAGCCCAGCGCCAGGCGCGGCCCCGTCCACGGCGCCCAGGTCATCATGCTTTTGCGGCGGGCGAGCCCCTTGAGTAGCGCCTGGTCCTCCTTCAGCGGTCGCGTCGCCTGCAGTGCCGGCACATGGAAGGCACCGCAAACGATAGCGATCGGCCCATCGAATTCCTTTCGCGCGGCGGCGATTTCAAGTCGCATATGCGCTTCGCGCTTTGCCTCGAATTCGGCAAGCGGACCTTCGCCTTCGCGCAACGTCGTCATCGCGTCGGCTATTGCCGCGAAGATTGGGCCGGGCTCAGGGTTCTGCTCGATGATATCAGCCCACCAGCTTTCGCCATCTTCGTAGCCGGCAGCTTGTGCCAGCGTTCCGATCGGGTCCCGCAGATGCGGCGCCAAGTCAGCCTCAACGCTGGCTTCCGTTCCATCGCTATCGGTTTCCCCCACGGCCTCAATCGGCGCAGTGCGGGCTGAAGACGGCAAATCGATGAAGCGCACTGCCGCATTGTTGGTGACGGCCCAGAGCGTCGCCTGGTACTCCGGCGAGAATTCGGCGAAGGGCCAGAAGCTTGTCGAGGCCGGATCGTCTTCGGGATAGCAGAGCAGCGCCACCGGCGGCTGCATTTCGGGGTGGGCCAGCAACGGCAGCAGCGGGCTGGCGTCGGCCGGTCCTTCGATCAGCACGGCGACCGGTTTCAACTCCTGCAACGCCTGCACCAGGCTGCCGGCGGAGCCTGGCCCGTGATGGCGTATGCCGAAATAGGAAACGTCGCTAAGCGCCATGGCGTCAGATCGCCGCGTTCAAGGCCGCGTAGTAGCCGGCATAGTCTGGCCGCTTTTTGAGCACGGTTTCCAGATACTCCTCCAGCACCAGTTTGTCCTGCACCGGATCCTTCACGATCGCACCGACGAGGCTGGCGGCAAGACCTTCGGCGCCGAGCTTGCCGCTGTCGAACCAGGCCGCCTGGCTGAGGCCGCCGACCATGGTGGCAATGGCTTCGGCCGTGGACAGCGAACCGGACGGCGTCTTCAACGTCACCTTGCCGTCGGCTGTAGCGCCGGAGCGCAACTCGCGAAAAATGGTCAGCACGCGCGCGATCTCCTCACCGACATTCTTCGGCACCGGCAGGTCAAGACCGCCGGCCATCTCGCCGACCCGCTTGGAGACAATCGCCACTTCCTCCGCCATGTCTTCGGGCAAGGGCAGTACGACGACGTTAAAGCGGCGCTTCAACGCCGAGGACAGCTCGTTGACGCCCTTGTCGCGGTTGTTGGCGGTGGCGATGATGTTGAAGCCGCGCTGCGCGTAGATCGAGGTGTTGAGTTCCGGGATCGGCATCATCTTTTCGGACAGCACGGTGATCAGCGTGTCCTGGACATCGGAGCCCATGCGCGTCAGCTCCTCGAGGCGGCAAAGCTTGCCGTCCTGCATGGCGCGGTAGAGCGGCGTCGGCACCAGCGCGTCCTGGCTTGGGCCCTTTGCCAGAAGCTGTGCGTAGTTCCAGCCATAGCGGATCTGGTTCTCGTCGGTACCAGCCGTGCACTGCACGATCAGGGTCGAATCGCCCATGATGGCGGCGGCGAGATGTTCCGACACCCAGGATTTGGCCGTGCCGGGGACACCCAGCAGCAACAGCGCGCGATCGGTGGCGAGCGTCGCCACCGCGGTTTCCATCAGCCGGCGCCGGCCGACATATTTCGGCGTTATCACTGTCCCGTCGTCAGCCTTTCCGCCGAGCAGGTAGGTAAGGACCGCCTTTGGCGAAAGGCTCCATCCGGCAGGCCTTTGCCGCTCGTCATTGCGCGAGAGCGCCTGCAATTCGGCGGCATAGGCCTGCTCGACCGGAAGACGGATGGCTGCGTTCATTAGCTGTTCTCCGGATTGATCATGTGTCAGTTAAGGCTCGGCCAGCGCTGCGTTGAGGCGCAGAAGACCGAGTGAAGGCGCTGCCGGCGCCATACCGCCCGCAACGACGTCTCCGATCAATTTCTCCGCCGTCGCCGCCGTGGCGAGAAAGCCCATAGTTTCCAGGAGCTGGTCGACGCCCCGCTTCACAGCGTCATCGTTTCCTGCAACAGCGGAGCGAAGCGCCGGGAGCGTCTGGCCGTTTGTCAGGTCGGCCCATTCCAGCCAGCTTGCTTCGAGGCCCTCGGCCAGATTGAGCGCGCCGAGATGTTGCGTGTCCTTCAGGATCGACCTGACCAGGACGCGCTTCCTGCGGCTGTCCAGACGCGCCATGAGGTGGAGGACGAAGAGTGCGGGCTTGCCACCTTCGGCGACAAGCATATCCGCCATGTGCGTCACCGCGGCGTCGCTGCCCGACGCCGCGACCATTCGGGCAACAAGGATATCGGCATTGTTCTCAGCGCCGAATTGCCACGCCCCGATAAACTCGGATTCGGTGGTGCCGAAGCGCGTGGCGAGGTCGACCAGGTTGCAGGTCTCGAACAGTTCGGCGCGACGTCTTTCCTGCGCCGGCGATTTGAGTTTTGCCGGCGTGTAGGTGGTGCGGCGGCGGATGAAGCCGGATTTGCCTTCCGCGATGAAGGCAGCGAGTTCGGCCGTCGGATCTTCCGGCCCGCCATCGCCTGGCGAGCCGTGCTCTCCCAATCTTGCCAGCAACCGGCCAGCGAGCTCGCGCAGCTTGCCGGAACGATCGGCGGAGAGGCTCTTCAGGAACGGCACGTCATCAGCGCCCAGGCCGAAGCGCAACAGGTCGACGAGTGCAATCCTGATTTCCGCCGGCTCGCCGGATGCCTTGGTTTCGATCAGCTGCCTAGCCGAAGCCGGTGCGGTGCGGCGCATATCGGCGAGCGCGGTGCGGCGTGCGGCGGGATAGAAGTCATCCCAGTTTTCCACCGTCAGATGCTCCTGGCTTGCAGGTTTTTCGCCGTCCGCGCCTGCCTGCCAGTCGATCCAGGGTGCATAGACGTCCGGACTGCTCTGATCCGACGCGGCTGGCATCCAGTCCATCGGATGCAGCACGAAGCCGCGGCTGGAGACGAGCGTGACCACACGCGACTTGCTTCTTGTGTCGGCGGCATGCTTTAGCGCGGCTCGCAATAGCGGCCGCAGCCGTTCCGGCAGCATCGGCAAGGCGAGTTCGGGCAATTGCGGGCGGCGTTTCAGCGTCTTTGGCGCGGCTGGCCGCAAGGCGATGTCGAGAGCTTGTGCGGCGATCGCCAGCAGCCGGCGTTCGCGCTCGTCGGGGCTGGCACCGCCGGCGATCTCCTTCCACGCGCCCGGAGCCAGGTCGAAGGTGATCCCGCCGGTGATCCAGCAGTCGCGCATGGCCGCCAGGCCGGTCTGCTCGATCTCGTTCACGACAGGTCAAGCCTACCGAAACCGCTTTGCGCCGCCAGCAGGTCAAGCCGGCTGCCATTCCAAAGTGCTGCCGTTGCCATAAGGTCCAGCCCAAGCAGCGTTGGATTGACGGTGTCGGCAATCGGCAAGGCGATACCATGCGGATCGCCGGCGGCTTGCCACCAGGCGGCGCCCCGATCGTCCAGCAGGATCGCGCCGGGCGGCAGCATGACAGGACAATCGGTGAGCCAAGGGGCTGCGTTCTGGTGAGCAGCATGCGCCGCGAGCGGATCGGCTGTGTGAAAGCCGAAATCGGGCCACTCACCTGTCGGGACGTCGCCCTTGCGGTCCGCCACCAAGGCCCGCAGCGGCTGGCGTGCCGGGTAAAAGACCAGCCTGGCATCGAACCGGTCGCCCGGTGTGAAGGCGTTCGACCGGCGACCGGCCGAGGCCGGAAAATAGTCGAGCAAGAGAGCAAATTGCGGGCTCGCGCTCTTCAGGTCGAGGAGCCAGGTCGAATGGCTGACGAGACCGTCACGGCGCGACTCGATCTTCTCGCCAAGCACCTCCCAGACGCTTTCGACCTGTTTGGCATCGGGATTGGCCAGAACCTGCTCACGGCTTTCGGACGTCGATACGAGCCGCCTCAGTTCGGCGTCTCCTGGTGTCGATCGCCAGGCCTTGACCACCAGCACAAGCTTGCCGAGTTCGCGGAGCGCCGCGTCCGGGCGCTCCTCGCTGCGCAGCCCCATCAGCCGTGACGGAATCTCGTCGATGCGGCCGGCAAGCGCTGTCGCCTTCATGTCGACCAGCCGTGCCGCAATCCGGCGGCAACGGTCACTGCTGTTGTCGACAAAACCGGCCAGGCCAAGCCGCAACTGGTCAGCGATCCATTGATCCAGCTCATCCAACGCCGCCGACACCGCGGATTGCGTATCCAGCGTCCGCTTGCGCTGCGCTGCCTCGCGGCGCTCGACCGCAGCGGCGTCCTCGATGTCTGCGCTTCCGTCGTCGCGCGAGGCCTCGCCAATGCTCTTGCCTCCCGCACCGGGCGCTGGCGCCGCCGGCTGTGGCGAGGCCTTCCTGCGGCGGCCGAGCCAATCATTCACCCATTCCGGGGTCGAGCCTGCGGCGGTAAAACTGGCCGGCGTGGTGGCTGCAATCCACATCAGCGCCAAAGTGTGCTTGCAGGGAAATTTCCGCGACGGACAGGTGCATTTGTAGCCATGGTCGCCGGTGTCGACGACCACACGATAGGGATTGGAGCCGGAACCCTGGCATTCCCCCCAGAGGAGCCCCAGCTGATCGCTCTTTTCGAGCCGTGGCCAGTTCGATTGCCTGGTCAACCTGGAAGCGGCGCTCAACGACGCCTGATCGGGCGCGAGCGCTTCGATGGTTTTCAAGTCGAATTCCAAGCCGCGCCTCTCGTCGCTCGAACGATACGGGTAGCCAGTATAGATGGCCGTCTATGACGGATTCTTGTAGCAGCAACCGTACAGAGATCGATACAGCTGAACACAATAGTTGCGCCAGTCAATCTGATCCGTCGGCAATGCAATTGCTATTCAGCGATGTCTCCCCCGAGAAATTACCTCTTGGCGAGGATAAACGCGCGATATGACTTATTGAAGCGTCCGCGCCGGCTGACCGGCGTGGTCGCGTGCGATGCCGGCTTCGGCATCCTCGGCGCCAAAAGCACGGTCGAGGCCCGTCGCCACGACCGAGACCCTGAAGCGGCCTTCCATGCCCTTGTCGAAGATGGCGCCAACGATGATGTCGGCATCCTCGTAGACCTCTTCGCGGATGCGGGTGGCGGCCTCGTCGACCTCGAACAGGGTCATGTCCCTGCCGCCCGATATCGAGACCAGCACGCCCTTGGCGCCTTTCATCGACACTTCGTCGAGCAGCGGGTTGGCGATCGCGGCTTCGGCCGCCTTCATCGCCCGACCCTCGCCGGAGGCCTCACCGGTGCCCATCATGGCGCGGCCCATGTCGCGCATCACCGATTTGACATCGGCGAAGTCGAGATTGATCAGGCCTTCCTTGACGATGAGGTCGGTGATGCAGCTGACGCCGGCATAGAGCACCCGATCGGCAATGACGAACGCATCGGCGAAGGTGGTCTTGGCATCGGCGATCCGAAACAGGTTCTGGTTCGGGATGACGATCACCGTGTCGGCGCTCTCGCGGAGCCGCTCGATGCCCTCTTCGGCCATCTGCATGCGGCGCCGGCCTTCAAAGGCGAACGGCTTGGTGACGACACCAACCGTCAGGATGCCGGCCTTGCGTGCCGCCTGGGCGATGATTGGAGCCGCACCGGTTCCCGTGCCGCCGCCCATTCCGGCGGTGACGAAACACATATGCGTACCGGCCAGATGGTCCATGATCTCGTCGAGCGATTCCTCGGCCGCGGCGCGGCCGATCTCGGGAAGCGATCCGGCGCCCAATCCTTCGGTGACGTGGGCGCCAAGCTGGATCAGCCTGGACGCCTTCGACATGGTCAGCGCCTGGGCGTCCGTGTTGGCGGCGATGAATTCAGTACCCTGAAGCTGCTCCGCGATCATGTTGTTGACGGCATTGCCACCGCCGCCACCAACGCCGATCACGGTGATCTTGGGTCTCATCTCGGAGATTTCGGGCTTCTTGAACTCGGCCATGCCTGTGTCTCCTTCGCCAATTGCGCGCGCTTCACGACCCACCCGCAGACTGCCTTGAAACCTTGCAATCGAGCGGCATGATGCGAATCACTCCGTTGCGATGGGTAGCCCAAAAAGCCAGACAGCGGCCAGAGGTGCAAGTGCATGCGAGGTCAAGATTTGTGATGACCGTTTTGCACAGCGTGGCAGAGACGCCATATGCCTGACAATCAAGCCGTCGGCCTTGGTGCGACGCGTCGGCTTGCCGCGCAACGATCGAAGCGTCTATCATGTGCTTGATAAGTCGCTGACTTCGGCGTTCTCGCCGGGCTCGGCCACGCAGAATCCCCAGCGGCGAAACCAGCCGGCCGCACAGATTTCTGAACCGATGAAGCAGCGCCCCGCCAATGGCCGACAAAACACAATTCGGGTTGACCGCCGTCGACACCGTTCCCTTGCATGAAAAAGTCTATCTGGAACTTGTGCGGGCGCTGATGTCCGGCCAGTTCACGCCGGGCCAGAAGCTGACGTCGCGAAAACTCGCAAGGGAACTCGGCACCAGCGACATGCCGGTGCGCAGCGCCTTCATGCGGCTGCAGGCGCTGCGGGCGCTCAGCCCGATGCCGAACGGCAGCGTCGAAGTGCCGGCGATATCGGCCGAGCGGTTTTCGCAATTGACCGCGGTGCGGACTATCCTCGAAGGCTCGGCGACCGAACTGGCGACAAAACGCATCAATGGCAACAATCTGCGCACGATCCGACGCCACGCCACCGACCTGACTTTGGCGGCCCGCAAAGGCGATATCGATGATTACCTGCGCAAGAACCACGACTTCAAATTCTCGATCTATCGCCATTGCGGCAACGAGCAGATGATCTTCCTGATCGAAACCGTATGGATGCAGGTCGGCCCTTTCCTCAGGAACCTTGCCATGGGTTTCGAGGATAACCTCGCCTCCATCCTCGACATCGACTTTCACGAGGAAGTCGTCGCTGCGATCGAGGCCCAGGATGGCGAGCGCGCCCGCGCTGCCATCGTGCGCGACATCGACGAAGGGGCCTCGCACATACTGCAGCAGGCGAGATTTCCGAAGGCGAGAAACTGATGCGCGTCGCGTTTGTGCGGATTCGGGCGACGCCACTTGGCTTTCCGGCCTCTTGCCTCTATGTTGCGATCGCAGATCGCGCAATTGGTTTTGAAATGCCTCCCGACATCCCGGCTAGTGACTTGAAAAAATAAGGAAAAGCGCTTGGCGACAGCCAAGTCTGTTTTCCTAAAACTCACAAGCTATTTTTATCAGGGACAGTGCAGCCGGTCAGGTTGCGGCACCTTCGAAAACCAGAGGTCATAAATTGAGCGATGCAATTGCGGACGTTTTGAACTGGCTTGATAGCAGGACCGACATCCAGAGCCTGAGAGCCGCGGTGTGCGACCTCAACGGCATCATGCGCGGCAAGCGCATTCCCGTCGAGCAGGCAAGAAAGGCGCTGGAAGGCAAGCTGCGCATGCCTTTTTCGCTGATCGGGCTCGATGTCTGGGGCGAGGACATCGAAGGCAACACACTGGTATTCTCGACCGGCGATGCCGACGGACTGTGCCAGTGGACGGGGCGCGGCATTCTGCCGGTGGCCTGGACGGCGCATCCGACGGCGCTTGTCCCCCTCTGGCTCGCCGACGAAAGCGGCGCGCCTTATCTCGGCGACCCGCGACGGGCGCTGGCCCGCATCCTCGATCGCTACAAGGCCTTGGGCCTGACTCCGGTCGCGGCAACGGAACTCGAATTCTACCTCGTCGATCCGCAGTCGCAGCGGCCGGTCGGACCGGTCTCGCCGGTGACCGGACGCCGCCTCGATTCCGACGCGGCGCTGTCGATCGACGAGATTGACGACTTCGAATCCTTCATCCATGACGTCTACGAGGCCTGCCGGACGCAAGGCATTCCCGTCGACACGGCCATCGCCGAGAACGGCGTCGGCCAGTTCGAAATCAATCTGAACCATGTCGCGGACGCCTTGCGGGCGGCTGACGATGCGGTGCTGTTCAAGCGCACCGTGAAGGGCATTGCCCGCAAGCACGGCTTTGCCGCCTGTTTCATGGCCAAGCCCTATGGCGACCGGGCCGGCAACGGCTTTCACGTTCATTTCAGCCTGATCGACGGCGAAGGGCGCAACGTCTTCGATGACGGCACCGACCAGGGTTCTGAGACCATGCGCCATGCGGTCGGCGGCCTGCTTGCGGCAATGGCCGAAAGCACGCTGGTGTTCGCGCCGCACTTCAACTCCTACCGCAGGCTGCGCCCGAGATCCTATGCGCCGACCGCAGTCGCCTGGGGTTATGAGAACCGTATGGTCGCGATCCGCATTCCCGGCGGGCCAACCGGTGCGCGCCGCATCGAGCATCGCGTTTCGGGAGCCGACGCCAATCCCTATCTGGTGCTAGCGGCCATATTGGGCGCCGCACTGACGGGCATTGAAAGACAAATATCGCCAGGCGATCCGATCGGCACCGACGGCCAGGGACTTCCGCCGGCAAAGCTGCCGCCGGACTGGGCGTCGGCGATCGCCGCCTTCGAGAGCGGGACGCATGTGGCGGAGATTTTTCCAGCCATCCTGCGCGACTCCTTCGTTGCCTGCAAACGCCAGGAATTGAACACGTTCGCGCTCAATGTCAGCGATTTCGAGATCGAGACATACCTCGAAAGTGTTTGAGGCCCGATTGCCCCAGCGGCATTGGTTCCGGCCGATTTTCGAGCAGCCGCAAAGCACTTGCGGTGGGGTCGCTAACCGGGCATAAACATGATGGTTTTTATCATGTATTATGGCTGGGATCACAGGACTTGACCTTCGTTGCGCGCATGGAAAGCCGGATTGAGGGCTTTTCAGTCATTGGCGACCTGAAATGGCATGTCTGGGACGGCGTGGTCGCCGACCTCTGGGATGTCTCATGCGGTGACAAGGCCGAAGGCTATTACGTCTCTCCCGACCCCCGGCTGTTCGTCGCGCTCGATGTGGATGGCGATGGCGCTTTCTTCGTCGAAGACGCCAAGGGCGAATTGCGCCGCCACGACCAGGCTTTTTCCATGGCCTACATACCGGCCGGCGTGCCGATCCGCGGCCGGGTCGAGGGGCTGCGGCGGATCCGGCATCTCGACCTGCATTTCGACGCCGCAGTGCTGACGCGCCGCTTCGGCCGCAGCCTTGACCACGAGGCCTTGCGGATGTCGCGCTTCCAGTTTCGCGACGACCGGATCGCCATGCTTGCCGGCCTGATCGCCGCCGAATGCGGCAGCGACCGGCCCCTGCATGATCTCTATGGCGAGGGTCTGCTCAATGCCTTGTTCGCAAGCCTGTTCCAGATCGACCGGCCTGATACCCTTAGGCGGCGGTCGCCGCTGTCGCGCCGCAAGCTGCGCCTCGTCACCGACTACATCGACGCGCATTGCCTGGAAAGGATCCGGCTTGCCGACCTCGCCGCGCTGACCGGCCTGTCCGAAACCGCGATGAGTCACGCCTTCAAGGCGGCGACGGGCGTGCCGCCGCATCGTTGGCAGATGCAGGCGCGGGTCGACAGGGCCAAGGCCATGATGGCGCGTGGCACCGCTTCACTTGGCGACATCGCCGAGGCAACGGGTTTTTTCGACCAGGCGCATCTGACGCGTGTGTTCAAGTCGATTGTCGGCGTGACACCCGGCGCCTGGATGAGGAGCACCAGTCGCCAGTGACATTTCCGCAACATCACACCGCGATGTCCCTCGTTTGGACAAGAATGGACAAACCGCCCAATTCCGTCCAATGACCAGCAGATAAGTTGAGATAAATAATCAGGTATCTCAATATCGACAGGCGGGGACTTTCCTGATGAGCAGAACTTACCTGATGAAGGCGCTTCTGGCGGCCAGCGTCGCCGCAGCCGCGATGATCCCGCCAATGGCCGCGTTGGCGCAGTCGGTGCAAACCAGCACCCAGCTTGAACCGGTGGTGGTCGAGGGCGAGGCCGGCGATGGCGCGACCGGACCGGTTAAAGGCGTCGTCGCCAAAAAAAGCAGGACCGGCTCCAAGACGGCGACCGACATCAAGGATATCCCACAATCCGTGTCGGTGGTCGGACGTCAAGAGATCGACGACCAGGGCGCACAGAAAGTCGACGAGGCCTTGCGCTACACGGCCGGGGTGTTCGCACAGCCCTTCGGCCCGGACAGCGACACCAACTGGCTGTTCATCCGCGGTTTCCAAGCCACGGCTGATGGCACCTACATGGATGGGCTGCAACTGTTCAGCTACGCCTTTGGCGGCTTCTACGTCGACAGCTTCGGCCTCGAGCGAGTCGAAGTGCTGAAAGGGCCGGCCTCCGTACTCTATGGCGGCAGCAATCCCGGCGGCCTCGTCAACTATGTCAGCAAGCGACCGGATGGCAGGCAGCGCTATATCGAGACCGGCGTCAACGATGCCGGCAATGTCTATCTGGGCTTCGACATCGGCGACGTCGACGGCAATGGTGTTGTCAGCTACCGGGTAACGGGCAAAGTCGCCGGCGGCGACACCTACAGCGATTTGCAGAATGGCTGGCGCGGCTTCATTTCGCCCAGCATCACCTGGCAGCCCGACGAGCAGACCAAGCTGACGGTACTGGCCAACTACAGCCACATCGACGAGAACCACAATGGCGGCAGCTTCCTGCCTTACATCGGCACTGTAACGGATCGGATTATCGGCGGCGTGAATTACGGTCGAATCGACCCAGATGCCAATTTTACCGAGCCGAGTGTCGATCTCTACAAGCGCGAGCAAGGTTCGATCGGCTACGAGTTCGAGCACACTTTCGACAACCAATGGACGGTGCGTTCCAACATGCGCCTCAGTGCGGCCTCGATTAATGAAGTCAACGTCTACGCCAACGGGTGGGCGAGCGCGACGCAGCTCAATCGCATCAATTTCGGTCACGATACCGACGCCACGACATTCCTGTCGGACCTGCAGATCGAGGGCAAGGTGGAGACAGGCGCTGTGGAACACACGCTGCTGGCCGGCATCGACTACAAATATTACAACATCGACCAGGTGCAATCGTCGGCGCTCTTCGGCACAACCCCTCCCATTGATGCTTTCGACCCAATCTACGGCGCGCCACTGACGCCACGAGTCAGCTACCTCAATCAGGACTTGACCCAGAAGCAGCTCGGCTTCTACGCGCAGGACCAGTTGCGCTTCGGCGACGGCTGGCTGGTGACGCTGAACGGCCGTTACGACCGTGGCTGGCTCGACGCCGACAATCGGCCGACATATTACTCGGCGAGTTCCAGCACGCAGAACCAGACTGTCGGCGACTTCTCCGGTCGCGCGGGCCTCGCCTATGAGTTTGCCAATGGCGTAACCCCCTATGCCAGCATTGCCACCTTCTTCAACCCGCTCATCGGCACCGACGCCAACGGTAATCTGTTCAAGCCGGAAGAGGGCGTGCAGTACGAAGTCGGCGTCAAATATGTGCCGACCTTTGTCGATGGCCTGTTCACCCTGTCGCTTTTTGACCTGACCCGTCAGAATGTACCGTCGAACGTTACTTTCTTCACGCAGTTGCAAACCGGCGAAGTGCGCTCACGCGGTATAGAACTGGAAGGCAAGGTCAACGTCACCGAGGATTTCCGGCTCACCGGCGCTTTCACCGCCTATGACATCGATATCACCAAGGACGCCAACCCGGCGCTGATTGGCAAGACGCCGTTCATCGTGCCAGAGGTGATGGCCTCCGCCTCAGTCGACTATACTTTTCGTGGCGGCTGGTACGACGGCATCTCGATCGGCGGCGGCCTGCGCTACGTCGGCTCCTCATGGGCAGACAACGCAAACAACAACAAGGTTCCAGCTGTCACGCTGGCCGACTTGAAGCTTGGCTACGACAAGGAGACCTGGGGTGTCGATCTGAACATCACCAATCTGTTCGACAAAACCTATGTCTCCAGTTGTCAGACCACCACTGTCGAAGCCTGTTCTTATGGCGAAGGCCGCTCATTCAAGCTGAAGGCGCATACGACTTGGTAGCCATGTGCCGAATCCGCCAGTGATGATCCATCTGCCCAACAGACGGCAGGTGCTTGCGCTGGCGGCCGCGGCATTGCTGCCACCGGTCGCCGCCAGGGCGGCGGCGATGCGCGTTGCCGCGATCGACTGGGGCATGCTGGAGACGTTGCTGGCGCTCGGCATCGAGCCGGTGGCGGCGACCGAACTGATCCAGTTCCGCAAGATCGCGGTCGAGCCGGCGGTTCCTCAATCGGCAACCGATCTCGGGCTGCGCGGCGCGCCCAATTACGAGCTGCTGCGCATCGTCGCGCCTGATCTCATCGTGATCTCCAATTTCTACGAATACCAGCGCCCGATGCTCGAACGCATCGCGCCGGTGTTTGCGCAAACGGTCTACGAGGCCGGCGTGCCACCTTATGCGCTCGCCGAGGCGGCGACACTGGCCCTGGGCGAAAAGCTGGGACGGCAGGCCGAGGCGAAGCGCTACGTCGATGAGACGGCGGTCGAGATCACGCAGCTTGGCGCCACCTTGCCCCCCTCCCCCGCGCGGGTCTTCGTCATCAGTCTCGGCGATAGCAGGCATTTTCGAGCCTTTGGCCGCGATTCCATGTTCGGCGATGTGCTGACGCGTCTCGGCCTGGTCAATGCATGGACCAACGAGACGAGCTACAGCGCGGCGGCACCCGTCGGACTGGAGGCGCTAGCGCGCGTGCCCGAGGCGTCGATCCTGATCGTTTCGCCACTGCCGGCAGATGTCGGGCGTTCGCTTCCTACAAATGCCTTGTGGAACGCGCTACCCGCTGTCCGCCAGGGGCGTGTTGCTGTGCTGGATCCGGTCAACCATTTCGGTTGCCTGCCATCGGCACGCCGCTTCGCGCGTCTGGCGACGGCCGCCCTTGCCGGGCAGAGCCATGGCTGAGCGCACCATAAGCGATCGCACCGCGACGAGTGCCGCGCTGTCGCCAATCGCCCTGTGGAGCTTCCTGGCGGCGCTGGCCGCCCTCCTCTTCGCATGGCGCGTCGGCATGCAATGGCCGGCCGCACCGCCGGGCGACGGCATTGATCTCGACAGCGTCATCCTGGTCTACAGCACGCTGCCGCGCGCCGCCGTGGCGGTGCTGGCCGGCGCGGTGCTCGGCCTGTCCGGCCTGCTGTTGCAGCATGTGCTGCGCAACCCGCTGGCCGAACCGTCGACGCTCGGTATTTCGGCCGGCGCGCAACTGGCCATGACGATCGCCTCGCTTTACGCACCGCTGCTGATGGAGCGGTCGCAGGGCCTGGTCGCCTTCGCCGGTGGCATCGCCGCGGTGCTGCTGGTGCTGGCATTGACCTGGCGGCGCGGGCTGGAACCGGTCTCCATCGTGCTCGCCGGGATGATGGTGGCGCTGACCGCCAGTTCCGTCAGCGCAGCACTGATCCTCGCCAATGGCGAGTACCTGTTTTCGCTGTTCATCTGGGGCGGCGGATCGCTGGTCCAGCAGGACTGGGAGCCGACCATCGCGCTGACGATCAGGCTGGCGGCCGGTGTGGTTGCCGCATTGATGCTGCTGCGGCCGCTGACCATTCTTGGTCTCGACGATGCCTCGGCACGCGGCCTGGGCGTCGCCCGTCACTCAAGCCGCTTTCTCATCATCGCGCTTGCCGTGTGGATGGCGACGTCGGTCGCGGCAGAGGTTGGCGTCATCGGGTTCGTCGGTCTTGCAGCGCCGGCGCTGGCCACGCTTTCGGGCGCCCGCACACTGCGCCAAAAACTGATCGCCGCGCCGCTGATCGGCGCCGTGCTGCTGTGGCTGACGGACGGGCTGGTACAGCTGGCCGCCGGTTCCGGTGGCGAACGCATTCCGACCGGTGCCGGCACCGCCCTGCTCGGCGGTCCGCTGCTGCTGTGGCTGTTGCCGCGGCTGCGCCTTTTCGAGTGGCCGCATCTCGGTTCGAATGGTACCGCACCGCGCAAGGCCAGCCGGCCCTGGCTCATCATCCTGCTTCTGCTTGCGCTGGCGCTTGTCGCTGCCATCGTGGCGCTTGTCGTCGGGCGTGGCCCGGACGGCTGGTCTATTGCTGGGGGAGACCTGTTAACCGATCTCGCCGCGTGGCGTGCGCCGCGGATCGGCGTGGCGGCCGCCGCCGGCGCCATGCTCGCGGCCGCCGGCGTCGTCATCCAGCGGGTCACCGGCAACCCACTGGCAAGCCCCGAAGTGCTGGGAGTCGGCACCGGCGCCGGTGCCGGCCTGACAGCCGTGCTGATGGTCAGCGCCACGGCCAGTCTCGGCTGGCAGCTCGCCGGCTCAGCCCTGGGCTCACTGGCGGCCTTGATTGCCATGCTGGCCCTTGCCGCACAAGCAAAGTTCGGTGCCGAGCGGCTGCTGCTTGCCGGTATCGCCATGAGCGCGCTGTGCAGCGCTGCGATCACCGCAACGATCGCGATGGGCCACGCGCAGTCCTACATTCTGTTGCGCTGGCTGAGCGGCTCGACCGGCCAGGCGTCGGCGCTCGATGCAGGGCTAGCACTCGCCTGTCTGTTGCCGCTGACGTTGCCGCTGTTCCTTGCCGCCCGCTGGCTGGATATCCTGCCGCTCGGGTCCGACAGCGCACGCGGGCTGGGCGTGCCGGTTGCCGGCGGACGGCTGATGCTGATCATCGTTGCCGCGCTGCTGACTGCGCTGGCCGCCATGGTCGTCGGGCCATTGAGCTTCGTCGGCCTGATCGCGCCACACCTTGCCCGTCTGGTGGGCTTTTCCCACGCCCGCGTCCATCTCGCCGGAGCGATGCTTCTGGGCGCCCTGCTGATGATCGTCTCGGACTGGCTGTCGCGCATGGCGGCCTTTCCCTACGAACTGCCCGCCGGCCTGTTCGCTTCGCTGCTTGGCGGGCCGTACCTCGTCTACCTGCTTGCCAAGGGCGTGCCGCGCCAAGGCTGACGGGTTCCGAAATGCTATGAGGTTCTATCCATAGGGCTAGACCAGTGCGGCCAAGCTGGCGCGCATCGATCGGTCATGTTCCGGCAGCCGCGATACGGTCGGCAGGCCGCGGGCTTCCTGGGCACCGAAGCCCAATCGTGTCAGACAGGCTCGCGCCAAGGCCGCATTGCTGTCGATGACGACCAATCCATTGATATCGTTGAGGCTGGCGGCCACCACCGACAGTTCGGTGCAGCCGAGCAGGGCTGCATCGGCGCCGGCCGCTTGCGCGATGTCGAGCGCGCGCTCGGTTTCAACCGCCGCATCCGCGATCGAACCCGCCTTGACGAGGCTGATCGCGCTGTCGACGCAGGCCTGAAACTCGGTGTTCGCGGGAAGGCAGAGCTCAAATCCCGCTGCCGACATCCTGTCCTGGTAGAAGCCGGAGACCAGCGTGCCTTGGGTGGCGAGAACAGCAACCCGGCCCTGATCCAGGCTGCGACGCGTCTCCGTCACCACAGCATCTCCGATATGGATGATTTCCGCGCGCGAATTCGCCGCCAGTTGGCCGTACCAATGGTGGGCGGTGTTGCACGGCATCGCGATGCGGGCGACGCCGAGCGCATTGAGCGTCGCGACCGCGGCTTTCAAAGGCGCCAGCGGCCCGTCATGGCCGGCAAGGATCGCTTCGGTCCTGTCGGGCAGCTGCGGGACACTGAGGATCACGGCAGGCACATGTTCGTTGTCTCTGAGCGCCTGGGTCATCCGGGTCAGCTTGAAGTAGAAATCAGCCGAAGCAAGCGGCCCAAGACCGCCGATAATGCCGAGCTGGGGACGGATGCTGTCGTCGATCATCTGGCAGGCTCGGCTTCGAGCTGTTCCGAGACGGTTTCAGGCTGTGCCGCCTCCCTGTGGCTGGGAGCGATCATTGCCGTGCTCGCCGCGACGGTGCAGACGCTGGCCAGCGTCATGAACGTGTCGACGGCTGCATCCACCGCGACGAACAGGACGAACGCCGCCTCGAAGGGAAGCTTCAGGTAGCCGCAGACGATGGACATCTGCGACAGGATGAGCAGGCTGCCCATGCCGCCGGTGGTGAGCGCGAGAAGCGCTGAGATGATACCGACGAGCACGAGGTCCGGGACTGCAAGCTGGTGGCCGTAGAGCTGAGCGATGAACAGCGCACCCGAGGTATAGAGCAGTGCCGGGCCTGTCCGCAGCAGTGCCGCCTGTAACGGCACGAGCAGTTCGACGACCACCAGGCTGAACCGCAGGCGCTCGCCCAACAGGTTGATGACCCATGGGAGCGAGGCGACCGAGGAGCGTGTGGTGATGGCCACCATGAGAAGCGGCTGGCAGGTCTTGATCGTCGTCCAGTAGCTGCGTCGCGACCGGATCGCGATAATGGCAAATGCCCCGGCAACGAATGTAAGGCAGGAAAGACCCATCACCAGCAGGTAACCGCCCATCAGCATGAGCGGCTTGGTTCCGGTCGACGCTGTCTGGTCCGCGATCAGGATGAAGGTTGCAAAGGGCAACCCCCAGATGAACCAGTTGGTGAGCACCGTGCAGGCCCGGTAGACCGCGTTGAGCGCCTGGGTCAGGCTCATGGACGAGGGCTGGGGAATCTTCCCCATCGCGAGCCCGAAAAGCAGGCAGAACAGCAGGACCTGAATGGTCTGGCCCGAGGCCAGGGCATTGAAGACGTTGTTCGGCACCAGGTCGAGCAGGATCGAGTGCCCGCCATTGGGATCCCCATTGGAGGCTGGCGGCTGGAACGGGAAGGCGAGATCGGTGGATACGCTGCCTTGCGAATTGATGAACTCGCCAAGCTCGATGCGCGACTGGGGATTCTCGATCTGGCCCGGCTGCAGGATCAGCGACAAGGTGCCACTCACCAGCACGCTCAGGAACGACACGACCAGCACGGCCATACCCACCTTGCCGAGGTAGCGGACCGATTTCGGGTCCTGGACCATCGCCGTGATGGAGAAGATGACCGACGAGACCAAATAGGGCAGGACGACCATCTTGAGGAAATTCAGGTAGAGCTGTGCGACAGGGCTGATCGCATGGGCAAAATCTGGATAGTAGAGGCCGCACAGGATCCCTGCAGCAATCATCGCGATCGTCGTCACGGGTGATCGCAGTATGCGCCTGGCCATCAGGCGCCAATCGAAAGGCAGGGGTCCGGCTAACTCGGAGATTGCCATGTCAGGCTTTGCTCCCCTGGCGATAGCGGGCGATGATCTCGTCCGTGCTGAGAACCTGCTGACCCCGCGCGAGATCGAGATACAGATCGACAAAGGCTGCGAGATGCGGATTGTCCGGCCGCACGCCGACTGCGATCGTATCGACCTTGTCGGTCAGCGTGATGGAGCGCGCTACGACCGTCATCGACGGATCGTCGACCATCAGCTTCTTGATCTCGAAATCATCGCGATAGGCCATGTCGATCGTCCCGTTTCGGATCGCATCGATGATCAGATCCCAGCTTGCCAAGCGGTGGATTTGCGCATGCGGGAAAGTCGTGGCCGCATAAGTGGCGAATGAAGAGCCCTCGATCACGCCAAGATCGCCTGAGAAATCACGGACGATCCCTTCGGGCGGCTTGCCTTGCGCGATACGCGCCAGGTTGAGGCGGTTGGCGATCAGCCCTTGCCGCAGCATGGCGTAGGGGCGCGAATAGATGATCGACCGGCCGCGCTGAAGCGTCCGGCTGAGCTTGCCAATCGCCAGGTCGGCCTGTCCGGAACTGACCTGTTTCACAATATCGTCGAACGTTGCGGCGGATCGGTCGAACACCGGCTCGACGCCAAGCGCCGCGGCGATGCCGTGGGCCAGTTCCATGTCTATACCATCGTCCCCCGATCCGTCGGCCGGGAAGAACGGATTGGAAGCGAAGGCCGGCATTGCGATGCGCAATGCATCGCCGCTCGCGATAGGTTGAGGGGCGCTCTCCGCCTGCTGTCCCAGAGTGCTGGCTGCCCGGGCTTGTGAAATCAGCAACCCGCCGCTCCCGGCCGCAAGCAGTGTACGACGTGTAACCGACATGCGCGTTCTCAATTAACCCGGGAAAGCTGCAACATGCACAACCGGCGTTAAACAAACGTATATATTACCCTATGTCTTTTTATGTATTGGATAAGCAGCTTAGCGCCACAAAATATCAGCATTGCCTAATATGCAAGGAACGGCGGAAGGATCGCATTACTTCCCGCCCGCCGGTCAGCTGGATTGTCAAAACGTCTCGACCCAGGGCCGCAACTCAAGCTCCGAGCTCCAGGCGCTGCGATGCTGGCGATGGGTTGTGAGATAGGCCTCGGCGATGGCATCCGGCGACAGGCGGCGGTCCGGCCGGTCGGGATCGGCTGCCTGTCCGGGCGGCTCGATCTGGCCGTCGATGATGAAGTGGGCGACATGGATGTTCTTCGGGGCGAGTTCGCGGGCCATGGACTGCGCCAGGCCGCGCAGGCCGAATTTCGGCATGGCAAAGCCGCCCGAGCCGGGAAAGCCCTTCACACTGGCGGTGGCGCCGGTGAACAGGATCGAACCGGATCCCCGGACAAGCAGCCGGCGCGCCGCCTGCTGGCCGACCAGGAAGCCGCCATAGGCGCCGACCAGCAATGCCTGTTTGACCGCTTCCGCATCGAGCTCGGCGATCGGGCCGCGTGTGCGTGCGCTGGCGTTGAACACCACGAGCGCCAGCGGGCCGGCCTTGTCGGCGGTGTCGAACAGCCTGGCGACGGACGCAGCGTCGGCGACATCCGTCTCAACGGCCAGCGCACCGGTCTCATCGTCCAGAGCGCCCAGCTTCTCGACGTTGCGGGCGGCCAGAACCACGCGAAAGCCTTCCCGGGTGAGAAGGCGCGCAAGCGAGGCGCTCACACCAGCGCCCGCGCCTGCAATGACGGCCACATCGGATGATGTCATGATTTTCTCTCCCTTGCGGATTTCGGCGGAAGCGTTTGCCAGATCGAGCAAGGTCGCGCCTTCGCGCATGATAGGCAAGAGGTGGCATTGCCGCTGTGTTGAGCCCAAACGACCGCAGAACCGGCGTTGCGCAGTCCAGTGTCGCCCGTGGCGCTACGAGGATAGGTCCGCCTCGGCACCGCGACCCCCGCCTCGACAGGGGCAAGGCTTGGACCTTGCTCACCAACCGGATCCATCCGACACGTCATTTCGACAGTGGAATCGTTTTGCTTCGTCAAGCGGTCGGCGGCCTCATTAATGGGGACTGGAGCATGGCCCCGAAAAGTGGGAAACCGTTTTCGGAAAAGATCATGTTCGATAAGGAAACGATTATGGAACCAATCTGGGCCGTCGGCCTGATGACCGGCACGGTGCTGGACGGCAACATCGACGTCGCGCTGATCAAGACCGATGGCGAGCAGATCGAGGATTTCGGCACCTATCGGCTGATGCCCTATCCCCCATCTATCCGCTCCCTGCTGGAAGAGACGCTGACGGAGGCGCGGGCGTGGAACTTTGTCGGGCCGGAGCCGGCGATCTTCCGCACCGCGGAGGAAGCCCTGACGCGTGCCCAGTCGGCAGCCGTCAAGGAATTGGTCGAAGGCTATGGCATGACGATGGCCGATATCGGCGTCGTCGGTTTTCACGGCCAGACCGTTCTGCATCGCGCGCCGCAGGTTGGACGGCTGGGCCAGACAAGGCAGCTCGGCGATGGCGAGCTGATGCATGCCATCTTGGGCACCAAGGTCGCATACGATTTCCGCTCGGCCGACATACGCGCCGGCGGGCAAGGCGCGCCGCTGGCCGCGGTCTATCACACCGCGCTGATGCGCAGCGCCGGCGCCAATGGCGAGGTCGCCGTACTCAATCTCGGCGGCGTCGCCAACATCACCTGGTGGGATGGCGCCGACAATGTCGTCGCCTTCGACACCGGACCCGCCAACGCGCCGCTGAACGATTTCATCAAGTCGAAGGGGCTCGGCGAGATGGACCGCGACGGCGCGCTTGGCCGTGCAGGTAAGGTGGACGAGGCCCGGCTGGCCAAGCTGTTGCAGCACCCTTATCTGAGCAAAGCCTACCCGAAATCGCTGGACCGTTTCGACTTCGGTGCCGCGATGGCGGACGGCCTGGATGCCGAGGATGGTGCCGCCTTGCTCACCGCCTTCACCGCCGGCGCCGTCGGCAAGGCACTCGACCTCTTACCAAGCCGGCCTAAAAAGCTGGTGGTCAGCGGCGGTGGTCGCCATAACCCGACCATGATGGCAATGCTGGCCAGCCGCGCCGGCGTCGAGGTGGTGCTGGCGGAAAGCCTCGGTTGGAGCGGCGATGCGGTCGAGGCGGAGTGTTTTGCCTTCCTCGCGGTTCGCGTGTTGCGCGGCTTGCCGATCAGTTTCCCGAGCACCACCGGCGCGCCGCAGCCGATGCGTGGCGGAAAACTCGCCGGCTAGACTCTTGCTTTGACGCAATTCCGGACGCAAAACCGCTTCACACTTTTCCTGGAATTGCTCAACCGCCAACCAGTTCCTTCTGCAGGAAGATGCGGCTGCGGCCGACAGGGAAATCGGCCAGCGAGCCGAAGGGCCGATAGCCCTGGCGCTGATAGACCTTGGCGGCGTTCGGATTGAAGGTATCGATCCAGGCATTGTTGCAGCCGCGCGCCACCGCTTCCTGTTCGGCCGCGTCCAGCATTGTGCCGGCCATGTGCTGGCCGCGCAGCCGCTCATCGACCCAGAGCCATTGCACATAGAGCCAGCCCCAGGCCGTGTAACCGGAAATGCCGGCGACGACCGCGCCATCCTCGTCGCGCACAAACACCACAAGCGCCTTCCTTTCGGATGCGCCGACATCGCCGTCGTTGAACGCCGTCAACCTTTCGCCGAGAAAGGCGAGTTCTTCCGGCGAGGGATTTGCCGTCGTTTCAATGGTCGTATTCATCGCTTTTCCGAGATGGGTTGCGTATCGGTATCGCCGCCATTGCGAAATTCGGATGCGGCAATGCCGTGGCGCTTGAGCTTGTCGTAAAAGGTCTTGCGCGGCACGCCGAGGGCGTCGATGGCGCCGCGCACGTCGCCGCCATGGTCGCGCAGCGCGTCACGGATGAGCTGCGCTTCGTATTGGCCGACCCGTTCGGGCAATGCTGCCGCAGGCTCCGGCGCGTGCGCGGAGACCGTCCTCACCTCATCGTCCGGACCGAGACCGAGCGCGACGCGATCGGCGAAATGGGCGAGCTCGCGGACATTGCCCGGCCAGTCATGCGACTGGAGATGATCGCTGACGGCTGCATTCATCTTGGCGACGGGCCGGCCGAACCGTTCCGCCGCCTTGCCGAGGAAATGCCCAAACAGCATCGGGATATCGCCGCGCCGTTCGCGCAGCGGCGGTATGCGCAGCGTCACCACGTTGAGGCGAAAATACAGATCCTCGCGAAAATCACCGCGCTGGTCCGACCGCCCGAGATCGACCTTGGTCGCCGCAACGACCCTGAGATCGATGCGCCTGATATCGTTCGAGCCAAGCGGGGTGAGGCTGCGCGTTTCGAGCACCCGCAGCAGCTTGACCTGGAGCGCCGGGGGCATGGATTCGATCTCGTCGAGAAACAGCGTGCCGCCACTGGAATGCTCGATGCTGCCGATCCGCCGCCGCTGCGCGCCGGTGAACGCGCCCGCCTCATGGCCAAACAACTCGCTCTCGATGACCGTCTCCGGTAGGGCGCCGCAGTTCAGTGCCACGAAGGGTTTTGAGCGCCGCCGCCCCCACCTGTGCAGCAGGTCAGCCACCACTTCCTTGCCGGTTCCCGTTTCTCCCTCGACCAGCACGTCGACATCCATGTCGGCGATCTGACGCAAGGTCTCGCGCAGCCGCTTGATGGCAGGAGCCTCGCCGATCAGCGGCAGGCCGTCAGTGGCGAGCGCCGCGGCTTCGCGCAGCCGCCGGTTCTCCATCACCAGTCGTCGCTTCTCCGATGCCCGTTTCAGCGCCTCGACAAGGCGGTCGCCGGCAAAGGGTTTCGGGATGAAATCGTAGACACCATCCTTGAGCGCGGCCACTGCGAGATCGACGTCGCCATGGCCGGTGACCAGGATCACGGGTATGTCCGGGTCGATCGCCTTGATGCGATCGAACAGCTGCAGCCCGTTCATGCCCGGCATGCGGATGTCGCTGACCACCACGCCTTCAAAGGTCCTGTCGACAACGGCAAGCGCTGCCTCGGCGGCGTCGCGCGCGACCACAGTGAAGCCGGCAAGCTCGAGCAATTGCGTTGTGGCGTGAAGGAGGTCCGCATCGTCGTCGACGAGCGCCACCAACCCTGATCCCTCAATCATTCAATTCGCCTCAAGTCGACGGTAAAAGATGTGCCGGTGCCATTGCTGGGATCGAGCCGCAGCGTGCCGCCCAATTCCTGGGCAATCTCCAGCGAGATCACCAGCCCGAGACCAAGCCCCTTCTCCTTGGTGGTCTGGAACGGCATGAACAGATTGCCGGCTGCTTCCGGGCCGAGACCTGGGCCATTGTCGCGCACCGAAATCAGCACCCTGTCGTCGTGCTCGGCGAGTTGGATCTCGATGCGGGGATCAGACTGGTCCTTCATCGCGTCGAGCGCATTCTGCAAAAGGTTGACGAGTATCTGCTCCAGCCGGATGCGGCTGGCCAGGACCACCGGCGAGGCATTGCCGCGCGGCTTGACGATGGTCACGCCGGAATCACGGATGCGGCCCGACAGCAGCGACAGCGCGCCATCAATTGCCTCGCGCACCGGCAGCGGCGAAGCGGCAACCCCGGGTCGACGGGCGAAAGTGCGCAAGGTGCCGGTGATCGCGCCGATGCGCTCGGTCATCGACACGATCGACGTCAGATTGCCGCTGGCCGGTTCGGTTTTGCCGGTTTCGAGAAAGCGGCCCGCATTCTCGGCATAGGTGCGGATAGCGGCGACCGGCTGGTTGATCTCGTGCGCCACGCCGGCGGCGATTTGGCCGAGGATGGAAAGCCGGTTGGCCTGGGCGAGGTCGTCGCGCAGCCGGCGCACCTTGGCTTCGGCATTCTCGCGCTCGGCGATTTCACCGGCAAGTGCGGTGTTGGAGCGGGTCAGCTCGGCCGTTCGCGTGCTGACTCGGCTCTCCAGCTCGGCATTCATACGCGCCAGCGCCTCCTGCCTCAGCCTGCGCGTTCGCCGGCGCCGGGTCAGCACGTAGGCAAGCAAGCCCATCAGCAGAAGCCCAAGCAGCGTGGTCAGGCGCGCCGTGTTGGCGGCCGATGAAAGAGCAGCGTCGGCGGGAGTGAGCAGCCAGAGACGCCAGCCAGGAACAGCACCAGGCAAATCCTGCACCACCTCGACGAACTGGCGCGGTTTTCCCGCGTTGTCGATCGTCGCCAGGCCGTCACCCGCGCCGCGCCGGATCGGCAGCGGCTCGAAGCCTGCATCGGCCAACTGGAGCTGCTCGTGGGCTGCGGCGGTGTCCTCGGCCGACAGTGGTGCCAGCGCACGGAACCGCCAGTCGGGCTGGCTGGTAGCCAGCACCACGCCGCGTTCATCAGTGATGAACACAAGCAAACCGCTGGAACGCCAATTGGCTTCGACGCCGTCGAGTTCGACCTTCAGCACCGCAACGCCAAGCGGCTTGCCGCCATCGTCGACGCGGCTGGCAAGGTACAGCCCCGGTCTGCCGCTGATTGTGCCGAGGCCATATTGGCTGGCAGCACCCTTGCTCATCGCTTCCTGGAAATAGTGCCGAAAATTGTAATCGATGCCGACAAAGCTCGCCGGTTCGTCGGCATTGCTGGCTGATATGGCGATGCCTGCCGTATCGATGATGTAGATGGCGGATGCCGAGGCATCGCCGGCAATCGACTTGAGCTTGTCGTTGAGGGCCTTTTCTTTCATTTTTCCGGCCCGGCGCAGAGCGCCGCGCACCGCATCGTCTCTGGCCAACACCAGTGGAACCAGGCGCTGCTTTTCGATTTCGCCGGTCAGGGTTCCCGCCGCCAGCGGCAGTGCGGCGAGTGCCGTCTCGCGCAGATTATCGGCCGCCTGGCCGGAGGCGATGCGCCCGGCAATGGCGATCGCGCCGGCCAGAAAGGCAAGAGCGACGACCACGGCAACCCAGCGGCCATCGCGCAGCCGCGCCACCGCCTCGCGCAGCAATTCACGGCCGGCAAATCCAGGGAATCCGCTATCGGTGTCTGCTTGCGGCGTCTGCCCTCTCCCCTTTGCTTGCGGCTTTCGGCCAGTGTAATGCGAAAATCCGCCCAGGCAAACACTGCCTGTGCGGAAATCCGCACAGGCTTTGCCCGCATGACGTCAGACAAAGGCGGAAATCCCGTGGTTCCGGCCTTTCCGCGAACTGGCACAACGCTTGCAAAACTCCCTGGCAGCGGCGTGCGACCGGAGCGCCGCGATGGGAGAAGTCACGCAGGGCGCTCCGCCCCATCCGGCCAGGGAGAGTTCGATGCACATCGCAGACCAATCAGGCGCGCTTGCCGCGCAGCGCAAGCCTTTCTATGCCCAACTCTACGTGCAGGTGCTCGTCGCGATCACGGTCGGCATCCTGCTCGGCCATTTCTATCCGTCGGTCGGCGAGAGCATGAAGCCGCTCGGCGACGCCTTCATCAAGTTGGTCAAGATGATCATCGCCCCGGTCATTTTCCTGACCGTGACGACGGGCATTGCCGGCATGAGCGACCTGCAGAAGGTCGGACGTGTCGCCGGCAAGGCGATGCTCTATTTTCTCACCTTTTCGACGCTGGCTCTGATCATCGGCCTTGTCGTCGCCAATGTCGTGCAGCCGGGCGCCGGCTTCAACATCGACCCGGCGACGCTCGACGCCTCGACCATCAGCACTTACGCCGCCAAGGCGCACGACCAGTCGGTCACCGGCTTCCTGATGAACATCATCCCGTCGACCATCGTCGGCGCCTTCGCCGATGGCGACATCCTGCAGGTGCTGTTCTTCTCGGTGCTGTTCGGCATCGCGCTGGCGTTGGTCGGCGACAAGGGCACGCCCGTGCTCAATTTCCTGCAGGCGCTGACGACACCGATCTTCAAGCTGGTCAGCGTGCTGATGAAGGCCGCCCCCATCGGTGCCTTCGGCGCCATGGCCTTCACCATCGGCAAATACGGCATCGGCGCGGTCATCAACCTCGCCATGCTGGTCGGCACCTTCTACGTGACGTCGTTCCTGTTCGTGTTCGTCGTGCTTGGCGCGGTCTGCCGCTACAACGGGTTCTCCATCCTGTCGCTGATCCGCTACATCAAGGAAGAGCTGCTTTTGGTGCTGGGCACCTCCTCGTCGGAGGCCGCCCTGCCCTCGCTGATGGAAAAGATGGAGAAGGCCGGCGCCAAGCGCTCGGTCGTCGGCCTGGTCATCCCAACCGGCTATTCCTTCAACCTTGATGGCACCAACATCTACATGACCTTGGCGGCGCTGTTCATCGCACAGGCGACCAACATCCACCTGTCGATGGGTGACCAGATCCTGCTGCTGCTGGTGGCCATGCTTTCCTCCAAGGGTGCCGCCGGCATCACCGGGGCCGGCTTCATCACCCTTGCGGCGACGCTTTCGGTGGTTCCGGCGGTGCCGGTCGCTGGCATGGCGCTGATCCTCGGCGTCGACCGCTTCATGTCTGAATGCCGGGCGTTGACCAACTTCGTCGGCAATGCTGTCGCCACGCTGGTGGTGGCGCGCTGGGAAGGCGAACTCGACGAGGCCAAGCTGGCGAGGGCGCTGGCGGGCACGGCCGACGATAGCCTGCCGGCGGACGTTGTTCCCGCCGAGTAATGACGCGCGGTCAATGCGTAAAAGGCCGGAGGCGTGCTGCCTCTGGCCTTTGTCATGCAGGTCGCAACGTCAGACCGTGCCGGTCTTGCTCAGCGGTGTCCGGAAACGTGCTTGGGCCAACAGGCATGCGGGCTGCCAAAGTGCCGCCGTCGTCGAACAGCACAAGGCTGGCGGCGCCGACGAGCCCGGCATGGCGGCCGAGCTGGGCCTGAACGACCGGCACGTCGCGATAGGCGCGCATGGCCCGTTGCCTGATGGTCGCCTCGATGGTCGGCAGCATCAGGTCGAGCCCATTGGCGATGCCGCCGCCAACGACCAGCACATCGGGCGAATAGAGATGCAGGAGATTGGTGAAGCCAACACCCAGCCAGCGCGCTTCCTCCTCCAGCAAGGCCGAGGCAAGAGCGTCCTGCAGCCGTGCCGCCTCGACGACATGGCGGCCGGTTACCTCCGCGTCCGCTGACAAGCGTCGCAAGGTAGAGCCGTCTCCGGCTGCCGTGGCGGCGCTGGCGCGGCGGCCAAGTGCCGTTCCCGAGGCGATGGCCTCGAAGCAGCCAACGACACCGCATACGCAGCGCTCGCCTTCATTGGTGATGGTCATGTGACCGATCTCGGCGGCAAGGCCACGGCGGCCATGCAGGATGCGGCCGTCGACGACGACACCACCGCCAATGCCGGTGGAAACCGTGACGAAGACCAGCGAGCCCGCACCATGGCCGGCACCGAAACGCCATTCGCCGAGCGCCGCGGCATTGGCGTCGTTCTCCAGCCGCACCGGCAGGCCGAGCCGCCGCTCGAGGATGTCGGCAAGCGGCACGTCCAGCCAGCCGGCGAGTGTCGGCGGGCCGACGGCGATGCCGGCCAGCGGATCGAGCGGTCCCGGCGCACCGACGCCGACGCCGACGATCGAGAGTGCCGGCGCCTCGGCGTGGACTGTCGCCGCCAACGCCTCGATCTGGCCGATCACCACATCGGGACCGGCCTGCGCCTGCGTCGGCACCGCCGCGAATGCCAGGATCTTGCCGTCGCGGTCGACCAGGGCGACACGAAGCTCCGTCCCGCCAAGATCGATCGCAAGGGCGGCTTCTGATGTCATGCCGCGACCTTCAAGCCGTGCAGCCAGCCGATGCGGCCGGCGAGGTCCTTGTCACCGAAGGCGAGCGAACCGAGAACCACGGTTTCAGCCCCGGCGGCACGCAGCGACGGCACGGTCTCGTGGCGGATGCCGCCATCGGCCGCCAGAACCACCTGTGCCTCACGGCCGGCCTTTCTCAGGATGGCGCGGGCAGCGCCCAGCCTGTCGCAGGCCTTGTCCGACAGGCTCTGTCCCTTGACGCCGATTGCGGTTCCAAGAAGCGTCACGAAGGCGACTTCCGGGGCAAAGGCCGTCACCGCTTCCACAGGCGTCTCCAGCCTGAGTACGACGCCGGCCTCGGCGCCGAGCTCCCGCGCCAGCCGCACGGCGCGCAATCCGGCCTCGCCATTCTCGGCATGGACGCTGATCATGTCGGCGCCGGCCTCGATGAACTGGCGCGTCTGCGCCTCGACGATTGCTTCATCGACCATCAGATGGACGTGGATGGGTTTCGCCGTCAGCCCGGCGATGCGGGCGACAAGATCGGGAAAGAACAGGAAGGACGGGGCGAAGTGGCCGTCCGCCACATCGATATGATGAAGATCGACATAGGGCTCGATGCGCTTCAAGTCGTTTTCGAAATTGGCGAGATTGGCCGACCAGAGCGAGAATTCGGCGATCATCCGATCGCGTGGCAATGCGGCGATGGCGGCCGGGCCTGAGAGAGGTTTCGAGATCATGACTGGTCCTGGTTGTTGAAATTTATGTCGAGAAAGTCCGCGATGGCGGCGCGAATTTCGGCGAAATGGCGCTCCTTGTCGGTGGCCTTCGGCCTCACCTCGGCAAAGGTCGCATTGGGGATGGCGTCGGCGAGGCTGCGGGCGGCGGCCAGCGGATGGACCAGATCGATGCCGCTGCCGATGACGAGCGTAGGGAACGCAAGGCTAGCGGCCGCTGCCCGCGTCACGCCAGGTCCATCCTCTGCGATCGCCTGCATCACCTCGGCGAAGACGGGCGCGTCTTCGCGCGCGAAGAAGCCGAGCAGGGAAGCAAGATTGTCCGGCGCTTCGGTTCGAAAGCGTGCGGTCGTCGCGGACGCCGCGAAGATATCTCGCGCCTCCGATAAAGGACGGCTGAGGATGAGCTCCGCCACTTCCACGTAAGGGCGCATATTTTGCGGTGCCGCGTCGAAAGCCCAGGCAGGGCGAACAAGCACCAAACCCAGGACGCGGTCAGGGTGGCGGGCGGCAAGCTGCAAGGCAATGGCCGCACCCATCGAAATGCCGCCGGCGACGAAACGGTCGAGGCCGGCCGCATCTGCGGCGGCCAGCACATCATCGGCGAACATCGCGATCGAAAACGGGCGCTTGCTACCGGCGCCGGAACCGCCCTGCGCGCGGCATTCGACGGTCAGCCGGCGGTATGACGGGCTGTCGGGATAGTTCTGCGCGACCTGCGCTGCGTCACCGCCGAGGCCATGCTGGAAGACGACGGGAAGTCTGCCCTGCCCCGTGTCGAAGACACGAAGCGCTGCATCGTCGCGGAGCAGGATCGTCGGGGCGGCGCCCATCAGAGGAGCCTTCGTAGAAAGGCGGCGACATCGGGGGCTTCGTCGGCGGACAGCCCGTGGGTGACGAGCGATCCCTCGAAGCCGACTGCCTTCAGCCGCGCGCCGAAATCCGGGAAATCGACGATGCCTTGCCCTGATGGGGCAAAGCGGCCGTCACTATAGCGGTCCTTGGCGTGCGCCATGGCGATGTGGCCGGCGGCCTCGTCGATCGCGGCGGCAACGATGGCGCGCGCCTCGCCGGGCGTGGCGTGTTCGAACAGGTTTGCCGGATCGAGCACGATCTTCAGATGCTTCGATCCCATCTCGGCGATCAGCCGGGTCGCTTCCCTGGCCGAGGTGACGATGTTGGCCTGCTCAGGCTCGATGCCGAGATCGACATTGGCACCTTCGGCCAACGCCAGCGCCTTCGCCATCTCGGCGGCCATGTCGGACCAGGCGGCCGGATCGGCATTGTCGGGATGATAGGCCCACTGATCGGCGGCGTTGCGCGAGCCGGTGCAGAGCGTGACCAGCGGGATGTCGAGGGCAGCAGCAGCCTCGATGACGACGGCGAGACGCCGAAGGCCATCGTCGCGCACGGCTTTGTCGGGATGCGCCATGTTGTAGGTGCCCGAAAGTGCTGCAAGTGAGACACCGCTCGATTGCGCTGCGGTGCGGATGGAGGCGATGGCGTCCGCCGGCACAGCATCCGGCATCGACGGCAGGCCGGCACAGGCCAGATTGAGCTGCGTCGTCTCGTATCCCGACTGCTTCACCGCAGCCAGCACGGCGGCCGGGTCGGTGCCGGCAAAGGTCTTGGCGAAAATGCCGAGACGCATCACACCGCCCCCGAAACCGAGGCGAGTTCGACTCGCTCGCCTGATACCACCGAACGCGCGATGGCGACCATGGCGCGGATCGAGCCGATGCCGTCCTCGACATTGGCGCCGCGCATCGGCGCGCCGTTCAGCACCGTGTCGGCAAGACCTTCCAGCTGGCGGCGGAAGAAATGGCCATCGGCGCCGAGCGGCCGGCGCGATGTCGCGTCCTTCTCATAAAAAATGTCGACCTCGCTGGCGCGGAAATACCAAGGGTTGAATGTCCTGGCGATAACGGAGCCGTTCTCGCCATAGAGCTGAAAACCTTCGTGCCAGTCCATGCGCACGGCAACCGTCAGGTCGAGATGGCCGAGCGCGCCGCTGGCGAACTCGGTCTCGACGAACCAGCAATAGGCGCCGAAACGCTCGTTGAGGCGCGCGCGGACCGCAAGGATTTCGCCACACAGGAAACGCGCCGTGTCGACGAGATGCGAGCCATGCGCCAGCATGAAATATTGCCTGAGATCAGCCTTGGGATTTCCCGCTGGCTTCCTGGCTAGCCTGCTGGTGACGGGCAGCGGCTGCACGGCATCGGTGTTGGTGTAGCGATGGGTGGAATCGCAGTACCAGGCCTTCAGCGCCAGCACTTCGCCGATCTCGTCTCGAACGAAGTCGCGCGCCGCCTCCAGTGCCGGATCGAAGCGCTTCATGTGCCCGACCTGCAGGATCTTGCCCGAGCGCCTGACCGCTTCGGCCAGCGCCTCGCCTTCCTCAACCGAGGTGCCGATCGGCTTTTCACAGAGAACATGCTTGCCGGCGTTGAGCGCCCTGATCGACATCGGCACGTGATAGGCGTCCGATGTGGCGACGATCACCGCTTCCAGCTCAGGATCGGCGAGCATTGCCTCATAGTCGGAATACGTCTTCTGCGGCTCGTAGGTCGCGCCCATGCGCGCAAGCAGATCGGGTGCCGCGTCGCAGATGGCGTAGAGGTCGGCATTGCCGGCCTTGGCGCAGGATTCCAGATGCGCGAACTGCGCGATGGGGCCGCAGCCGAGCACGCCGACCCTGAGGCGTCTGTCCTGTTTCTTGATCATCGTCTCGTTCTTCAGGCGCCGTAGGAGCGCATCGTCTGGCGGTTGGTCTTGACCGCGCCGGCGGGATCGGCGGCGGCCGTTTCGGATTCTTCCTCCAGCACCAGCCAGCCATTGAAGCGCGGTGCGGTGCCGGCGATCTCGATGACCGCAGGCGTGTCGCAGACGCCCTTGCCAAGCATGGCCCAGGTACCGTTGGCATCGACGTCCTTGAGGTGGATGTAGCGGATGCGGTCGCGGTGGGTGCGCAGCGTGTCGGCCATGTCCTTGTGGCCGCGCAGGATATGGCCGGTATCCGGCACCCAACCGACCAGATCGGGATCGAGCAAGGCAAAGATCGTGTCGTAGTCGGCCCGGTCGAACAGCAGCGTGTTGTGGTGCGAGCTTGGATGCACCGCGACCTGGACGCCGGTCTTGCGGCCAAGCTCGCCAGCCTCGTTGTAGACCTCTGCGGCGATGGCGAATTTGTCGTCGCGCGGACCGTCGGAGACCACCGTCGCAGAGCCCATCGACACGAGCGCGCCAGGGAAGGCGGCGGCGAAGTCGATCCAGCGTTTGGCGGTCTCGAGATCGGCGCCGATCTCCTCCTTCAGCGTAAAACCACTGTTCGAGCCAAAGGCGAAGGAAACCAGCGTCAGCCCCGACGCCTTCAGCGCGGCGGCGAACTCCTCCGGCTTGTCGCCATAATGTCCGATCATGGTGTCGGTGATCTCGATGCCGGCATAGCCACCGTCAGAGATCGCCTTCAGCAGATCGTCGGGGCCGCCGGTGAACCGGTCTCCCAGCATTTCCCAGGTGAAGGTCTGGCAGCCGACTTTGAGGTCTTTCACGTTCATCCTTTCATTCCTTGGTATCGCCTATTGCTTGATGCCACCCTGCGTCGCCGTCGGATGGACGTCCTACTTGACCGAGCCCGCGGTCATGCCGGCGAGGAAGTACCTCTGGGCAACGAGGTAGATGAGCAAGAGCGGTAGCGAGCCGAGCACACTCATTGCCATCATCTGGTTCCATTCGAAGGCGTGCTGCCCCATCAACAGCTGGATGCCGATCGGGACGGTGCGCATGGACGTTGACTTCGTCAGTGTCAGCGCAAAGAGAAATTCGTTCCAGCACAACAGGAAGGTGTAGACTGACGTCGCCACGATGCCAGGCAGTGAAATCGGGACTATCACCCGCCAAAGCGCTGTCCAACTGGTGCCGCCATCGACGGCTACAGCTTCATCGAGATCGCGGGGCAAGGTGTTCAGATACCCCGTCATTAGCAGGATCGCGTAGGGCAGCGTAAACACCAGATAAGTCAGGATCAGTGCGACATAGGTGTCGAAGATGCCGTATGAGACGACGAGCCCGAAGAAGGGGATCAAAAGTGTGATCGGCGGAATCGTCTGCGTGCTGATGATGATTGTGTTGAGGCTGCCCTTGCCGCGGAAGTTGAAGCGGCTGAACCCGTAGGCCGCCAGCAGGGCGATCAGCACCGTCAGCACAGTCACCGCTCCCGCCACGAAATAGCTGTTGAAGAAGAAGCGCAGCTTTACCGGGTCGCCAAGGATGGCTGCATACGCTTCCAGCGTAAACGCCTTTGGCAGGATGGTTGGTGGCAGGGCAAAGATTTCGGTATTCGATTTGAACGAGCTGCTCAGCATCCAGTAGATCGGAAATGCCGCGAAAAAGAGCCCCGCTGCAAGCGCTACATGGAGCGCGACGGTGATCAGCCTGTCTTTCGGCGTATGCCTTTTCCTCATGATGACTACCGAGCCTTTTGATAGCGAATATAGAACAGCGTCAGGCCGAGAGAGATCAACAAGATGACCACAGCGCTCGCCGAAGCCTGCGACAGGTTGTAGCTCGAAAACGCCAGCTTGTACGTGTAGGTGCTGAGGACCTCGGTCGAGTAGATCGGGCCACCGCCCGTCGTTATCCAGATTAATGGGAAGACCTGCATGGTCCAGATGAAGTCAAGCAGCGAGATGCTGATGATGATCGGCATCAGCTGCGGAATGGTGATGAAGATCAGCTTCTGGTAGGCTTTCGCCCCGTCGATATCGGCGGCCTCGTAGAAATCCTTGGGAATGCCCTGCAAACCCGCGAGCAGGCTGACCATGAAGAGCGGATAGCCCGCCCAGATATTGGCGAAGGTGACGGCGTGCAGCGCGGTCTCAGGCGAGGAAAACCATTCGACCTTGGAACCGATGATGCCGATTTGCATGAGTATGCTGTTCACGACACCGTTCGGCTCAAGCAGCAGGCGCCAGATCACGGCGATAATCACCGCGGTGAACAGCCAGGGCAATATGTAGAGCACGCGCAGAATATTGCGCAGCGTCGGATTGATGCGGTCGCTGTTCAGCATGAGCGCGAAAACCATGCCGATGGTCATGTGGAAAATGACACTCATGCATGTGAAGTAGAGCGTGTGCCACAGCGAAGCCCAGAACACGGGGTCGCCGAAGATCGCCTGGTAGTGTTTCAGTCCGGCAAAGGATGGGTCACGACGCAGCACCGCGCTGTTCTGGAACGAGTAGCCAATCACCGTCACCATCGGCAGCAGCATCAGAAGCCCGATTATGAGCAGCGAGGGCGACAGATAGAGGTAGGGTGCGACCGCTCGTTTAAGCTTATGGTGGGAGCGCTTTTGCCGGGTCATGTGCCAACCTTGGGATACGCCTTCAAGAGAAGGTAAGCTTCAAAAACAGGTCCACTCAAATTGCCGATCCGTTGTTGCCGGGTGGCCTGCCCGAAGTCAGGCCACCCGGTCAAAGATAGCAAACGGGAACAGGCCGATCAGAATTTCGCCATCCAGCCCTTCTGAGCGGCGGCTGCGGCTTGTTCCGGAGATTGCTCGCCGGCGAGCATCTTTTGAGCTTGCACGTCGAACTGGGTCATCAGGTCTTCTGCCACCGGCAGGCCCGTGAACTCATTGGCGAGATAACCGGTCTTGAAGATTTCAAAAGCCTTGCCGAAAGCCTTGTCCGAGGTCACGAAATCGGGCTTGGCGTTGACATTGCCCGGGAAGGCGTTTGCAAGCGACACGAGCTTGGCGTTCACCTTTTCACTCATCACATATTGGACGAGTTTCCAGGCCTCTTCCTGATGTTTCGAGGCAGCAGAGATGCCGATGCCCCAGGAGGCATAGGGAAGGCCGCGCTTGCCGGTATAGTTTTCCACGACCGGGACCGGGATCAGGTCGAAGTTCAGCTTGGGATTGCGCTTGCGGATGAGGTTCACATGCGCGAGCGAGTCGATCATCATCCCGACGCGGTTGTTGACGAACTCCTCGACCTTTTCCTGCTCGGTCTTGGTGGCGATGCCGGGCGAGATGGTGCCGGCGTCGTTGAGAGATTTGACGAAGGTGAGCATATCCACCACCGGTTTGCCCTCAAGGTCCGGCTTGCCGTTCGCCATCATCGACTGACCCGAAGCCCAAACCCACGACATCATGTCGTTCTGGACGCCGGATGGCGTTTGCAGCGAGAGGGGCAGCACCCAGCCATACTGGTTCTTGTCGGCGATCGTCATTTTCTTGGCGGCTTCGAGAAACTCCGCACGGGTCGACGGCAGCTTGGTCACGCCTGCCTGGGCAGCAAGGTCCAAATTCACGAAGACCGGATAGACGAAGGAAGCCACGGGAAACATCACCGCCTTGCCGTCCACCTTGATGATGTCCGCGACCTGGCTCTTGTCGAAAGCGCTCGCATCCATCATCGGATTCATGTCGGCGAGTGCGCTCTGCGCATTCAGATTGTTCACCCAGGCACCGTCGAGACCGACGACGTCGCTGAGCGTTCCGGTTGCAGCACCAACCGAGATCTGGTCTCGCGTGGTCGCGTAGGGGCCGCTGACCAGCGTCACTTTGATTCCGGGATTTGCGGCCTCGAAGTCATCCATGATTGCCCTGAGCGAGCCAGCCGGCAATTCGGGCTCCCACCATTGGGTGAATTCCAGCGTCGTATCCGCCATGGCGCCGGTTGCGCCAAGCAACCATGCGGCTGCGGCTATTTTCAGCATCGCGGGTTTTATACGAAACGTCATCTTCTCCTCCTTCTTTATATTCGACCGCACAATGCGGCCGATCGTCTGGTTATTCACAAGTCTTCTTATGCAGGTGCCTCACCCTCACCCGCGGGTCTTATCGCTGATATTCAGATTGCCAGATGCGTCTCGGGATCGAAGAAATGGAGCTTGGTATCATCCAGGGCCAACCTGATTTCCGAGCCGGAGCGGACTGTGCTGACCGGTTCGAATTTCGCCACCGCATTCGACGCCAGGCCGAAATCCTGCACCGCGTCGGGGTCGCCGGAGTCCACCCGGACCGCGTCGATGTCGAGATGGACGATTTGTTCGGATCCAAGTTCTTCGATCGAGGTCACCTTTGCCGGTATCGTCTGATACTTGCGGCCGGATTCGAGGCTGCTGTCATAGAGATCCTCCGGTCGTATCCCGAACACGACCTTGCGCCCCGCATACGACCTCAAGTCCGGCCTGCGGACGAAGGCTGCATCCTGCAGCCGGATGGCTAAGGCGCCGGACATCAGTTCGTCGCCCGTCAGGGTCGCCTCGAAAAGGTTCATTGAAGGAGACCCGATGAAGCCGGCAACGAAGGCGTTCACCGGCGATTCATAGAGCCTCTTGGGTGTGTCGACCTGCTGCAGCACGCCGCCTTTCAACACCGCGACCCGGTCGCCCATCGTCATGGCTTCGGTTTGGTCGTGGGTCACATATATGGTCGTTACGCCGAGCTGCTTTTGCAAACTGGTGATTTCGGCGCGCATTTGAACGCGCAGTTTCGCGTCCAGATTGGAAAGGGGTTCGTCCATGAGAAAGGCTGCCGGCTCGCGCACCATGGCGCGGCCCATGGCAACCCTTTGACGCTGTCCGCCTGAAAGGTTCGCGGGCTTGCTGTCCAGCAGAGACGTCAGTTGAAGGGTTTTGGCGATCTCGTCCACGCGCTTTTTGCGCTCGGCCTTCGGCTTGCCTGCCAGCCGCATCGAAAAGCCGATGTTTTCGAACACCGTCATATGCGGGTAGAGGGCGTAGCTCTGGAAGACCATCGCGATGTCCCGGTCCTTGGGCGGCATGTCGACGACGTCGACACCGGCGATCCGAAGGCTGCCGCTGGTGACGTCCTCCAACCCCGCGATCATCCGCAGCGCGGTGGATTTGCCACAGCCGGACGGCCCGACGAGAATCAAGAACTCACCGTCCTTGACCGACAGGTTCAATTGGTCGATTGCGTGAAAATTGTTCCCGTATGTCTTGCAGATATTTTCAAGAACGACTTCTGCCATATTCCTCCTCCACAAGTCTAAGCCACTGATTTTTATGATTGTCCTCGGCTTACGTTCACCTGCGAATTTTTCCTCGGATAGTTCGGCTATGTTCCGGTATCAAGCCGCGCATATTTCAGTTCGACTGCCGACGGCGCGTTCGTCGATGCCAGGAGTTCCGTGACCTGGGCGTCGGTCGGAAGCGCCTCGCGCCCGCCACGCCCCGTTATCGAAAGGGCCGCCGCCGCGGCCGCGAACGCGACCCGGCCTGCGGTATCGGCCCCGCGCGTCAATGCAAGGGCATAGGCGCCATGAAAGCAGTCACCGGCGCCGGTCGAGTCGACGACGGCAACCCGGTGCGGAGGCAGGTGCCAGAGCCCTGTCTCGTTGCGTCCGCGATAGAAGACGCCCCTGCCGCCATCCGTCAGAACCACGGCGGACCGCGACGGCAACCACAATGCGTCGAGTATCTCGGCCGGCGACCGGCGGCCGGTGGCGGTCCGCGCAAAGCCGAGCGGAAGAATGAGATGGTCGCAGAGCCCGATCAGTCTCTCGGTGGCCGGGCCGTGGCTCCATTCGACATCACCGAGGATCGCAAGGCCGAGATCGCGAGCCCGGGCCACGACATCCAGCGACCCGATCCCGTAACTGTCGACGATCAGGACTGTCGCGCGGCTGAGAACCTCGTCCGGAAAGTCCGGCGCGGTGCCCAGCATCGCTTCGTCGTCATACGCGATGAATCGCTCGCCATCCGAACCGACGGTGATCCGCGAGCGCACCGGGCGCGCGTGCGGGTGGCGCGGCGCGAACGCGGTTTCAACGCCGCTCGCAACGAGATCGCACAACACGGCGTCGTCGGCGGCATTGCCCAGCCATCCGACGAACCCGGCGCTTCCGCCGAGCCGCGCGACGGCGGCAAGTGCCGTCGCGACATTTCCTCCGAAAGCTCGGGCACTTTGCAGAACCTTCCCCTTGCCCGCCGACAACGGCTGATCGACATAGACGATGTCGTCGATCGCAATAGCTCCGAAGCCGAGGATTGAAGGGACGGTGGGCATCGTTCAGGCACCCGCCTTCGCCAAGGCGTCTTGCGCCGAAAGGCCGTCATGGATGACGCCTCGAAAGGCGATCGCTGCCTTTTCCGGATCGCCGTGCCCCCAGAGATTGCGACCCACCACGGCACCGCGCGCGCCGGCACGGATGGCGTCCGCCGTCTGCTGAAGGGCGCCGAGCAGCGTGTCGGTCTTCGGACCGCCGGCGATCACAACCGGCACCGGGCAGGTCCGAACGGTCTCTCGAAACGACTCGAAATCGCCCGTGTAACCGATCTTGATCACGTCGACGCCGGACTCGTAGCCGATGCGTGCCGCATAGGCGATCTCGTCGGGGGTGAAGACGATTTTTGCCCCGTCGGTGAAATCGCGAGGGTAGATATGCGCCACCACCGGCATGCCGTAACGGGCCGCCGCATTCACCGAATCGGTCAGCCAGCGTATGTATTTGCCCTCGGTCGCGCCGCGCACCGGAATGGCCACGGCCAACGCATCGGCGCCAGCGCGCACCGCATCCTCGGGCGTTGCAATTAGTTCACTGATGCGATCGTCCGGGGTGAAGCAGCCGGCCTGGATCACCAGGCAAGCCTTGCCCGCGTATTGCGGCCACAGATGGCGCGCAGTGCCAGGCTGGATGCTGACGTAGTCGGGTTTGCCTACCATGACGCGTGCAAGCGCGCCCGGCAGGTCGGCAAGACCTCCTTTGCGCACGTCGCCATAGCCGACAAAGTGGTCGACCGCGCCGCCAAAAAGATTCCCCGACGGATGTGAGAAGAGGCGCGCCAGGCGCACCTTGGTTCCGAGGCTCATCAGTCCAAAACTCTCCAATCGATTGATTTCAAAATCCTGGACCCAGTGTTTGCGAAAGAAAAGACAAATGCAATCTTTCGAAAGCTTTCGAATTCGCATATTTTTGGTAGAGTGAACCGAAGCCAGGGCGATCGCTTGGCGCATGGAGGCAAGGACAGGGCATGTTGTCAGAGCAGAGACGCCAGTCGATCCTGGGTGAAGTGCAACGCAGCGGACAGGTTCGCATCAAGGACCTGTCAGACGATTTTGGCGTGTCGGAAGTCACGGTGCGCTCCGACCTCGAGATACTGGACCGCAAGGGACTGCTGACCAAGACCCGTGGAGGCGCAGTGACCCGGACCACGGATTCGACCACGGCCGCGTTCGCCCGGCGGATGCAAACGAACCTCGATGCAAAGAAACGCATCGCCCGGGCAGCGGTAGAACTGTTCGGGGACAACCAATCGGTCATCTTCGACGGCGGCTCGACATTGATGCAGGTTGCCATGCTGTTACCGCCGCTCAGCAATGTCGTGGTCGCGGCCACGGCGATGAATATCGTGCAGCATCTGATGCATCGGCCCGGGCTCGACGTTCACATGATCGGCGGCCGGGTCTATCCAGACACGGTGAGCACACTGATCACCGATGCCGACACGGCTCTCGGCGGCTTGGTAGCGCATCAGGTCTTTGTTGGAGCGCATGCGATTGACTCGTCACTGGATGTGGTCGACGTGAACGAAGACATGGCGCGAACGAAGCGAAACCTCGTGCGCATGGCCCGGCGCGTTGTCCTCCTTGCGGATTCGAGCAAATGGGGCGTCAGCGGGACCTCAAAGGCCTTTTCGCTGTCGAGCGTCGATGTCGTGATCACGGACGATGGCCTGTCCGGCGCGATACGCAGCCAGCTTGATAGGACCGGGGCCAAGGTGATCTATGCCTGACTCCCTCGCGGTCCCTGGCCACGACGGAAATACCCAATGCGCGCATGACCCACGGGATTCGCATCGGCGGTCGGCCGTTTTTTCATGTCGGTCATTTTCTCCTCCCAGGGCTGGCAGCCTCCCGATATCGCGCCAGCATTTTCGCATGTTGGATAAAAATTTTACGCGCGTCAATATTTAAAATGTTGTATAGCCCTTTGCGAAAGCGATCCGTTGCCGGCTGGGCGAATCCGGCGGAGCATGGCGCATCGGGAGGTACGATCGAAATGCACGGGATACCAATGACGAAACTCGGGATCGGCGTCATCGGATGCGGCAATATCTCGATGACCTATCTGCGCAATGCCGCTTTCTTCGGCGGCATCGAATTGCGCGCCTGCGCCGATATCTCGGCCGACATGGCGGCGCTGCGGGCGAAGGAATATGGCATACGGGCACTCGGCGTCGATGCACTGCTGGCCGACCCCGAGATCGATCTTGTCCTCAACCTGACCATTCCGGCGGCGCATTTCGATATTTCGTTTGCCGCGCTTTCGGCCGGCAAGCACGTCTTCACCGAAAAGCCGCTCGCCACCTCGGCCGCCGATGGACAGCGCCTGGTCAATGAGGCGCGGTCGCGCGGCCTGCTGCTCGGCTCGGCGCCCGACACGTTCCTCGGTGCGGCCGGGCGCCGTGCGCGCCGGTTGATGGACCAGGGCGCCATTGGCCGTCCGGTCACCGGCACCGCCTTCATGATGGGCCGCGGCATGGAGCACTGGCACCCCAACCCGCAATTCTACTACCAGCCAGGCGGTGGCCCGGTGTTCGACATGGGTCCGTACTATCTGACCATGCTGGTCAATCTGCTCGGCCCGGTCGAGCGCGTCATGGCAATGGCGACACGCGGCCAGGAAGAAAGGCTGATCACCGCCGAAGGGCCATTCAAGAACACCACATTCAAGGTCGGCACGCCGACCAATGTGCTGTCGCTGCTCGAGTTCCGCTCCGGCGCGACCGTCACCTTCGGCGCCTCGTGGGACGTCTTTCGCCACTCCAACCATCTGATCGAACTGCACGGCACGGAGGGCTCGCTGCGCCTGCCCGACCCCGACACGTTCGGCGGCACGGTGTCGCTGTCGGAACGCGGCACCGACTGGCAGGATTTCGCCAGCGAGGGCGAGCTCTACGGCGCCCGCAACTGGCCTTACGCGGCACCCGATCGCGCCAATTACCGCATGCTCGGCGTCGCCGATCTGGTGCGCTCGCTTCAAACCGGCAACACCCCACGGGCCTCCGGCAGCCTTGCGCTGCATGTGCTGGAGGTCATGGAGGCTATCCTGCGCTCCGGTGAAACACAGGGATCAGTCGCCATCGCGGGCGATGTCGTGCAGCCGGCCCTGCTGACCGAGGAAGAGGCGAGCAGCCTGCTGGCCTGAGGGTATGATCATGACGCTCGATCCGGATGCGCTGCGCGTCCTCGAAATTGGTCGTGCAGCCGGCGGCGAGCCATTTGAGACCGGCAGCGTGGCGGCAGCGCGAACTGCCTACAACGCCTCGTTCCCGGCGCTACAGGGTGAGCACGAGCCGGTCGCTGCGACCCAAGAACGGCAGATCGACGGGCCGAATGGGCCTATTGCGCTCCGCATCCATCGCGGCATCGGCGCACCGCAAAGCGGGGCGCCGGCGCTGCTCTATTTGCATGGCGGCGGCTGGGTCATCGGCAACCTCGATTCGCATGACGAGATCTGTCGCCTGATGGCCAATCTCGGCAACGCCGTCATTGTCTGTCCTGACTATCGCCTGGCGCCGGACCATAAATTTCCCGCCGGGCTCGAGGATTGTCTGGCAACTCTTCGTTTCCTGGCCGAGAACGCCGCCGATCTCGGCATCGACATCAGACGCATCGGTGTGGCCGGCGACAGTGCCGGCGGCAACCTCGCCGCTGTGCTGGCGCTGCTCGCCCGCGATGGGCTGGCGCCAGCCCTTGCCGCGCAGATCCTGATCTACCCCAACACCGACGCGCGGCAGAAGGCCGACAGCTACCGGCGTTTCGGCGACGGCTTCGGGCTGACAGCGACCACCATGGCCTGGTTCCGCGACCATTATGTACGAACGCCCGACGAAATGCTGGACTGGCGCGTCTCGCCCTTGCTGGCGCCCGATCTTGCCGGCGTCGCGCCGGCATTCGTCGCGCTGGCCGGCTGCGATATCCTCGCCGACGAAGGAGCAGCCTATGCGGCGCGCCTGCAAGCCTCGGGCGTGCCTGTGACCCTGCGGCAGTGGCCGGGCCAGATCCATGGCTTCGTCTCGATGGGGCGCCATATTCCCGCTGCCCGGCAAGCGGTGGCCGAGGCGGTGGCGGCCTGGCGCCAGTTCGAGAAAAGCTGACGCCGGTCGCTCAGGCTGACTGACGCATCACCAGGGTGGCGCCGAGCTTGACGGTGCGCGCCATGCCCTGCTTCGGCGGATCGGCCTCGTCCAGCAAGGCCAGCAGGATCTCGACGCTGCGCCCGGCCATAGCGGCGAAATCCTGCGCCATGGTGGTCAGCGCCGGGCAGGTGTAGCGGCTCAGCGGATGATCGTCATGCGCAGCAACGCGCAGATCGCAATCGGGCCTGCGGCCGACCTTCAGGCCGCGCGAGAACGCGGCCGCCATCACACCAAAGGCGAGACGATCATTGGCGCACAGGATGGTGCGGCCGGGCAAGGCGCCGGCCTCCAGCATTTTTTCCGTCTGCTCGTAGCCGATGCGTTCGAAGTCCCAGGTGTAATCGCGGGTGCCTTCGATGACGACCGGCTTGAACCCGGCGGTCTCCATCGCGACGATGTAGCTTTCCTGGCGTTCGCCGGAGTTGTGGTTGACGTGTGGGATGTCGAGATAGACCGGCGGCTCACCCGAACGGCAGAGATAGTCGACGATGGTCGAGACGCTCTGCCGGTTGTCGTTGCCGACGAACGGCGTATCGCCCTCGATATAGGTGTCGAAATAGACAATCGGAATGCCCTGCCCGAGCTTGTCGAAGACGCCGCGGTCGGAAGCCAGACCCAGTGGGGCGATGATCGCGCCGGCGACCTTCAGGGACAGCAGCGTCCTGACCGACTCCGCCTCCAGCTTCGGCGAACCATGCGAGGAGATGACGATCGGCCAGTAGCCTTCGTCGCGGCAGCGAAATTCGATGCGGCTGACCATCTCGGCGTAGAACGGATCGGTGATCGTCGGCACGACGATGCCGATGTTGCGGGTGCGCTTGCGGTTGAGATTGCGGGCGAAAAGGTTGGGCTGATAGTCCGAGGAGCGCAGGGCGGCTTCGATGCGCGCCCGCGTCGCCGGCTTCACGCTCGCCGGATCGTCGAAATATTTGGACAGCGTCGGCCGGGACACGCCGCATGCCTGGGCGAAGTCGTCCATCGTGCGGTGTGTCTTCTCCGCCATCGATATATTCCTGATCCCCTGCCATGATCGGCCCGCCACCAGTCATGCGGCCGTTGACCGGATGCGACAATGCTCGACAGAACTTATTCAGTCAATTTTCACGGTTACCAATAGAGCGCAAAAAAAATTGCATGCGTCAAATTATTTGTTAACGTTTAAAGCTGACGTGGCTCGCCGCCGTTTTCCCGCCAAACGCTTTCGGACAGCGCTGTTTCGTCGACTTGATCGTCAGTTCGACGATCGAGGGATAGGCTGCAGAAGCTTGCCGCTCGCTCTCGGCTACGGGCCTGCTTGCCAAATGTCGCCATGCCGCCCATACACGGCTTGGGCAATCGCCTCGCCCGTTCGCCACCTGCCAGGGATACTGTCCGATGTCCGCGACGCCGTGGTCAAAGCCGTGACGGACCACTCCATGCCATCGCTTGCCGGCCTGGGCTGGACGGATTTTTTTGGCGACCAGCTCGAACCCGGCGACGCCGATCTTGTCCCGACGCGGATCGCCACCGTCCACCGCGATCGCCTGACCGGCCTGTCCCAGGCAGGGCCGGTCGATCTGACGCTGCCGGCGCAGGCGAACACCGGTGACTATGCGGTCGGCGACTGGGTACTGGTCGATGGGCATGAACACCTTGTGCAGCGCCGCCTGGCCCGCAAGACGGTGCTGGAGCGCCGCATCCAGGGCGGCAGGGTGCCGCAGCTTGCCGCGGCCAATGTCGACACGCTGTTCATCGTCACCTCGTGCAATGCCGACTTCAATCCCGCCCGGCTCGAGCGTTATCTGGCGCTCGCCAATGAGGCCGGAACGACGCCAGTGATCCTGCTGACCAAGGCAGATACCGCTGAAGACGCCGAGACATATGCAAGGCAGGCTGCCGCGTTGCAGCGTGGATTGCCGGTCGTGACGCTGAACCCCCGGACATCGGATGCGGCAACCGTCCTGGCTGCCTGGTGCGGTGTCGGCCAGACGGTGGCGCTGATCGGCTCCTCCGGCGTCGGCAAATCGACGCTGGTCAACACACTGGCCGGATCGGGGCAGCAATCGCCGCAGCAGACCGGAGGCATTCGCGAGCACGATGCCAAGGGACGCCACACCACCACGTCGCGATCGCTGCACGCCATTGCCGGCGGCGGCTGGGTGATCGATACGCCGGGCATGCGGACTTTGCAGGTCAGCGACGTCGCCTCCGGCATCGACACGCTGTTTGCCGAAATCACCGAGCTCGCGCCGCTCTGCAAGTTCCGCGACTGCACGCATGTGCATGAGCCGGGCTGCGCTGTGCAGGCTGCCTTGAAGGCCGGGACGCTCGATCCGGAGCGCCTTGCCCGCTGGCGCAAACTGTCCGACGAGAACCAGAACAACACGCCGGTTCAGAGCGGACCCCGCGGAGCCAAGTCTCCCGGCGGTCGCGGGAAGAGGCGTTGAACGGTTGGGGTTGATCTGGCCTCGGACTAGAGCCGCGCCGTCCCGAAAAAGCGATCCCAGAACGTCGACGTCACACCGAAATTGGCCGCTTCGTCAATGTGGTGATGCACCGCGTGGCGACGCTTGAGCCTGTAGAGATAGCTCGGATGGGCGGGGTGCCAGTGATGGATCATGTGGTGGATGCTGATGTACCAGAGGTACCCCAGCATCAGCCCGCAGCTTACCGCGCTCGCGGTTGCGAAGTCCGAGACCACCCAAACGGGCACAAACGCGATCAGCGCATGCACCCCGAGGCTGAGCCAGGTCGGGGTGCCCACCGAACTGCGCTCCTCGACATGGTGACGATCATGCAGGTCCTTGATGTAGGGAATATGGTGAAGAACGAACCTGTGCAGCACATACTCGATCAGCGTCCAGAGGCCGAGACAGGCGAGGACCGTGCCTATCCAGCCTGGCGCACCCTCTTCGCCGGCCTCGAGCAGCCCGGCCACTGCCAGCACGGCGATTACCAGCGGATACACGACGAAGTCGCTATAGTAGCCAATAAGTCCGAGTTGCATCGTCACCTAGCCTTCGAGCCGCCAAATAAGCGATGGTATCAGATTGCCGGACTCGCGGGTGAGGTGCAATGCAGACGAACCTGACATAGCGTCGCAATCCCTAGGTGCAAGGTTCGCGTCAACGATTCAAGGACCATCGGCAGGCTGCCGGCTTCGCAAACGGACGTATCACAATGGCAAAACGCAGTGCGGGATTGCTGATCTATCGCCGCGGCGACGGCGATCTCAGGGTGTTGCTGGTTCATCCGGGCGGACCGTTTTGGGCGAAGAAGGACGACGGTGCGTGGTCGATACCGAAGGGCCTCATCGGCGAGAACGAGGACGAGTTGGCGTCAGCGCAGCGCGAGACCGAGGAAGAGCTCGGCATCAGGGTCGATGGGTCCTTCACGCGTCTCGGCGACTACAGGCAACCAGGCGGAAAGATCGTCATGGCCTGGTCTGTCGAGGCGACCGCCGACATTGATGTCGCCGCCATCACGAGCAACATTTTTACCATGGAATGGCCGCCAAGGTCGGGATTCCTGAAGGAGTTCCCGGAGGTGGACAGAGCGGGCTGGTTCACCTTGGCCGAGGCCGAGGTGAAGATCCTCAAAGGGCAGCGCCCGATGCTGTCGGACTTTGCCAGGCAGCAAGGCGCCGGATGATCCGCGGCCCTCAGTACGGCAGGCCGACATAGTTCTCGGCGAGCGCGGTCGATGCGGCACGTGACTGCACGAGGTAGTCGAGTTCGGCCTCCTGGATGCGCTGGCCGAACTCGCCGGTGTCTGGAAAGCGGTGCAGCATCGTCGTCATCCACCAGGAGAAACGCACCGCTTTCCAGACCCGTGCCAGAGCCTTGCCTGAATAGGCGTCGATGCCGGCCGTTGACTTGTCGCGATAGAAATCGTGCAGGCCGGCAAAGAGATAGCGCACGTCGCTGGCGGCGAGGTTGAGGCCCTTGGCGCCGGTCGGCGGCACGATGTGGGCGGCATCACCGACCAGGAAGAGCCGGCCGAAACGCAGCGGCTCGGCAACGAAGGAGCGCAGCGGCGCGATCGATTTCTCGAAGGATTGCCCGGTGACGACATTTGCCGCCGTCTGCTCGGGCAAGCGGCGGCGCAACTCGTCCCAGAAGCGCTCATCCGACCACGCCTCCACGCGATCGTCCTGCGGGCACTGCAGATAGTAGCGGCTGCGATGCGTCGAGCGCATCGAGCACAGCGCAAAACCCCGCTCGTGATTGGCGTAGACCAGTTCGCGGTCGGCTGGCGGCACCTCGGCCAGCACGCCGAGCCAGCCGAACGGATACCGCCGCTCGAAGGTTTTCAGCGCACGCTCGGGCACCGATTTGCGGCTGACGCCATGATAGCCGTCGCAGCCGGCAACGAAGTCGCAGTCGATGCGATGCGTGACGCCGTCCTTGTCATAGGTGGCGAAAGGCGCGGTGCCGTCGAAATCGTGCAGAGCGACATTTGCCGCCTCGTAGATCGTGGTCAGCCCTGCCGCGTCGCGTTTGTCCATCAAATCATGCGTCACCTCGGTCTGGCCATAGACGGTGACATGCCTGCCGCCGGTCAGCGCCTCGAGGTCGATGCGATGCAAGCGTCCGTCGAAGGCGAGCGAGATGCCGGAATGCGGCAGCCCTTCGGCATGCAGCCTTGCCGCCGCGCCGGCCTGTTCCAGCAATTCGACCGTGCCCTGTTCGAGCACCCCTGCCCGCACGCGGCCAAGCACGTGCTCGCGGCTCGCACGTTCCAGAATGACCGTCTCGACGCCGATGCCGGCCAGCAGTTGCCCAAGCAGCAGGCCGGACGGTCCGGACCCGACGATGACGATTTGCGTGCGCATCAGTGGCCGAGACTTTCGACCTGTGCGGCCAGTTCGGCGGCAAGGCGCAGCGACGCGGCCGTTGCGACGACCATCTGCGGCAGCAATAGCCACTCCAGCGTCCATGCAGCACCCGACCGCTCCTGCTCATGCACGAGCGCGTGATGCATGCCGGCAAGTTGCGTGGCGTTGAAGCGGGCAAGCGCCACCAGCGCTTCGGCCTTCACCGGGTTCTGCTTGTGCGGCATGGCCGACGAGCCGCCGCCACTGGAAAGCTCGATCTCGGTTCCATCTTGCGCCAGCAGCGCGATGTCCTGGCCGAATTTGCCGAGGCTGCCTGATACCAGCGACATCAGGCCGGCAAAGTCGGCGAGCGCGTCACGCTGACTGTGCCACTGCGGTGCGTCGCCAAGACCAAGCCTGGCGGCAAGTGCCGCGCGCACCGCCGGCCCCTTGTCATCAAGCTTTTCCAACGTGCCGGCGGCACCGCCGAATTGCACCACCAGCAGACGCCTGGACTGCTCGGATAGCCTCTCCTGATGCCGTTGCAGCGGCGCCCGCCACGCCCTGACGCGATCGGCCACTTTGATCGGAAGCGCCTTCTGCATGCGCGTCATCCCGGTCAGCGCCCTGCCGCCAAAACGCTCTTTGAGCGAAGCGAGGCGTATGACGGTTTCGGTCAACAGCAGATCGAGATGCTCGACGACGGATTTCAGCCGAAGCGTCAGGCAGGTGTCGATCACATCCTGGCTGGTCGCACCGAAATGCACTTTCCGGCCATGCGGTTCGCCGACCGCAGCCCTGATCTGGCGCACCAGTTCCGGCACCATGACGCCGTCCTTGGCGACCCCGGCTCGCAGCAGAGCCGTGTCCGGCCGGAAGGTGCCAAGCGCCGCCACGATCGCTGCCCCGGCATCCTTGGGAATTATCCCGTTATCGGCCTCCGCTTGCGACAGCGCCTGTTCAAAGATCAGCATGGCCTCGATTTCCGCCTCAACGGAAAAATGCCTCGCCGCTTCTTCGTCGCCGAGAAGAGCGGAGAGCAGCGGATGGTCGAAAGGCGATACAGTCATGTCACAGGCCTCCTGAGCATCAGCTATCGAAGAAGACCGTTTCCTTCTCCCCCTGGAGATGGACGTCGAAGACATACATATCGCCTTGGCGCTCGGCGATCAGCGTCGGCACGCGAACGCGGTGCTCGATACGCGCGAGGATCGGATCTTCGGCATTGGCCTTTTCCTCGTCGGAGAAATACAGCCTTGTGTGCAGGCCGAGATTGATGCCGCGGGCGACAATCCAGAGCGTGATGTGCGGCGCCATCAGGCGGCCGTCCCGGAACGGCACGCGACCCGGCTTGACCGTCTCGAACGTGCAGAGGCCGGTGTCCATATCGGTCGGGCAACGGCCCCAGCCGAAGAAATTCGGATCGGCAGCACCACGCAGTTCGGCCGGCGAATTGTAGAGCCCATCCGCATCCGCTTGCCAGATCTCGATCAGCGCGTCCTTGAGCGGCGTGCCGGTGCCATCGAGCACCCGGATGCGCAGGCCGATGCGCTCGCCCTTGGTCTTGTCGTTGACCATGGTGGCGCCGAGATCACTGGGATAGACGCCGCCGATGCCGCAGAAATTGGGTGTCAGCCCGATATGGACGTAGGGTCCGGCGGTCTGCGAAGGGCTTTCCCTGAGCCGGTCGAGCGACTGGGCCATCAATTGCCCTCCAGCCTGTTTTCGAACAGCGACGCGCGGCGCCCGCGCAGCACGATGTCGAACTTGTAGGCGCGCGCGTCGAAGGGGATCGTCGCTTGCATGTCGAGCGCGGCGATCAGCGTCTCAACGGCTGCCTTGTCGGGAATGCCGCGCGCGATCGGGCACTGCCAGATCAGCGGGTCGCCCTCGAAATACATCTGCGTGATCAGCCGCTGGGCAAAGCCGTGGCCGAACACCGAGAAATGAATGTGCGAGGGGCGCCAGTCGTTCGGCCCATTCGGCCAGGGATAGGGTCCAGGCTTGACGGTGCGAAACGCATAGCCGCCGTCCTCGGTGGTGAGGGCTCGGCCGCAGCCGCCAAAATTCGGGTCGAGCGGCGCCAGATAGCCATCCTTCTTGTGGCGATAGCGGCCGCCGGCATTGGCCTGCCAGAATTCGAGCAGCGCGCCGGGCACGCCAACGCCTCGCTCGTCGAGCACTCGGCCATGGACGATTATCCGCTCGCCGAGCGCGCTCTCGCCGGGCCTGGCGAAATTGTGGATCAGGTCGGCGTCAAGTTCGCCCAATATTGCGTGGCCGAAAACGGGACCTGCAATCTCCGACAGCGTGTTGTCGAAGGCGAGCGGTGCTTTTTGCGGCGAGCGCAGCACCGAGGTTTTATAGTTCGGCGTCAGAGCCGGCGGATGCCAGGTCCGGTCGCGCTGGAAGAAGGCGCCGGTCTCGGGCCTCGTCGCGCCGGACTCAGCGGGCATTCCTGGCTCCGTCCATTTCCGAAAACACGTCCTTGGCTATTCTGAAGGCACGGTTGGCTGCCGGCACGCCGGCATAGATGGCGACATGCAGGAACGCCTCGCAGATGTCGTCGCGCGAAGCACCGGTGTTGGGGGTGGCGCGCACATGCATGGCGATCTCCTCATCATGGCCGAGTGCGGCCAGCAGCGCCAGCGTGACGATCGAACGCTCACGCTTGGTGAAGCCCGGCCGCGCCCAGACGGTTCCCCAGGCAGCCTCGGTGATCAGCTCCTGGAAAGGCTGGTCGAAATCGGTGGCGGCGATTTCGGCCCGGTCGACATGGCGGTCGCCGAGCACCGAGCGCCGCACCGCAAGGCCGGTGCGATATCTGGCTGCGTTGCCGGGGACTTCATCCATGGGTTTCTGCTCCAGGGGCAAGCGATGCGATAAAACTGCGAATCAGAGCGGTGAGCGCCTCAGGCTGTTCGACGCAAGGAATGTGCCCGGCATCGCGGATGATCTCGAAGCGCGCGCCGGGGATCAGCGCAGCCAGCGAGCGGACGAGATCGGGAGGCGTCGAGCCATCCTGATCGCCGGCGACGCAGAGCGTCGGTACCGCGATGTGGCGCGCGCTGTCGGTGAAATCCGCATCGCGAACGGCCGCGCAAGTCCCGATGTAACCTGCAAGCGCTTGCCTGGTCATCATGTTCCAATAACCGTCCAACTCGGCCAGACGCGCCGCGTGGAAGGCGGGGGTGAACCATACTTTGAGCACACCGTCCGCCACGGCCTGGATGCCCTTGCTTTCGACCGTCGCGATGCGTGTGTTCCAGCTGTCTGTCGTGCCGATCTTGTGGGCCGTATCGCACAGGATCAGGCCCTCGACCATTTCAGGGCGCCTGGCATAGAGCCCCTGCGCGATCATGCCGCCGACCGACAGGCCGCAAAGCACCACCTTGCCGAGACCGAAATAGTCGATGAGCGCCGAGAGATCATCGACATGATCGTCGATCGACCTGATATCGCCGATGTCGGAGAGCCCATGGCCGCGCTTGTCGTAGACCAGCAGCGGCATTTCACCATTGAGCGCCGAGACAATTTCGTCCCAGATGCGGAAGTCGGTGCCGAGTGAATTGATGAATATGATCGGGCACGCATTGCCGGTCGCCTTGATGTGGCGATGGTGCAGCGTGATGCCGCCGATGGTGACGAATGGCACGATTTCGATCCTCCATCCCCACATTGCACAAGGCGTTTGGTTCGGTAAAATGATATTTTGTGCCGTTTCATTAACTCAGGGGTTATCAAATCCATGTCCCAGAGCCGCATCCGGTTCCGTCACCTGCAGGCATTCCTGGAAGTTGCGCGGCAGGGAAGCGTGGCACGAGCGGCCGACTTGCTGCATGTCAGTCCGCCGGCTGTGACCAAGACATTGCGCGAGTTGGAGGAGGCGCTGGGTGTTGCGGTGGTGGAGCGCGACGGCCGCGGCATCCGACTGACGCGCATCGGCGAGATCTTCCTTCGCCATGCCGGCACGGCGATCACGGCACTCAAGCAAGGCGTCGATTCCGTCCGCCAGGACGGAGCGGTCAGCCGGCCCCCAATTCGCATCGGCGCGCTGCCGACAGTGTCGGCGCGTGTGATGCCGCTTGCCATGAGCCTGTTCCTCAAAGAGGGCACCGGTGCGGCGATCAAGATCGTCACCGGCGAGAATTCGGTGCTGCTCGAACAGTTGCGCACCGGCACGTTAGATCTCGTCGTCGGACGGCTGGCGGCACCGGAGAACATGACCGGCTTCTTCTTCGAGCACCTCTATTCTGAACCGGTGCTGTTCGTGGTGCGCGCGGGACACCCGTTACTCGATCCGGGACAGGATGTGTTTGCACGGCTCGACGAATTCCCGATGCTGATGCCGACGCGGGAATCGGTCATCCGCCCCTTCGTCGACCGCCTGTTCATCACCAACGGCATGACGGCGCCGGCAACCGAGATCGAAACCGTCTCGGACTCCTTCGGCCGCGCCTTCCTGCGGCAGAGCAATGCCGTCTGGATCATTTCGGCTGGCGTCGTTGCCAACGAACTCGGCAGCGGCGCCTTCGTCGCCTTGCCGGTCAACACCGAGGAAACCAAGGGACCGGTCGGCCTGACCATGCGCACCGACACGGCCCCCTCGCCGGCCTTCTCCATCCTGCTGCAGACCATCCGCGAAGCGGCAAGGCAAAGCAGTTGATGCGGCTCAGACTGGCGATCAGGCCGCCTGCGAAGGCGTGAAGCGAACGCTTGCGGATCGCATTTGCCCGGGTGCCAATACGATGCAGCCAGTGTCGATGCCCGCGTTCCTGCGATTGAAGGAATCGGTGATGTTGCTGACCGGTTCGGCGCAAAAGAACGGCTCGCCGGGCGGCGTGTAGAGGACGAGGAAATCGAGCGGCGCCTCGGCCTCGATGTCCAGTTGCCGCCCACGCTCCGGCCAGGAGATCCGGGCACGGCGCGTCCATCCGGTGAAGACCGTGTCGAAGTCCGTCTCCGACACGTCGAAGCCGGTGGTAGGATTGGAGCCAGCGGGCGGCAGGACGTGCCGGGTGGGCAGGATTTCCGCATCGGTCTCCCACATGCCGGATACCTGCGCCTGGACATGTGTCCACGGTGTCGACGGGAAATAGGGATGGAGGCCGAAGCCTGCCGGCATCGGCATGTCCGAGAGGTTGCGCAGCGAAAGGGCAATGATCAGCCCGCCATCGACCAGCGAGATCGCTTGCCTTGCCTCATAGCTCCACGGCCAGGAATCGGCGGCATGGCGATAGGATAGGAGAGTGGTGCTGGCTTCGTGCCGGACGACTGTCCATGGCCGACGCCAGCCATGGCCATGCTCATGATGCGGATCTTCCGGGCTGGTCGGCAGTTCGACGGTGCGGCCCGCGAATGCGAAGCGCCCGCCCCTTATGCGATTGGAATAGGGAACCAGCGGGAAGCAGGCCATGGCGCCGGCATCGCGGCTGTCGATCGCCGCCTGATCCGCAGGACGCAGCCAATCCACGACGGATCCGTTTTGCCGCCAGCGATACGACGCCAGCGCGCCGCCGGCGGCCGGGGCAATCTCTACAGTCGCAATGCCATCGCTGATCGAGACCAGCTCTTGATGCCGCTCGGCAACGGCAGCGGAATTCTTTGTCACCGGCATTCCCCCTCCCTTGACTCCAGTCGCAATGCCGATAAGACATATCATATGAATAGTATGAAGAATAAGAAATCTTTCAGCACGGCGCGCACGTCGAGGGTTGCGGTCGCGGTCTCCAGCGGCTCGACGGCGTTGCACGCGACCGTCGTCGAACAGATCGGATTGCGCATCGTGCAGGGCGATTTCCTGCCCGGCGAGGCACTGCCCAATGCCGACGATTCCAGCGAGATGCTGGGGGTCAGCCGCACGGTGCTGCGCGAGGCGATCAAGGTGCTGGCCGGCAAGGGACTGGTCGAATCGCGGCCGAAGACCGGCACAAGGGTGCGTCCCCGTGCCGACTGGAATTTCCTCGACCCGGACGTCCTGTCATGGCGCTACGCAGGCGGCGTCAGCGCCGACGATGTCCGGGCGCTGTTCGAGCTGCGCCGAGCCATCGAGCCGATGTCGGCCGCACTTGCCGCGCAACGCGCCACGCCGGCGCAGATTGCCGAGATCAATGCCGCGCTGGCCGAAATGGAAGCGGTGGTTGACGACGGCGACCGCTTCGCCAAGCCCGATCTTTTGTTCCATCAGACCATCCTGCGCATGACCGGCAATGAGCTGATCGGCTCGCTGGCGGCACTGGTCGAAACCGCATTGGTGATGAGCTTTCGCCTCTCCAACGACAATCCGGACGGGCAGCGTCATTCTTTGCCGCTGCATCGGGAAGTGGCCGAAAAGATCGCATCCGGCGACGCCACTGGTGCGCAAAACGCGCTGCTGGTGCTCATCGACAATGCCGAGGAAGACGTGCGCCGCAGCGTCCAAAGCCGCAACAAGCGCCGCCAGGATCGGGAACAGACATCGTGACCGACACCAAACGCAAGCTGCGGTCCGAGGCCTGGTTCGGCGGTGAGGGCAAGAACGCCTTCATGCACCGCAGTTGGATGAAGAACCAGGGCATCCCCGCCGACGCTTTCGATGGCCGCCCGGTGATCGGCATCTGCAACACCTGGTCGGAACTGACCCCATGCAATGCCCATCTGCGGGCGCTGGCCGATCACGTCAAACGCGGCGTCTATGAAGCGGGCGGCCTGCCGCTCGAATTCCCTGTGATGTCGCTCGGCGAGAGCAACATGCGCCCCACCGCCATGCTGTTTCGCAATCTGGTTAGCATGGATGTCGAAGAGTCCATCCGCGGCAATCCGATCGACGGCGTCATCCTGCTGGTCGGCTGCGACAAGACCACGCCGGCACTCTTGATGGGCGCTGCGTCGTGCAACCTGCCGACCATCGCTGTTTCCGGCGGGCCGATGCTCAACGGCAAGTTCCGCGGACAGGATATCGGCTCGGGCACCCATGTCTGGAAATTCGCCGAGGAAGTTAAGGCCGGCCGGATGCCGGTCGCCGACTTTCTCGCCGCCGAGCAGGGCCAAAGCCGATCTGCGGGCAGCTGCATGACAATGGGCACGGCCTCGACCATGGCCAGCATGGTCGAGGCGCTCGGCATCGGCATGCCGGACAACGCCGCGATCCCCGCGGTGGATTCGCGCCGTGGCGTGCTCGCCCAGATGGCCGGACGCCAGATCGTCGACCTCGTCCGCAGGGACGTGACAATCGCGCAGATCCTCACCCGGGAAGCATTCGAGAACGCCATTCGAGTCAACGGCGCGATCGGTGGCTCGACCAATGCGGTGCTGCATCTGATCGCCATCGCCAACCGGATCGGTGTCGATCTCAGCCTCGATGACTGGGACCGCCTTGGCCGGGACATTCCAACTATTGTCGATTTGATGCCGTCGGGCCGGTTCCTGATGGAAGATTTCTACTACGCCGGGGGGCTAGCTGCGGTCATGGCGTCGCTTGATGAAGTGGGGCTTCTTCATCGCGACGCCATGACCGTCAGCGCCAAGACCATCGGTGAACTGATCGACGGCGCGCCCAACTACAACAGCGAGGTGATCCGGCCGCTGAGCCAGCCGCTGACCAAGGAAGGCGGCATCTCCATCCTGCGCGGCAATCTGGCGCCTGACGGGGCAGTCATCAAACCGTCCGCGGCAACGCCCGCGCTGATGCAACATCGCGGCAAGGCGGTGGTGTTCGAGAACATCGAGCACTACTACGCCCGCATCGACGATCCGGAGCTGGACATCGACGCCTCCTCGGTGATGGTACTAAAGAATTGCGGACCGCGCGGTTATCCCGGAATGGCCGAGGTCGGCAACATGCCGCTGCCGGCGAAACTGCTGAAGCAAGGCGTCTCCGACATGGTGCGCATTTCGGACGCGCGCATGAGCGGCACCGCCTACGGCACCGTGGTTCTGCACGTGGCACCCGAAGCAGCCGCAGGCGGCGCGCTGGCGCTGGTGCGCGACGGCGATCTTATCGAGCTCGATGTCGCCGGCCGCCGGCTGGAGCTTTTGGTATCGGACGAAGAGCTCGCAATCCGCCGGCGTGACTGGAAGCCGCCGGCGCCGCCGGAAGGCGGCTATCAGAGCCTTTATGTCGAGCGCGTGCTGCAGGCCGACAAGGGCTGCGATTTCGACTTTCTCGTCGGTCGGCGCGATGCCGGCATTCCTCGGCATTCGCACTAGAGAGGCGCGCGATGACGGATGAAATCGGCTATGCGATCTATCCAAGCCTCAAGGGCCGCAGCGTCTTCATAACCGGCGGCGGCAGTGGCATCGGCGAAAGCCTGGTGCGCCATTTCTGCGCGCAAGGCAGCCGCGTCGCCTTCGTCGACATGGCCGAGGAGCCTTCCCGGCGTCTGGTCGACGCGATCTCGGCCGAGGGACATGCCGCGCCGCTGTTCATTCCCTGCGACCTGCGCAACGTCGAAGAGTTGCAGGCGGCAACCGTTCAGGCGATGCAGCACAACGGCCCTATCCAGGCGCTGTGCAACAATGCCGGCAATGACGACCGCCACCAGACCAAGGACGTGACGGTTGCCTACTGGGACGACCGCATGGCGGTCAATTTGCGCCATCAGTTCTTCGCGGCGCAGGCGGTGCGTCCACAGATGAACGCGCTGGGCGGCGGCTCGATCATCAATTTCGGCTCCATCACCTGGATGGTCGGCGATCCGGATTGCCCAGCCTATGTCACCGCGAAAGCGGCTGTTTACGGCATGACGCGGGCGCTGGCTCGCGAACTCGGCCCCGAACGCATCCGCGTCAACTGCATGGTGCCGGGATGGGTGATGACAGAGCGCCAGATGCGGCTGTGGCTGAACTCGGCCGGCGAACGCCAGATCGCGGAAAGGCAGTGCCTGCCCGACCGGCTGCAACCCTCCGATATCGCGCGCATGGCGCTGTTTCTCGCCGCAGACGACAGCCGCATGTGCACGAGCCAGCAGTTCATCGTCGATGCGGGCTGGGTGTGACCCGTACGGCTCCAAGGGAAGAAGGTTAGTATTCATGCGTCTTGTTCAGTTCAGAATGGCCGACGGCAGCAGAGGGGTTGGCCGTGTCTCGGATGACGGCAATCATCTGCACCCGCTCGAAAAGACCGGCAGCGTGCTGGAGCTGGCCGAAGCGGCAATTGCCCAGGGCACGTCGATCGCAGCGCTGGTCGAGAAGCAGACGGGCACAGCGAAAATCGACTACGACCAACTGTTGCGCGATGGCCAGGTGCTCGCTCCGGTCGACCATCCGGAACCGGCGCGCTTCCTGGTCACCGGGACCGGCCTGACCCACACGGGAAGCGCCGCCGCGCGCAACCAGATGCATGTTCTGACCCATGGCGAAGGCACCGAGGAATCGGATTCGCTGAAGATTTTCCGTATGGGCCTGGAAGGCGGCAAGCCTGCCGCCGGGCAGATCGGCATCCAGCCCGAATGGTTCTTCAAGGGCGTCGGCACCTGTGTCGTGCCGCCCGGCGCGCCGCTACCGATGCCGGCCTTCGCGCGCGCCGGCGCCGAAGAGGCCGAGATCGTCGGCCTCTATCTCAACGGGCCGGACGGCCGCCCCTATCGGATCGGCTATGCGCTCGGCAACGAATATTCCGACCATGTGACGGAGGGCGAGAACTACCTCTACCTCGCCCATTCCAAGCTGCGCTCCTGCTCCATCGGACCCGAGCTGCTGATCGGCGACCTGCCCGACGAAGTGCGCGGCCATTCGCGCATCCTGCGCGACGGCACCGTCATCTGGGAGCAGGAGTTCCTGTCGGGCGAAGCGCACATGTCGCACTCGATCGCCAATCTCGAACACTTCCATTTCCGCTACCCGATGCACCGCAGGGCGGGCGACCTGCATGCCTATTTCTTCGGCGCGGCGGTGATGAGCTACGCCTCCGGCGTCAAGACGGCTTCCGGCGACGAGTATGAAATCCAGGCACAGACATTCGGCAAGCCACTGCGCAACCGGATGGTGTCGGTGCCGGACGAGGGACTGGTCGCTGTTACCCAGCTGTGACGGCGCAGGCCCGGAAATTACGGTCCACCAGAACGACAATGGGAGATTAAAAATGGGACTGAAGAAAGCGTTTCTAAGACTAGCGACAATCGGGCTCGGCATCGGCCTGATGACATCGGCGGCACTCGCCGCGAACCTGCGGGTACTGGCCTGGGACGGCTACGCCGATGCCGACTGGGTCAATGACTTCACCGCCGCGACCGGGATCGGCGTCGATGTCGTCTTCATCGGCAGCGACGACGAGATCTGGGCCAAGATCAAGGGCAGCGAAGGCCAGGACTTCGACGTCTTCGCCGTCAACACCGCCCAGTTGCAGCGCTACATCAAAGCCGACCTGGTGTCGCCGATCGACGTCACGAAGCTCGCCAACCAGAAAGAAGTGCTGCCGCGCTTCCGCGACCTGACGGCGGTCAGCGGCGTGACCAAGGACGGCAAGGTCTACGGCATTCCGTTCTGCTTCGACTCCATCGGCCTGATCTACGATACGGACAAGGTCAAGCCGGCGCCGACCTCGATGTCGGTTCTGTGGGACCCGGCCTACAAGGGCAAGGTTCTGGCCTATGACAATGGCGAGCACAATTTCTCGTTCACCGCACTGACGCTCGGCTACAAGGATCCGTTCAACCTCAACGAACAGCAGATGGCGGCGGTCAAGGCCAAGCTGGTCGAACTCAAGCGCAACGTGCTGAGCTTCTACACCACCGCCGACGAGGCGCAGCAGATCTACCAGAACAATGACGTGGCTCTGATCTGGGCCAATTACGGCCAGCAGCAGGTCAAGGCGCTGCAGAAGATCGGCGCCCATGTCGCCTACGTCAACCCAAGCGAGGGCGCGCTCGCCTGGCTCGACAACTGGGTCATTTCCAAGGGTGTCCGTGACAATGCGGCAGCCGAGAAATGGATCGACTTCACGCTGAGCAAGAAGGTCGGCGGCGAGCTTTCCGAGCGCACCGGCTTCGGCAACACGGTGACGGAAACCGGCAGCGCCGGTGGCAACGACACGCTGGTCTGGCTCAACAATGTCGAGGACCCGCTCAAGCGGTCGGACATGTGGAACGAGGTCAAGGCGACGCCCTGATCTTTCCGCACCATGCCTTCGAAGGACCAGGCGGTCCGGAATTCCGGACCGCCGAAGCGTATGCGAGAGTATTTCATGAACCAGAACACCGACCTCTTGACGCTGCGGTCCGTCTCGAAATCCTACGGCACGGTTCCCGTGCTGCACGACATCGACCTGTCGATCCGGGACGGTGAGTTCCTCACCGTTCTTGGACCATCCGGCTCCGGCAAGACCACGGTGCTGCGGCTGATCGGCGGGCTGGAGCCGCTGACGTCGGGCGAGATCCACCTTGATGGGCAAGACATCAGCCGCATGCCGATCAACCGGCGGCCGTTCAATACCGTGTTCCAGGACTATGCGCTGTTCCCGCACCTGACCGTTTCCGGCAATGTCGGCTACGGGCTTTCGGTTCGCCATATCCAGCGCAAGGAAATCGCGCGCCGTGTCGCGGAGGCGCTGGAGTTAGTCCAGCTTGGGCGTTTCGCCGACCGCTTTCCCGCGCAGCTCTCCGGCGGCCAGCGCCAGCGCGTCGCGCTCGCCCGTGCTCTGATCTGCCAGCCGCGCCTGATCCTGCTCGACGAGCCGCTCGCAGCACTCGACCTCGAACTGCGCCGGCAGATGCAGATCTTCCTGAAATCCATCCAGCGCGAAATCAAGACCACCTTCCTGTTCGTCACCCATGACCAGGAAGAAGCCATCGGCATGGCCGATCGGATCTGCGTCATGGAGGCCGGTCATATCCGCCAGCTCGGCACGCCGCACGACCTTTACTACAGGCCGAATTGCGAGTTCGTCGCGCGTTTCTTCGGCGAGAACAATCTGGTGGCCGGAAAACTTGGGGCCGTCCAGGGCGAGCTGCGATCAATTGAAACGACGCTGGGCCGCCTGGTCTGCTCGATCAGTGACCAGCCGCATTTGAAGGCCGCAGCGGATAGCGCCAGCGCCTACGCTGCGTTCCGTCCCGAGGCCTTGCATCTTGCAGACGCAAAGGACACCGACAACCGTTTTTCCGGCACGATCTCCGACATGGCCTTTGCCGGCTCGTCGAGCGTCGCCACCATCGCGGCAGGCCCAGACAATGCTGCGCAACGCTTGCGGCTGCGCGTGCCGAGCCGCGTCGACGGCAGCGCGCTCAAATCCGGCGAGGCTGTATCGCTTTCGTTTGCGCCGCATGAAGGCCATCTGGTGCTCGCATGAGCGAAGCCGGCTCGACACTCACTGCGGAAAGACGACTGTCGCTGCTGGTCACGGTGCTGGCGTTTGCCTTGCCGGTGGTCTTCGTCCTGGTGCCGCTGGCGATCTTCCTCGGCTACAGCTTCTTCAGTGTCGACCAGGGCACCATCGTCTACGGGTTGTCCCTGGGCAACTATGTCAGGTTCCTCACCGACCCAGTCTTTCTGCCGGTGTTCTGGAACACCATCGTGCTGTGCGTGTCGGTGGCCATCATCTGCATCCTGCTCGCCTATCCCGCCGCCTATTTCCTGACGACACTGAAAGGCCGCTGGCGCTATGCCTTGCTGATGCTGCTGCTGGTGCCGCTGCTGATGAGCTACGTCATCAAGATCTATGCGATCCGCAGCATCCTCGGCCTCAACGGCTTCCTCAACAAGGCACTGGTGGCGCTCGGTATCCTGCAGGAACCGTCGACGCTTTTCGTGTTCAACATGAACGCCATCCTGCTGACGCTGACGTTGTTGCTCATTCCCTTCGCCATCCTGCCGATCTTCCTGTCGCTGGAGCGGATTCCGCAGGTGCTGCTGCGCGCATCCGACGATCTCGGCGCGAGCGGCTTGCAGACCTTCCTGCGCATCACCTTGCCGCTCAGCCTGCCCGGCGTCGCCTCGGCGGCGAGCTTCGTCTTCGTGCTGGCGATCGGCGATTTCCTGACGCCGCAAATGGTCGGCGGGATCAGCGGCTTCACCTTCGGCCGCATCCTCTACAGCCAGTTCGGCACGGCTTATAACTGGCCGTTCGGCGCCGCGCTGTCGGTGGCTTTGGCAGTCGTGGTGATCGCGGCAATTCTCGTCGGCGAACGCTTCGGACGCAACCGGGGGATTTCGGTATGAGCGCCCTGCCCCGACTGTCCACGATCTTTCTGGCCGCGATCACGACACTGGTTGCGGTGCTGCTCTACAGCCCGCTGTTCGTGCCGATCGTGTCGTCGTTCTTCACCATTTCGCATGGCTCCGTCGACTGGTCGGCGCCGACCCTGTCGACCTATGTGGCGCTGGCTGAAAACCACGACATACTGGTCGCCTTGCGCACCACGCTGATCGTCGGCGTCTGCACCGTCATCCTGTCGGTGGTCAGCGGAACGCTGCTGGCGCTCTATTATCATGGGCGCCGCTCCGGACGCTCGCTGCTGCAGTTCATCATCTTCCTGCCGTTCCTGATGCCTCCGATCATCAGCGGCCTGGCGCTGCTGATCTTCTTTCGCGAAATCGGTCTCGAACGCTCGCTGCTGACGGTCGTCATCGGCCATACGGTTTTCGTGCTGGCGATCGTCTACCGCACGGTGCTGATGCGGCTGCAGTCGATGAGCCGCACGCTGGTCGAAGCGTCCTACGATCTCGGTGCCACGGGCTGGCAGACCTTTTGGCGCATCATCCTGCCGAACCTGTCGAGCGCCATGGTCGGCGGCGCCATCCTGGCCTTCGCCCTGTCGTTCGACGAGACCATGATCACCATCCTGGTCACCGGCACGCAAAGCACGCTGCCGGTCAGGTTGTGGGCGATGATGCGGCTTGGCTTCTCACCCGACATCAATGCGCTGGTGGCGCTGATCCTGATGTTCACCGTGCTGCTCTGCGTGCTTGCCGCCCGCTTTCTCATCCCCAGACAGCTCGCAACGGAACGGACTTGAGATAGCGGGCAATCGTCATCGGGAGAAGGCGGTCGGGTTGAGGTCGAAGACCCGTCCCCGATTGAGGATGTTTCTGGGGTCAAGGGCTGTCTTCAGCCGCCGCATCGTGGCGATCTCGGCGTCGCTGCGGACCAGATGCAGCCACTTCTTCTTGTCGAGGCCGATGCCGTGTTCGGCCGAAACGCCGCCACGCCGCGATAGACGATGTCATATGCCGCCGCCGCATCGACCGTGCGGACCTGGTAATGCAGATTGCCGTCGCCGAGATGGCCGAAGAAATAGATGTCGGCGCCGGGATCGACGGCGTGGATGGCTGCGTCCGCCTCTTGCAGGAACGCTCCCATGCGGGCCAACGGGATGCTGATGTCGACGCCGATCAAACCCTTGATCGAAAACAGGACGCGATTGGCGTCCTCCCGCACGTCCCACAGAGCGCGAAACTCGCGCGGCGATTGCGAGACCACCACATCGTCGATGACACCGTCTTCGACCGCCTGCATCAACACCTCGGCGAAGCGCTCGCCGTCGCGTTCCGGCTGACTGCCCTGGATCTCGGCCAGCACATAGACGGGCGAGCCTGCCGGCAGCGGCGCCGGCATAGCCATGCTGGCGACCATGAGGTCATAGAGCGGTGCGAAGTTGACCTCATAGGCGGACAGGAGCGGGCCGAGCTTTTGCCGCAGCAGCCCAAGCAGGGCGATTGCCGCATCGAGCGAAGAGAGCGCGCAGAAAGCGTTCACCTCGGACGCCGGCTTGGGATGCAGCCTGAGCGCGGCGCGGGTGACCACGCCGAGCGTTCCTTCCGTGCCGATAAAGAGCTGACTGAGGTCGTAGCCGGAATTGTCCTTGGGCAAGCCCTTGAGCGAGGTCATCACGCTGCCATCGGCAAGCACGGCTTCCAGTCCCAGAACCTGAGCGCGGTACATGCCGTAACGCAGCACGCGGATGCCGCCGGCATTGGTGGCGATGTTGCCGCCGACCGTCGCGGAGCCGCGTGCGCCGATATCGACGCCGAACATCAGCCCGGCGCTGTCGGCCGCCTCCTGCACCGCCTGCAGCGTCGCGCCCGCTTCGGCGACGATGCTAGCAGCCTGGCGATCCGGAACGGCGAGGTCGGTCATGCGCTCCAACGACAGCACCACCTCGCCCGGCTGCACACGGGCGGCGCCTGCCAGGCTGGTGCGTCCTCCCTGGACGACAACCGGCTGGCTGAGATCGTTGCAAACCGCCAGCGCTGCCGCGACACCTTGTGTGTCGCGCGGGGCGCAGCACCGCTTCGGGAAGCGCCCCCAGCTTGCCGTCGGGATCGTCACGATAGCGCTGATCCACCTCCGGACCGGCGAGCACGCCGCCCGCGCCCAGCCGGTCGCCGAGCGCAGAGAGGAGCTGTTGGATTTCAGGCGACATCGGCCGATCCTATCCATGATCGCCTGCCGGTCAAACGCTCGTCCACGCAAAGCGACGTCGTCCGTGCCCGTGGTAATGCAAAACAGGACAATCGTCCGGTATCGACCACGATGGGATCGTGATCGATACCGGAGAATAGGTAGTCTTACTGAAGTTTCGCTTGCAGGGCGTTGACGTCGTCGGTGGTCATTTCACCGTCGGTCGCCACCTTGCCATCGACGATCTTCCACAGCCGGAACGGGCCGGTGATGTCGCCATATTTGTCGAAGGCGACAGGGCCGATGACGCCTTCATAGCGGATCGGCTTGCCGTCCTTGATCAGGCCAAGCGCCTTGGCGAACTCTTCCTTGCCGGCAAAGATCGGCGTGCCGGCCGGATCGACCGCCTTGTACATCGCGTCCTTGATCTTGGCCGGATCCTCCGAACCGGCAATGGCGATGGCGAGGCCAACAATCGCGCCGGCGTCATAGGAACGGTCGGCTGCCGGATTGGTCGGTTCGATGCCGGAGAATTCCTTGTAGTTCTTGGTGAAGTACTCTGTCGAAGCGGTCGGGCTGGTGCCGGACGAGGTGCCGTAGGCTTCCTTCAGATAGTCGGCGCCGACGGACTCGATGAAATCAGGGCTGTTCATGCCGTCATTGAGGAGGAATTTCTGCACGCCGCCCTGCGAGATCCAGGTACGGGCGACCGTTGCACCGTCGACCGGCGTGCTGACGAGATAGAGCCCGTCCGGTTCGCCGGCCATCGCCGCCGTGACTTCGGAGGCATAGCTCGACTGCTTCTCGTTATAGGGCGTGTCGGAGACGATGGTGCCGCCGAGCGCTTTATAGGCACGCGAGAATTCGGCCACCATGTTGACGCCGAAATCGTTGTTGACGTGGATGATCGACAGTTTCTTGAAACCCTTGTCGACGGCGTATTTGGCGGCGGCGACGCCCTGCAGCGCATCCGAGGTGATGGTGCGGAAGAAGATGCCGTTGGTCTTGCCGTCGCGGCCGAGCGCGGTCAGCGTCGGCGAGGACGAAGCCGGCGAGACCTGGACGATCTTGGCTGGCGCGGTGACGGAGGTCAGGATCGGGATCGACACAGACGAGATGATGCCGCCGATGATGACCGGCACCTTCTTGACCTGAACCAGCTGGGTGGCTGCGTCGACCGCTATGTTGCCCTGGCTCTGGCTGTCGCGCGTATCGGTGACGAGATCGCAGCCGCGCACACCGCCGGCTCCGTTGATGTCGCGGAAGGCCATCTCGACCGACTTGGCCCCGGCCTGACCGTATTCGCCGGCCGGGCCGGTCAGTTCCATGACGAGGCCGACGGTGATCTTGCAATCGGCTGCCTGCGCGGCACCCGCCATCGTGACGAGGGCGAGCGCGGTGGTGAGTTGGAGTATCGTCTTTGTCATTGTTGTTCCCCTTTCGTTACTCGACTGTATTTGAATTCTGGAGCCTGTTCAGCGTTCCGGCACCTGCAGCCAGGTCTCATGCAGATGTCGCCATTCGACGCCGTTGGGCGCCGATGAACTGGTGGTGAAGACGGCGCTCGACTGGCGGCGGCTGTGCTTGCCTGCGCGCAGCTGCGCTTCGACATAAAGGACGACGATGGTATCGGCGTCCTGCCAGCCGGGCCGGATGTCCTCGATCGAAATGGCAAAACCGTCGTCGCAAGAGGCGCGGCTTGAGCGGACATGGTCGACGACCGCTTCGCGATCGAGGACCTGCCCGTCCGGCGCCACCATGCTGAGGTCTTTACCCATGGCGCGTTCGAAGCGGCCGAAGTCCACCGTGTTGGCGCGCGCGGCGACGAACCAGTCGACGAAGAAGCGGTGCAGGTCGATGATTTCGGCGCTGGCGCGTGAAAACAGGGAGGGTTCGCCGCTCATTTCTTCCCCGCATTGAGGTTGTAGTGCATGATCGAACCGTGGCGTCCGTGGCGGTCGCGCTCCAGCGTGTAGACGTCGCCCTCCAGGCCCGTGCCTTGCGCGATGACGGCCGCAATCCGCGCCCGGTCCTCGGCGTCAAGCGCCACGTCCATGATTTTCGCATTGGCAATGGCGTGCGCCTGGTTGCGGGCACCGACGATGACAGCCGCCACTTGCGGCTGTTCCAGCACCCAGGCGCTGGCGATGGTGGCAATGTCGACGCCGTGGCGGTCGCCAATGGCTTTCAGTGCCTGAAGCAGGTGCTGGAACAGATCCCAGCCGCCGAAATCATCGATGATCAGCTTGTATTTGACCAGCGAGCGGTTTTCGAGCGGCGTGGCGGGTTCGGCCGCACCGAGCCATTTGTCGCTGAGGAAGCCGCCGGCAACCGAGCCGTAACAGAGGAAGCCGACGCCGTTCTGTTTTGCGAGTGCCGCCAGGCTGTTGCCCGGCCGCTGGTCGAGCACGGAATACTGCAGCTGTTGACTGACAAGCGGGATGCCGGCGGCGAGGATTTCGGTGAGCCGCGGCGTATCGAAATTGGTGGTGCCGAGATTGCGCACCTTGCCTTCCAGCCGAAGCTCGTTGAGCCAGCCCATCGCCTCGACATAGCGAGGCTGCGCATAGTCCCACCAGTGGAACTGGACGAGATCGAGCCGCTCGGCCTTCAGCCGCCGCAATGACTGGTCGACGATGCCCCTGATGTAGTCGCGGCTGATGCTGGCCAGCCGTTCCAGGTCGGGCACCAGCTTGGTGTGCACCTTCATCCGGGCGGCGACGTCGAGGCCGCGCTCGCTGGCCAGCCGCAGGCGCGCCGCGCCGATGAGCTCCTCGACACCGGTGTAGATGTCGGCGCAATCATAGGTCCAGATGCCGGCATCGAAGGTGGCGATCAGATCGGCAACCGCTTGGCTGCGGTCGATGGCGCCGTGGCCGCCGGCCAGCTGCCAGCCGCCGCGAATGACGCGCGAGATGGTGTAGCCGGGGCCGAGTTCGAAGGTCTTGGCGGTCATGTCAGGTCATCCTCCTTCGGCAGCGGCACCGCTGTGGTCTCGGCGTGGCTGAACCGTCGCTTGGCCACCCTGACAATCCGGAGGCGGCTGGCGCAATTGGGATCGGGACAAGCGATCTCGGCGTCCGATGTCATCCAGTCGTTCGGGTGGGTCGGGCGCTGCTTGGCCGCCAGCAGCGGCAAGACGGCGGCGAGCGAATAAATCGAAAAGCCCTGCCCTGCCGGCATCGACAGCATCTCGCCCTTGAGCTCGAAATAGTCACCGGCCCTGGCGCCGCAATAGATCGGCTTGCCCTCCGGGATGACCACCTCGACGCGAAGATCGAACAGCTCGAAACTGTCGTCGGCCATGTCAAGCCTCCACCAGACTGAAGGTGACATCGCAGGCGCCGTTGCGCCGGATGCCGCCGCAAGCGGCGGCGAACTGATCGCGCTCCCCGGCACGCACCTGCGCCACCACGCTGCCGGCCAGCCAGCCGATCGGGAACAGGAGCCGCGCACCCTGGCCGTAATAGAGGCCGATGTCGAAGATCGCATTGGGATTGCCGCCCCACATGCGTGGCGGCACATAGGACAGCACGATGTCGCCCGGCTGCGGGTTCAGCGTTGCGTTCTCGGCCGGCAGCGGTTTTGCATAGGCCTGGCCCTCGAGGTCGGCTGGTGGAACCGGACAGGAAATCTCCGGCCCCGTCCACATCGCGTGGATGCCCGGAACAACGCGTGGCGTGCCGAGATAGGCCAAGAGGAAGGCAGCGTTTTCCGGTGCCTTTTCGGGCAGCAACAATGCCGTGACGGAAAGCTGCGAGCGCGGCTCGGTGATCCTGATGGCGGTCATGTCTGGTCTTTCGCGGCGGCAGCCTGCAGCTTGCTGCGCAGAAAGGTGAAGGGGCGGCTGATGTCGGCGACCAGCGACTCGCGCGCCGCCTGCGCATCCTGCGTGGACAGCGCCGTGACGATGCGGCGGTGATACTGGGCGGTGTCGACCTCGCCGGCTTCCGAGAAGGCGTAGATGGCGACACGGATGCAGGGGCCCGATTGCAGCCACAGGCTCTCGATCATCGGGATCAGCACGGCCGAACCGCAGGAGCGGTAGATCTCGAAGTGAAAGCTCTGGTTGAGCGTCACTTCGCGATCGACGTCCTTCTTGTGTTTCAGCGCCCGCATCTCGTCCCATTCGCCGAGAATGGTCTCTATGGTGGCGATCTGGCGCGGACCCATGCGGGCGGCGGCAAGCGCGATCGCCTCGCCCTCGATCAGGATGCGGGCCCGCAAGAGATCGTCGAGGCGTTCCAGCGTGATCGGCGGCACGCGCACCGAACGGTTGGGCAACGCCTCCAGCGCCTTTTCGGTGATCAGCCGGCCCAGCGCCTCGCGCACCGGCATAGTCGAGGTGACCAGCGCATCGGCCAAGCCACGGATGGTCAGCACCTGGCTTGGTTCGAACAGCCCGCCGATCAGGGCACGGCGCAGTTCGGAGTAGACGCGGTCCTGTACCGTTTCGCGGCCGACCGGCGCAAGTTGGGCCGCGATCGCCTCGTTGTTCTTTTCGATGGCAGCCTTTTGCATGGAATTCCGTTCTTGGCCGGTTTTCGGCTTGCGGATCAAATTAAAGCCGAATAGCGTGATCAAAGCAAGTGTGATCACAAATCAATAATCAGAAGGCGGCAACGATCGTCTTCGGCCAGAGGGTTTGATGAGCGAGGCAACCAAACGGCAAGGGGAAACCCGCGCGCCGGTTCTGACGGCAAGAAATGTCGTCAGGCGGTTCGGCGGCCTTGTCGCGGTCAACGATGTCTCGTTTGAAGTCAAAGCGGGAGAAATCCTCGGCCTGATCGGCCCCAACGGCGCCGGCAAGACGACGATGTTCGACCTGCTTGCCGGAAGCATCCTGCCGACCAGCGGTGAAATCCTTCTCAACGGTACGCCAGTCTCGGGCGAAGCCGCACATCTGCGCATCGGACGCGGTCTCGGCCGCACCTTCCAGATACCGCGCCCGCTGCCCAATCTGACGCTGATCGAAAACATCATGCTGGCGGCACAACGTCAGGCCGGCGAAAAGCTGCTCGCCAATTTCGTCACGCCATGGCGCGTCGCCGCGCAGGAAAGAGCCGCCAGGACAAAGGCGCTCGAACTGCTGGAACTGGTCACCCTCACCCGCCTCGCACACGAGCCGGCGCGCGTGCTTTCCGGCGGCCAGCGCAAGCTCCTCGAACTCGCCCGCGTCATGATGGCCGACCCGGCGATCATCCTGCTCGACGAACCGGCCGCCGGAGTCAACGCGACGCTGCTCGAAGTCATCATAGACCGCATCCGCGATATCAACGCGCGCGGCATCACCTTCCTGCTCATCGAGCACAATATCGACATGGTGACGCGGCTTTGCCATCGCGTCCTCGTCATGGCGAGCGGCCAGCTGCTCAGCGAAGGCACGGCAGAGGAAGTCGCCCGCGACCCACGTGTCATCGAGGCCTATCTCGGAGGCGCGGCATGAGCGAGATCGTCCTCGATGTCCGCGACCTCGAGGCCGGCTACGAGCCCGGCGTGCCGATCGTGCGCGGCGCCTCGATCATCGTCGCCAAGGGTGAGATCGTCGTCGTGCTGGGCCCCAACGGCGCCGGCAAGTCGAGCTTCATCAAGGCAATCGCCGGCCTCGTCCCGATCACCGGCGGCACGGTGTTTCTGGACGGCAAGGACATCACGGCCGCGCCTGCCCACACCATGGTTCGGCTCGGGCTTGCCTTCGTGCCGCAGACCGAAAACATCTTTCCGCTGATGTCGGTCGAGGACAATCTCAAAGTCGCCTGCGGCATCCTCGAACGGCGCGAGATCCCTGGCCGCATCGAGGAGATGTATTCGGCCTTCCCCGATCTCGTGCGCCAGCGTCGCACCGCCGCCGGCAATTTGTCGGGCGGGCAGCGGCAGATGCTGGCCGTCGCGCGCGCGCTGATCGTCCACCCCAAAGTGCTGGTTCTGGACGAGCCGTCGGCCGGCCTGTCGCCGAAATTCGTCTCGATGGTGTTCGAGATGCTGGCCGGCATCCGCAAGTCCGGCGTCACCATCCTTTTGGTCGAGCAGAATGCCAAGGCGGCACTCGCCATCGGCGACCGCGCCTATGTGCTGGTCGAAGGCAAGGACCGGCACGAGGGCATCGCCTCCGAACTATGGAACGATCCGGTGGTCGCCGAACTCTATCTTGGCCAGCGCCCCCGTAAGGCCGACACGGGAGGTGCGGCATGAGCCTGCAATTTGTCGTCGACGGATTGCTGACGGGTTCGATGATCGGCCTCGGCGCCATCGGCGTGACGCTCACCTATTCGATCCTGCGCTTCTCGAACTTTGCCCATGGCGACTTCATGGCCTGGGGAACCTATGCGACGCTGGCCGTCGTCAGCGCCATCGGCGCGACAGTCGGCAAGGTGGCGCCGATCGCACCGTTGTCCTTCGGCTGGCCGCTCATTGTTGCGCTCGCTATCGGCATGGCCTTCACCGCGCTCTTGGCGCTGCTGCTCGACAAGGTGCTGTTTTCGCGGCTTCGCTCGCAAGGCCAGGCGATCATCGTGGTGATGGCGAGCTTCGGCGCCTCGATGGCGCTGAGAAGCTTGCTCGAATTCACTTTCACCTCGCGGCCGACCTATTTCAGCCGGGCAATCCAGATCGCCATGCCGGTCGGCTTCGGCATCCGCATCACGCCCGACCAGATCGCCCTGCTGCTACTGACCGCGGTGCTGGTGCTCGGCGTGCATCTGTTGATGACGCGCACGCAAACCGGCCGCTCGATGCAGGCCCTGAGCCAGAACGCGGCACTGGCCCGCATCGTCGGCATCGATGTCGCCAGCGTGGTGCGCGTCACCTGGGTCATCGGCGGGGCGCTGGCCTGCGTGGCCGGCGTGATGATCGGCATTCTGGTGCAGATCCGCCCGTTCATGGGTTTCGACATGCTGCTGCCGATGTTCGCTGCCGCCATTCTCGGCGGCATCGGCAGCATTCCTGGCGCGGTGCTCGGTGGCTTGATCATCGGGTTCGCCGAAGCCGGTGCAGTACAGCTGATCGGAGCCGAGTGGCGCGCCGCCGTCTCCTTCATCATCCTGATGGCGGTGCTGTTCGTGCGGCCTATCGGCCTGTTTGGTGTGAGGGAACGCTGATGGACCTGCTCGGCTACGGCGCCTTCTTCCTGACCACCGCGCTGATCTTTTCGCTGGTCACGCTGGGGCTCAATCTGCAATGGGGGCTGACCGGCCTGTTCAATGTCGGCCTCGCCGGCTTCGTCGCCATCGGCGCCTATACATCGGCGCTGCTGACCACACCGGACGATGCCGCGCGGCTGGGCGGCTTCGGCCTGCCGATCCTTGTCGGCTGGCTCGGCGCCATGGTTGTCGGCGGCATCGCCGCGGCGCTTACCGGCATGGCGACGCTGCGGCTGAGATCCGACTATCTTGCGATCACCACCTTCGGCGTCGCCGTGGTGGTGCAACTGGTCGCGCTCAACGCGCAGAAGCTGACCGGCGGCCCGTTCGGCATCGGTTTCATCCCGCGCCCCTTCGGCAGCCTTGCCGAGACGCCGCTGCTGTTCAACCTGTCCAACCTCGCGGTCGTATCGGTGGTGACGCTGATCGCCTATCTCGCTTTGGAGCACCTGTCGCGCAGCCCATGGGGGCGGGTTTTGAAGGCGTTGCGCGAGGATGAGCGGGCGGCGATCTCGCTTGGCAAGAGCGCGCGTTTCTACCGCGTCCAGGCCTTTGCCGTCGGCGGCGCCATCATGGCGCTGGCCGGCGCGCTGCAGGCGCACTTCACCGGCTTCATCGCGCCGGACAATTATTTGCCGATCCTGACCTTCCAGGTCTGGGTGATGCTGATCGTCGGCGGCTCGGGCAGTAATCTTGGCGCCGTCATCGGCAGCATCCTGGTGTGGGCGATATGGGCCGGATCGGGCACGCTGACCAGCATCCTGTTCCCGCCGGAACAGCAGGCTCGCGCCGCCGCGCTGCAGATCGCCGCCATCGGCGTCATGCTCTGCGTCATCCTGCTGATCCGGCCGAACGGCCTGTTCGGCGACAGGCCGCGGCGGCGCCGCTTCAGCAAGCGGGCGAAGATCGCTGCGGGCGAGAGCAGTTCCGGCTCATGAATGCCGTGATCCGGCAGGAGGCACAAGGCGCTTCGCTCTGGCATGCCGTCAGCGGTAGCCGCCGCGAGCGGCCGGCGCTGCAAGGTGGGCTCAATGTCGACCTGGCCATTGTCGGCGGCGGCTTTTCCGGCCTTTCAACCGCGCTGCACGCCGCCGGGAAAGGCCTTTCCGTCGCCGTTCTCGAAGCCGAATTCATCGCCTGGGGCGCGACCGGCAGGAATGCGGGATTTGTCGTGCCGAACTTCGCCAAGATGGACCCGGCCGACATACTGGCCCATCTCGGACCGTCGCGCGGCGAAAGGCTGATCGATTTCGCCGCCGGCAGCGCCGACCTGGTCTTCCGCCTGATCCGGCAGCACGGCATCGACTGCGACGCCGTGCAGAACGGATGGATCCAGCCAGCGCATTCGCCTGCCGCCTTCGAGAAGGTCAAGTCACGTGCCGGGCAATGGGCACAGCGTGGCCGGCCGGCTGTCACATTGGATCGGCAGGATGTCGAAGCCCTGACGGGAGTGCCAGGTTATGTCGGTGGCTGGATGGATCGTTGCGGCGGCGTGCTCAATCCGGTCGCCTATGCGCGCGGGCTCGCCGATGCGGCGGAGAAGGCCGGCGCGAAGATCTTCGAGCAGACGCGCGTCACCTCGGTTGATCGCATAGCCGATGGCTGGGTGCTGAAAACGCCGGTGGGATCGGTACGCGCCGCAAAGGTGCTGATCGCCACCAACGCCTATGGCTGGTCCCTCAACCCGTCATTGCAGCGAACCTATTTCCCGCTCAAGGTTTTCCAAATCGCCACGGCGCCGCTGCCGCCCGAAATCCGCGCGCGCCTGTTACCCGGTGGGCAAGGTGTCGGCGACACCAGGCGCAATCTGTTCACATTCCGCTTCGACGCCGAAAACCGGCTGATCAGCGGCGGCATGCATATCCTTGGCGCCGGTGCGGATACGCGCGTACCGCAGACGATCTGGCGAAGGCTTGGCCGGCATCTCGGTCTGCCCGATCTCCCGCCGCTTGCCTACAGCTGGTCGGGAATGGCGGCGGTCGAACCGGATTTCCTGCCGCACCTGATCGACCTCGGTCCGGGCCTGATCGCCGGACGCGCCTGCAACGGCCGCGGCATCGCCATGACCACAGCGATGGGCAAGGTGCTGGCCGACTGGGCCGCTGGAACCGAGGCCCGCGACCTGCCGCTGCCCTTCGCGCCACCGGCGCCTATCCCGTTCCATGCCTTGCTGCGGCATGCGCCCAACATGCTGCTCGGCTGGAGCATGCTGCGCGACCGGCTGGACGGGACGAGCTAGGCCGACGGCTACCTGGCAGCGTCAAGGTTTGCAGATAATACGGCGGCCGCCACGGCGATGTCCTCTTCTATGAAAGTCCGCACAGTGGGACCGCTGCGCCGCTCCAGCGCGGCGACGATCTTGCGATGCGCGTCGTTGGACTGCGGGATGTAGCGATCGGCCTGCATCAGCAGCTTGAGATAAGGCCCAACCCGCCCCCAGAGGTCGCGGATCATGTTGAGCAGGATCGGCGCGCCGGCATGCTGGTAGATGGCGAAGTGGAACGCCTCGTTCAACGAGAGATAGGCCCTGGCGTCGCCGGCCTCGATGGCACGCTGCATGCCGGCGAGCGTCGCCTGTATGTCAGCCAGTCCGCTTTCGCTCATCCTGGTCGCCGCCATCTCGCCCGCCAGTCCCTCGACGGCGATACGGATGCGCGTCAGTTCCTCGAAGGCGGGCGCGGACAGCAACGGCACGATGACCGAGCGGTTGTTCTGCATCTCGAGCAGTCGCTCGGCGACAAGCCGCTGCAGCGCCTCGCGGATTGGCGTCGTCGAGATGCCGAACGTTTCGGCGAGCTTGCGGATGACCAGCGTCTGCCCCGGGCTGAAGCCGCCTGAAATCAACTCCTGCTTGAGCGCGCCATAGGCGCGGTCATTCAGGGTTTGATGTTCGAGCTTCAGCATGCGTTCGGCCCGATCACCAGTTCGACAGCGCGCGATCGAGCGTCTCGGCCAGTTGCTCGGCATTGTCCCTGGCAAACGGCAGTGGCGGCCTCATCTTCAGCACATTGCCGCGCGGACCGCAGGACGAGATCAGCACGCCGTCCTCGCGCATGGCTTCGACGACCGCCGATGTCTTGGTGGCGGCCAGCGCCTCGTCACCGTCCGCCGTCAGCTCGACACCGAAATAGAGGCCGTTATGCCTGATATCGGCGACCGCGCCATGCCGGCTCTGCAGGGTGCGCAGCAGTTCACTCGTATACGCGCCGACATTGCGCGCATTCTCGATCAGCCCCTCGCCCTCGATCACCGCCAGCACGGCGAGACCGACGGCGGCAGCAACCGGATTGCCGCCGAAAGTGTTGAAATAACCGGTGTTCGAGCCGAACGAAGCGACTAGCTGCGGCCGCACGAGCACGGCGCCCATCGGGTGTCCATCGCCGATCGGCTTGCCCATCGTGACGATGTCGGGCTCGATGCCATAATTGGCGAAACCCCACATGCCTTGGCCAAGCCGGCCGAAGCCGGACTGGACCTCATCGGCGATGACGATGCCGCCGGCCTTTCTGACGTGATCCACCGCCTCGCGCATCACCGCCGCATCGGGAAAGAAGATGCCGTCGCTGGAAAAGGCCGAGTCGAGAAGGAGTGCGGCCGGCTTGATATCTTTTACGCGCATGTCCTCGATGGCGGCGGCGACATTTTTTGCGAAAACATTCGCGGCCCGGCCATGGTCGCGGAACGTGTCCGGCGCCGACACGGTGCGGTGCTGCGCGCGCACGCCCTTTGCTCCGACCGCCGCCGGCGACAGTTGCGCCGTCGCGATGGTGGCGCCGTGATAAGCGAAGTCGGTGATGATCACGCCGGTGCCGCCGCTGGAATGCTGGGCGATGCGGATGGCGAGGTCGTTGGCCTCGCTTCCGGTGCAGGTGAACATGGCGTGGCCAAGATGGGCCGGAACGGTGCCGAGCAGTTTTTCCGCGTAATCGAGGATGATCTCGCTGAGATAGCGCGTGTGGGTGTTGAGCGTGGCGGCCTGTCCGGACAGCGCCTCGACAACGCGCGGGTGGCAGTGGCCGACCGAGGCGACGTTGTTATAGGCGTCGAGGAATTTACGGCCCTGGGCATCGTAGAGCCACACACCGCTGCCGCGCACCAGATGAATAGGGTTGCGGTAGAAGGCGCGATAGGTCGGCCCAAGCAGCCTGGCGCGGCGTTCAAGCAGCGCGCGCTCCGATGCAGCCGCGTCGGCATTTGAAGGATATGGCGAGGACTGGGACACGAGCATTTACTCCGGATTGGAATGGTCGAGAAAATAGCGGCGGGCATCGGTGGATGACAGACCATCCAGCTTTTCGAGCGAGGCCCAGACCTCGGTGGCGAGGCGCAGCACATAGTCGCGCTTGGCCGGGAAGCGCTCGGCCTGCCAACTGGCGATGTTGACGATGAGCGCAAGCCGGGCACGGATCAGATCGAAGAGAATGCCGATCTCTTCCTCCTCCAGCAGCTGAACCGATTGATAGCCGGCGACGAAGCGCGCGGCCGGCGCCAACGGATGGCCTTGCGCCGGCCAGCGATAGACGGCGCCGATGGCGAGGTCGCAGATCAGCGGCGAATGGATCATGTCGCCGAAATCGAGGATGCCGCTGACGACCTCCGGCCGCGACGCGTCCATCACCACATTGTAGGAGTTCATGTCGTTGTGGACGATCTGGGCGCGCAGGGTCGGAATGATTGGCGCCGCATGCTGCTCGAAGGAGTCGATCGCGCGCTCGACCATCGCCCTCCGGCCCGGATCAGTGATGTGCACCGTCATCGGTCGTATCTTGGCGACCTTGCGGATATCCCAGAGCAGGTCGCTGCCGGCGGCCGGGTGGAAGAAACCGCGCAGCGCCCGGCCAAGGCGGGCGAGGAAGATCCCGAGATTGCGATCCTGCGCATCGGAAGTCGGCGAGCGCGACAGCAGCTGACCGGGCAGATAAGTCACCAGCCGGACGATGCGCGGTGCCGATCCACCAACACTGGCCGTAAATTGCGCTTCGCCCTCAAGGCTTTTGCGCACCGAGGGAACCGGCAAGGTGGGGTCGACTGCAAGGATGTGGTCGAGCGCCTTGTTCTGGAAGTCGGTGAAGCCGGCCTCTTCCGCCGGATGGGAAACCTTGAGGACGAACTCGCCCTCGCCGTCGGTCTGGATGTGGAAGTTATGGTCGCGTTCGCCAGGCAATGGACGCGCGGTGCCGGTCAGCCCGTAGTGCCGGCGCACGATGGCAAGCGCGTCGGTCGTCGAGACATGGGGCGCGTCCTCGGCGAGCGTTTCGCCGAAAGCATCGGGGACGGCTGCATTCATGGCTTGGCCTCGATAGGTTCGAGGCCGCACCAGTCGGCGATGAACAGCGCGATCGTCTGGGTGACCTTGCGCACCGAGTCGAGATCGACGGCCTCGTCATAGCCGTGCGGCATGCGGCAGATCGGGCCGTAGACGATCGCCGGCGTTTCAGCATAGAGGCCGAAGAAGCGCGCATCAGTGGTCGCCGAGGTGACGTGCTCCGTCAGCGGCTCGCCCCACACGGCGGTGTGGCTGCGGCGCAGCACCGCTTCCATCTCGTCGGCGCCTTCCAGCACATAGCCCTCGGCCATGAAGCCGTTGTAGGTCATCATCGGTGGGCGATTGGCCAGGAACGGATCGGCACGCGCCGCTTCGGCGATACAGGCCTCAAGCTCGGCCCTGGCGTCTTCGAGCCTCTGGCCGGGATAGGTGGCGACGCGCATCTCGAAGACACAGCGCGCCGGAACGCTCGATGTCCATTCGCCCCCTTCGATCTTGCCGAGATTGAAGCGGATCGGGTGCGGGTGATCATGGAAATGCTTGTCGTCGACCTTGCGCGCGTTCCAGACGATTTCGAGCTGCTTCAGCGCCTGGATGATGACAAATGCCTTTTCGATGGCATTGGCCCCGGCAGAAAATGCACCCGACGCATGCTGGGGATCGCCGTCGACCTCGACCCGGAACCAGATCGGCCCGACCTGCGCCCGCATCAGCCTCGGCTCCAGCGGTTCGGGAATGAAGGCGGCGTCGGCGCGGTAGCCGCGCTGCAGACAGGCAAGCGCGCCATTGCCGGTGCATTCTTCCTCGACCACCGACTGGAGATACAAGTTCGCGGCCGGCTGATAGCCAAGGCTGCGCAATGCGGCCAGCGCATAGAGGCAGGCGGACAGGCCGGCCTTCATGTCGCCGGCGCCGCGGCCATGCATCCAGCCGTCCTCGATCACCGGATCGTAGGGATCGCGCACCCAGCGGTCGAGTGGCCCTGTCGGCACGACATCGATATGGCCGTTGAGGATCAGCGAGCGGCCGGTCGCGTTTCGCGGCGTATGCGTGGCAACGACATTGAAGGCGTCGTCATAAGAAACTGCCACGGGTGAAAAACCCGGCAGGTCGCGAATCGCATCGACATCGACGCGCCACATGTCGACGGCATAGCCGTCAGCCTCAAAGGCAGCCGCCATGAACGATTGTGCGGCATGTTCCTCACCACGCTGCGAAGGAAAACGCACGAGGTCTTGCAGAAACGCTACCTGCCGCGCGAAGCCGCCATCGACCGCGCTGAGAATGGCCTCGTCCGCAATCCGCTCAGGCATTATGTTTCACTTTCATCTGAATGGTGTATCATATCTCATATGCCATTTCTGTGAAATGCAAGAGGCATACGCGCCAAACTTTCAGTCCAGGACTTGCCGTTCAATGCTGCCATGGTCTGGGGAGTTGGCATCGGATGCAGCAAGCCGATACTGCTATCTCTGGAAGACATGACGAGGAATGCGTTGATCACCGAAGACACGATGCCGGCCGAAATCACCGATCTCGCCATTGGCTACCATCGCCTGCCGGCGGGCAAGCTTGCCAATGCGGTGACGTGGATGGAGGCGCGCTCGCCGCAGCCCGATCTCGCGCACCCCTTGGCCATGACACGGATCACGCCCCCCGACTGCGCTTCCTACCGGGCGATTTTCCTAGAGATCGGCGCGCCCTGGCTTTGGGACCGTGTTTCCGAAATGTCCGATGCCGAAATCACCGAGCATTTCGCCGACCCGCGCCAGCATCTCTACTACGGCCATGACGAGACCGGCGCGCATCTCGGTATGGTCGAATTCTTCGTCGCCGACAGCAGCGAGATCGAGATCACCTATTTTGGCCTGTTCCCGTCCCTGACCGGCAGGGGTTTCGGCAAACGGCTGATGGCCGGGGCACTGGACCTCGCATGGCGTCTCAACCCGAGCCGCATCTGGCTGCATACAAGCAGCTTCGATCATCACAGTGTCATCGGGTTCTACAGTGCCTGCGGGTTCGTCCCCTTCGCGACCGGATTTGAGATCATCGACGATCCCCGGATCAAGGGAACCTTGCCGCGCGATGCCGCACCGCAGATTCCGCTGATCGAAACGGAGTGGAGCAATGGCAAGGGAGCCGCGCTTTCCCGGAAAAGCGGCAGGTTGCACGGACCTAGATGAGAACAGCTCCGCAATCCGTCAGCCAAGCGTCGCCGCACCATCGCCGATGGGTGCGCCGCGAGACCATCCTGTCGACGCTGGAGCGCCACATCGACACGCGGATCGTGCTGTTCGCCGCGCCCGCCGGCTTCGGCAAATCGACGACAATGGCGCAATGGGCCACGGAGGTCGCGCGCCACGGTCGGCTGACCGCATGGCTATCCTGCGAGGCAACCGACAATGACGAGGGCGCCTTCCTGTCGCATCTGGTGGGCGCGCTCCGCCATCTCGTCCAGAGCCCAGCGGAACTCGACCTTGCCTTCCAGTCCAGCCCGATCCCCCAGCTCGATGTCATGCTCGCGGCACTGGTCACGGGCCTTGCAGCGCGCGAAGCTGACATCACGCTGTTCTTCGACGACTACCACGCTGTCGAGGCGACGGCGGTGAAGCGGTTCATGGAGCGCCTGACCCGGCAGGCGCCGGCAAACGTCGCCTTCGTCATCGGCTCGCGCAGCCTGCCCGATCTGCAACTCGGCAAGCTCAGGGTGCTGGGCGACATCTTCGAAATCGGCCCCGACGATCTGCGTTTCGCCTCGTCCGAGGCCGAGGCTTTCTTCAACGAGAAGCTGGGCCTGAGCGTCAGCAGCGGCACAGTGGAGACCTTGTGCTCGCGTACCGAAGGATGGGCCGCCGGCCTGCAGCTCGCCTCGCTCTCGCTGAGTGCCGCACACGCACCCGAAACCGTCATCGGCAATTTTACCGGCGCCAACCGCAACGTCGCCGACTTCCTGATGGGCGAAGTGTTTCTGGAGCTGCCGCCGGCAATCGCAAAATTCCTGCTCTACAGTTCGATCTTCGAACGCTTCAGCGCCGAAGCCTGCCGGGCGGTGATGCGCGCGGCGGATGCCGAGGCGGCGATTACCGAGATCGAGACGCGCAACCTGTTCCTGGTGCCGCTCGATGAAGAGCGACGCTGGTTCCGCTACCATCATCTGTTCCGCGATTTCCTCAGCCGCGAAATGGAACGGCGCGAACCGGAGATGATCGCGCCGCTGCATCTGGCGGCCGCCGAATGGTTCGGCGAACGCAAGATGCTGACCGAGGCGATCGGGTACGCGCTGGCCGCCGGCGACCAGGCACGCGCGGCGGTATTCGTCGAAAACAACGCGCTCGACCTCATCGCCCAGTGCCAGCTTCTCTACGTGCGCCAGCTGCTCGCGCTGCTGCCTAGGAAACTGATCGACCAGCGCATCCGGCTGCAACTGGTGGTGCTTTGGCTGGCGGTGCACAGCAGCCAACCCGAGATTGCCCAGCAGACGCTGAGCAATGCGCGCAAGCTGGTCGAGACCGGACCGACTGACAGCAATGACCCAGGCACCATGACCGGCACAACGATCGAGGCCGAACTGGTGGTTCTCGCCGCTGCCGTCCACAGCACGCTGGAGCAGTTCGATCAGGCGCGCGACACAGCACTTGCGGCCCTGCGCGTCATCTCACCCGATGCCTGGTTCATGGAAGGCGCGACCGCCAATGTCATCGGCTACAACCTCTATGCGCTGGGTGACCTCGAAGGTGCCCGCGCCGCGATCGATGCGGCGCGACGGGCGCATGAGCGAAGCGGCAGCCTGCTCGGCGTCACCATTGCCAATTGCTACATGGCCGTTGTCGAGCGTTCGGCGGGCCGCTTGCCCGCCGCCGAGCGGCTGCTGCGCAACGCCATCATCGAGGCCAGGGCGCGGATCGGTGCTAATTCCTATGCCGAGGCCCTGGCCGGAACGCTGCTAGCCGAGCTCGCCTACGAGACCAATGCGTCGGGCGAAGCGCTGACCCTGGTCGAGAATCTCGGCCCGCAGATCGAGGGCGCGGCGGTCATCGTCTATCCCCTTGCCAGCGTGCCGACCTATGCCCGTGTGCTGCAGCTGACCGGTCGCACCGAAGCCGCACTGGACATGCTGGAGCGCGTCTATCAACGCGTGCGCGGCACGGTGTATCGCCGCCTGGCATCGATGATCATGCATGACCGCGTACGTGTGCTGCTCGACCAGAACCGCAATGCCGAGGCGCGCGCGCTGCTGGCCGAGCATCGCGGCGAAGAGACCGAGACTTCGACGGTCATCACCACCGCAAACGAGTTCGAGTTCTTTGCCGAGGGCCGTTTGCTGACGGCGGAAAAATCCTATGCCAATGCAGCGGGGGTTTTCGACGCGCTTCTGGAGCGCACGAGAACCAGCGGGCGCATGCGTCGCCATATATTGGCGCTGATCCTGCGAGCCAAAGCGGCCAGCGCTGCCCACGACCAACGCGAGGCAGACCGCAATCTCCTCGATGCGTTGCGTCTCGCCCAACCTTCCGGCTTCATCCGTTCCTTCGTCGACGAGGGAAGGTCTGTCGTCGAAGGGTTGATGCGGCTGCGTGCTGCCCAGGCGAAGACCGACCCCGCGCTGTCAGCCTATGCCACGCGCATCATCGATGCAGCGCAGGCGATGCCCGTGGCGGCGCGCAAGCTGGCCGCACCAGCCGCTGAGAAGGAACAGCTCACCCAGCGCGAGGCCGAACTGCTGCGCTATCTCACTGAGGGCATGTCCAATCGCGATATCGCCTTGGCGCTGTCGGTGAGCGAAACCACGGTGAAATGGCACCTGAAGAACATTTTCGGCAAGCTTGCGGTATCCAACCGGGTGCAGGCGGTGCGCGCCGCGCAAGGGTCAGCAGGCGCCTATACCCCTCCGAAAGGAGGGGCATAGATACAGGCGCAGCCCCTCTTTCGGGTCGGGCCACATGATCGTTAGCCTGCTAGCGTCACCTGGTTTTTAGAGGACGCTGCGAATGGCGACAGGCTACGTTTTTCACGAACAGCTGATGTGGCATGACACCGGCTCCAGCGCCGACATGATGCCTCCCGGCCGTTTCGTGGAACCCGGCCGCCATCTGGAATCCCCTGGCTCGAAGCGGCGGCTGAACAACCTCATCCAGGTCAGCGGCCTGTCGCGCCATCTCGTCCCGATTATCCCCGAGCCGGTCTCGGTCGAGGACCTGTTGCGCGTCCACACGCAACGTCACGTTGACGACATCAGGATGCTCAGCGAGCGCGGCTCCGGTTTCGCCGGGCCGCAGGCGCCAATCGGCCTCAACAGCTTCGACATCGCGCTGCTGTCTGCCGGCACCACCTATGCCGCGATGCGCGCCGTGCTGACCGGACGCGTCGACAATGCCTATGCGCTGGCGCGGCCGCCGGGGCACCATGCCGAGCCTGATCAGGCGATGGGCAACTGCCTGTTCTCCAACATCGGCGTCGCTGTCCGCCGGCTGCAGCATGAAGGCCTGCTTGGCCGCGCCGCAGTGGTCGACTGGGATGTGCACCACGGCAACGGCACCGAGACGGTGTTCTATTCCGACCCGTCGGTGCTGACCATTTCCTTGCATCAGGACAATCTCTACCCGACCGGGCGCGGTGCGCTGGCCGACAACGGCAAAGATGCCGGCGAAGGCTACAACATAAACATACCGCTGCCGGCGGGCAGCGGCACCGGCGCCTATGAAGCGACTTTCGACCGTGTCGTCGCGCCGGCGCTGCGTGCCTACAGACCGGACCTCGTCATCGTCGCGTCCGGCTTCGATGCGTCCGGCTTTGATCCGCTCGGCCGCATGATGCTCAACAGCGAATGCTTCAGGCGGCTCGCCGCGCGCATGGTGGCGCTGGCCGCCGAAACTTCGCAAGGGCGCCTGATGATGACCCATGAGGGCGGCTACTCCGAGGGCTATGTGCCGTTCTGCGGCCATGCCGTCATCGAGACTCTGGCCAACCATCGCACCGAAGTGGTCGACCCGTTGTCGGAGCATATCGACGAATGGGCGGGGCAGGATCTGCAGTCGCATCAGGCCGCGGCGATCGATGCCGCCGAAGGCCTGCTCGCCGGCCTGCGCCAACGTCTCGCCAGTGCGGCCTGACGCGATGGATTTTCTCATCACCACGCTGCTCAATGCGCTGACGCTGATCAGTATCCTGATGCTGGTCGGGCTCGGGCTGGCGATCAGCTTCGGGCTGATGAACGTGACCAATTTGGCGCATGGCGAGTTCGTCACCGTCGGCGCTTTCGCGGTTTATTTCGTCCAGAGCGTGGGCGGCTCGTTCTGGCTGGGCCTGGCGGCGGCGCCCGTTGCCGGCGCGGTGGTCGGCTGTATCCTCGAGTTCGCCATCATCCGCCATCTCTATTCCAGGCCGGTCTCGACCGTGCTTGCCACCTGGGGCGTCAGCCTGATCCTGCAGCAAGGGCTGGAACTGATCTTCGGGCTCGGCGCCAAGCCGGTGACGCCGCCGATCGAGGGCACGCTCGATCTTTTCTTTACCGTCTATCCGGCCTACCGGCTGATCCTGATCGGCATTGCCATGCTGACCTTGCTCGGCGTCATCCTGTTGATCAGCCGGACGCCCTTCGGTCTCGACATCCGCACCGTCATCCAGAACCGCGAGATGGCCGAAGGCGTCGGCATCAATACCCGGCGCACCTACGCCATCGCCTTCACCTTCGGCGCGGCAATCGCCGGCCTTGCCGGCGGACTGGTCGCACCGCTGGCAATCGTGCTGCCGCAGATGGGGGTGAACTATCTCGCCAACGCCTTCTTCGTCGTCATCGTCGGTGGTGTCGGCTCGATCGGCGGCCTTGTCGCCGGCAGCGTCTTCGTCGGCGGACTGACCAGCATCCTCAATTATCAGATTTCGCCGTCGCTGGCGCAGGCGATCGTGCTGCTGGCTGCCATCGTCGCTGTCCGTCTGCGGCCCAACGGCCTGTTCAACGGAGGGTCGCGATGATCGCCCGCGACCGCAACTGGCTGATGATCTTTGCCGTCTGCGTGGCGCTCGCGATCATCTATCCGTTCTTTGCCGGCGGCTATCAGTTGACGGTGATCCGCGACGCGCTGATCTTCGGCCTGTTCGCGGCGAGCCTCGACTTCTTCTGGGGCCGCACCGGAATCCTGTGTTTCGGCCACGCCGCCTTCTTCGGCATCGGCGGCTACATCATGGCGCTGGTTACGCTCAATGATGCCATCCCCTTCGGAAGCCTGCTTGGCATCATCGGTGCGGTGGCGGGTGCGGCCTTCGTCGCCGCCATCATCGGCTACTTCCTGTTCTTCGGCGGCATTCGTGGCAGCTATTTCACCATCGTCACGCTGGCCATGGGCGTCATCTGCCGGCAGGCCGCGGTTTCCTGGAGTTCGGTCACCGGCGGCGACAGCGGCCTGATCGGCATTCCGCCGATCGAGTTCGATCTTGGCGGCCTGCATGTCGATCTGAGCCAGGATCTGCCCTCCTATATCTTCGTCTCGGCTATCGTCGCCGTGACGGTGCTGGCGCTGTGGTCGATCAGCCGCGGCCGCTGGGGCACGGTGCTGACCGCAATCCAGGACAATGAAGTCCGGGCGGCCGCGCTCGGCCACAATGCGCCGTTGCGGCTGCTCGTTACTTTCGTCTTGTCGGCGGCGATCGCCGGACTTGCCGGCGCGCTCTATGTCTGCATGGCAGGACTGGTGGCGCCCGACCTGTCCGGACTGCTCCTGTCGACGGAGGTGATCGTCTGGGTGGCGGTCGGCGGGCGCGGCACGCTGCTTGGGCCAGTACTGGGCGCCATCTTCATTCAGCGCGCGCAGCAGACGATCAGCAGCTTCAACCCGAGCCTGTGGCCCCTTCTGCTCGGCTGTGTCTTCGTCATCATCGTCTTCGTCCTGCCGGATGGCATCCTGTCGATCTACGCGCGGCTGAAAGGCCTGTTCAAGGGCGGGAGGCGCGCGCAATGAGCGACATCCTGCTGCAGGCCGAGAACGTCGGTATCCGCTTTGGCGGGCTGCAGGCGCTGGAGGCTCTGAACCTCACGGTGCGCGACAAGGAACTCTGCTGCATCATCGGGCCGAACGGCGCTGGCAAGAGCACCTTCCTCAACGTGCTGACCGGCACGCTGCGTCCGACCAGCGGCAGCGTGCGCTTCCTCGGCCACGACATAGCCGGCTTGCCGCTGCATCGCATCGCCCGGCTCGGCATTGCCCGCAAGTTCCAGATCCCCTCTGTCTTCCCGAGCCTCTCGGTGGAGGATAATCTCAAGGTCGCGCGCTGGGGGGCGCCTTCGCCTGCGCGCCCGGTTGGCGAACTCTTGGAGCTGGTCGCGCTGACCAACCGCGCCGCCACGTTGGCCGGCGAACTCGCGCATGGCCAGAAGCAATGGCTGGAGATCGGCATGGCGTTGGCGATAGAGCCGCGCCTGCTGTTGCTCGATGAACCCACTGCCGGCATGACGCCGCAGGAGACGCTGGCGACGGCGCAGATGCTGCTGCGACTCAAAGGTGAATTCTCGATCGTTGCCGTCGAGCACGACATCCGCTTCGTGCGGGCGCTGAACTGCGAGACGTTGGTGCTGCATCAGGGACGCCGGCTGCGCAGCGGTCCTTTCCATGACATCGAGACCGACGAGATGGTCCGCGATGTCTATCTGGGGAGGCGCTGATCATGCTGCGAACAATGGCGGTGTCGGCCGGCTACGGTCTGCTCCCCGTGCTGAACGGCATCGACCTCAGCGTCGCGCTGGGCGAAGTCGTGGGCTTGCTCGGCCGTAACGGCGCAGGCAAGACAACGCTGCTGCGCGTCATCTCCGGCGGCTTGCGGGCAAGCGGCGGGGCGGTGGTTCTCGGAGACAAGGATCTCACCAACGCGCCGGCTTTCCGCCGTGCGCGCGCAGGCATCGCGCATGTGCCGCAGGGGCGCGGGATCTTTAACCAGCTGACGGTGCGGCAAAACCTGGAGGTCGGCACCCGCGCTGCCAAGGACCGTGGCGACGGCGGCATTCCGGCCGACATCTTCGGCTATTTTCCAATCCTGCGCGAACGCGAAGCGCAGGTCGCCGGCACGCTTTCGGGCGGCCAGCAGCAAATGCTGGCGATCGGCCGCGCGCTCTGCGGCCTGCCCTCGGTGCTGCTGCTCGACGAGCCCTCGGAAGGCATCCAGCCGAACATCGTGCAGTCGATCGCCGAACTGGTGCCGCGCATCGCCCGCGAGCGCGGCATCGCGATCATTCTTGTCGAGCAGAATCTCGATCTCGTTCTCAAGGCATCGGACCGCTGCCTGGTGATGGAGAAGGGCAGGATCGTCCACGAAGGTGCTGCTGAGACCTTCGCCGACGAGACCCTGCTGAAGGACCTGTTGGCTTTGTAAGGCGTGCATGGGGCGCGCCTGGGACTGGAAGGGAACACAACAATGATAAGCAGAAGAACTGTCTTGAAATCGGGCGGCGCTGCCGCCGCCTTCGCCATAGTCGGCGCGCCGTCGATCCTGCGCGCCGCCGACACCGTCAAGGTCGGCCTGTCGATCCCGATCACCGGACTGCAGGCGATCCTCGGCGAGACGTTGCTCAATTGCTACAAGCTCGCCGCCGCCGAACTCAACGCCGCCAACGGCATTGGCGGGCGCCAGGTCGAACTCATCATCGAGGACAACCAGACCACGACCAAGGGCTCCATCGACAAGGCGCGCAAGCTCATCAACGAAGACAAGGTCGACGTGATCATGGGCACGATCATTTCGCCTGAGCGCAGCGCCACGCTGTCGGTCACCTCGAAGGCCAAGAAGCTGTTCTTCTACCCGACCAATTTCGAAGGCGGCGAATGCAACCGCTACTTCGTCGCCACCGGCCCGATCCCGATGCAGCAGGTCGACCCGATGATGCCATGGGTGGCAGAGAACCTCGGCAAGACGATCTATGTCATGGCTTCGGACTATGCCTGGCCGCAGAAGATGACCGAGGCGATCACGGCGGCCTATGAGAAGGCCGGCGGCAAGATCATCGGCGCCGATTACTATCCGTTCGGGACCACAGATTTCGGCCCGGCCTTCCAGAAGATCAAGTCGCTGAAGCCCGATGTCGTCTGGTCGATGGTGGTCGGCAACGACGCCGTCACCCAGCTCAAGCAGTATCGCAGCTTCGACATCAAGCAGCCGCTGATCGCCCCGCTCGACGAGGTCTTCAACAAGGACGCGCTGCCGCCCGGCGTTGCGGCCGGCACCTATGCGCCGCAGCCCTACTGGATGGCGCTGGACAATCCGGTCAACAAAAAGTTCATCTCCAGCTTCCGTGAGAAATTCGGCCAGGAGAAGATGGTCAACGGCATCGGGGAGGCCGGCTACAACGGCCTGCATCTCTACGCGCTGGCCGCGGAGAAGGCGGGATCGCTGAAGGACGACGATGTATTGGCCGCGCTGCCGTCGATCGAGTTCGACGCACCGCAAGGCAAGATCCGCGTCGACGCCACCAACAACCACACACTCTGCCATTCCTATGTAGGCAAGGCGGCGGCCGACGGCATCGGCTACGAGATCGCTAAGGATTTCGGCACCATCGCGCCGGTAACGCCTTACTGCAAGGTGTAGGGTCTTCCGCCCAAGCAATCCTGACGGCGGCTTTGTCGCTGCCGTCAGGGCGTCTGCGGCGCAGGCAGACGCTCGCGCAATTCGTCGACGAGCACCCTGGTGTTTTCGGAATAGTCGATAGGCACAACGACGAGATGCACGCCGCCGCCGGTGAAGGCCTGTTCCAGCGCCGGCCGCAAGTCGGCGATCTCTGCAACCCTGGTTCCCTTGGCGCCATAAGCCTCGGCATACTTGACGAAATCGGGATTTCCGAAGGTCATGCCGAAATCCGGAAATTCGTCAACCGCCTGCTTCCAGCGGATCATGCCATAGGCATGGTCCTCGAGCAGCAGGACGACGAGGTTGAGCTTGAGCCTGACGGCGGTCTCCAATTCCTGGCTGTTCATCATGAAGCCGCCATCGCCGCAGATGGCCATGACACGGCGCTGCGGATAGAGCAGTGCCGCCATCATCGCCGACGGCAAGCCCGCGCCCATGGTGGCCAGCGCATTGTCGAGCAGGATCGTGTTTGCCATGCGCGTCCGGTAGTTGCGCGCGAACCAGATCTTGTACATGCCGTTGTCGAGGGCGAGGATCCCGTCGGCCGGCATCACGGCGCGCACGTCGTGCACGATGCGCTGCGGCGTGAAGCGATCTTCGGTGGCCCGCGCGGCGATCCGGCTCAGAATGCCTTCCCGTAGCGGCAGCAGGACCTGCGCGTTGGGGATCTTGCCCTCGATGCGGTCGGCCAGCAGCGCCAGCGAAGGGCCGAGGTCGCCGACGATTTCGGCTTGCGGGAAATAGACCTGCTCGACATCGGCTGATTGGTAGCCGACATGAATGACCTTCGGCCCCTTCGCCCCCATGATGAAGGGCGGCTTCTCCACGGTGTCGTGACCGATGGTGATGATCAGATCGGCCTGCTCGATGGCCTCGTGCACGTAGTCGCGCTCCGAAAGGGCTGCCGTTCCCATATAGAGCTCCGTGCCGCCGGGCACGGTGCCCTTGCCCATCTGCGTGGTGAAATAGGGAATTTGCGTCCGCAGCACGAACTGCGCGACGTCGGGGGTCACGCGCGGTCGCGACGCCGCCGCGCCGAACATCAGCAGCGGGCGCCTGGCTTCCAGGATCATACGGGCGGCGCGATCAAGCGCGCCTGGACTGGCCAGCGGCAGTTCGACCGGGTGCGTCGGCACCAGCGCGATCGGTTCGCACTCGGCCGCCGCAATGTCTTCCGGCAGTTCCAGATGTACGGGACCGGGACGCTCTTCCTGGGCGACACGGAAAGCTTCGCGCACCAGCGAGGGGATCATCTTCGGCGAGACGATCTGGCGCGACAGCTTGGTCAGCGGCTTCATCGCCGCGACGATGTCGACGATCTGAAAGCGCGCCTGCCGGGATGACAGGATGCCCTTCTGGCCGGTGATCATGATCATCGGCATCGCGCCGAGCAGCGCATAGGCCGAACCGGTCGAAAGGTTGAGCGCGCCTGGGCCAAGCGTGGTGATACACACACCCGGCTTGCCGGTAAGCCTGCCATAGGTGGCGGCCATGAAAGCGGCTGCCTGCTCGTGACGGGTCAGGATCAACTGGATCGAGGAGCGGCGGATGGATTCGACGATATCGAGATTTTCTTCGCCCGGAATGCCGAAAATCCGTTCGACCCCTTCGTTCTCGAGGGCCGCGACGAACAGATCCGAACCTTTGGTCATAAACTGTCTCTCCCGCAACATTCCGTCGGCCCCCCTTCATATGGCATCGGAATGCGACGCCTCAAAGAGGCATCTTCGGCCGCGGGTCAGAGGCGCGTGTTGCAACTCGCCGCTTTCGGCGAAGCGAAAAGTTCCTTCGGCGCAGACCATTGGCTGACGGTCGCGCCGCGCGTGCCGGTGATCAGCGAGCGCAGTTCCGACAGATAGGTCTGCACGAAGAACGAGGTCTGGCTTTCCAGCGGCGTATAGGGCCCCGGCCGGTAGGCGCGCGACATGATGCCGTCGGCATTGTCCTCGGTGATCTTCTTGTCCTGCACCGTGGTGACGTCCCACATCCAGCTGATCGCATCGGAATCGACGCCGCCATCGGCATCCTTGTCGACGAGCCAAGCGGCCCGGCCGCTGGGTGGCGGAGCCGGCGTGGCCGGGACCAGGCGTTGGCGAAAAGGTGCTGAACCTTGCGCCGCATGTGCTGAGCGAGGCCAGGGGCGAAGATACGATCCTGGAGATTTCGTCGCCGCAGACGGCCGGCCTGTCGTCCGGCGCCTGGTGCGGTTATGGCGTCATGCCGACTTTGCCGGTCGACCAGCGCACGGAGGAAGGCAATGCCCTGATCTTCGAGACCGCGCCGTTGACCGAAGCCATCGAGATCCTTGGTTTCCCCGAATTCGAGGTCAGGCTCTCCTCTGACAAGCCCGTCGCCCTTCTGTCCGCCACGCTGTCGCAAGTGTTCCCTGAAGGTGCTGCCTCGCGCATCAGCTACGGCATCCTCAACCTGAGCCATCGCAACGATGATCTGGACATCGCACCCATGGTGCCGGGCCAGGCGGAAACGGTGCGCATCAAGCTGCGCTGCTGCGGGCAGCGTTTCGAGGTTGGCGAGCGTATCCGGCTGGCACTGGCGACATCGCATTGGCCGATCGTCTTCCCGACCGCCGAACAGGCGACGCTGTCGATCCATTGCGGCGACAGCCGGCTGATCCTGCCGGTACGCCCACCGCAGAAGCTGGACGACACGCTAGGGGCCTTCCTGGGACCTGAAAGCGCCAAGCCGATGGAGCAGGAGGTTCTGGCCAAGGGCGACGGCTTTCAGCGCTCGGTGTCGGCGGACCAGGTCACCGGCGAGACCGTCTCTCAGGTCGTCAATGATGGCGGCACGGTGCGGCATCCACATACGCAGATGACCGTTGCGGCGAGGCATGTCGACCGGTTCACCATCCACCCCGACGATCCGAACTCGGCGGTCGGCACCTGCACCTGGGAAAAGTCCTATGGCCGCGGCGACTGGCAGGCGCGCCTTTCGGTGAAAGCGACCGTGCGCGCGCTGCGCGATGTCTGGCGGATCGAGACCCACATCACTGCCCATGAGGGAGATGAAGTGGTCGTCGATCGCAGTGAGGTCAAGGAGTATCCGCGCGACCTCAACTGAAAGCGGCTGCGATTGGCAATCAGGCCATCGATCTCGGCAAGGCGGCAGCCAGCGCATCGACGGCCAGCCGCACCTTCAGCGGCAGATGCGGCGTCTGCAGCCAAAGGGCATGGCAGTCGTAGAGATATCGCGGCTGGTCCGGCAACAGTGCGACCAGCGCGCCGGCTTCAATGCGCTCGCGCACCAGCCACCAGGGCAGCCAGGCAAGCCCCATGCTCTCAACAGCCGCATCGGCGATGGCATCGAGATCGTCGAGCCGCAGCCGCCCGGTTGGCGTAATCTCCTGTACGGATTGCCCCTCGCGCGCAAACAGCCACGGCTGAACGACTTGGCCGAGCCGGCGGTAGACAATCGCCTGATGATCAGCGAAGTCTTCGATACGCTGCGGTTCGCCATGAACTCTGAGATAGGAGGGTGCGGCGCAGACGACCATGTCCTGGCGCGCGACGCGGCGTGCGATCAACCCCGCCTTGTCGCCCAGAGCACCGGTCCGAATGGCGAGATCGTATCCGTCTTCGGCAAGATCGGCGAAGCGGTCGGTGAGCGACAGGTCGAGCTCCAGCATCGGATATTGCCGCGCCAGCCGCAGCAGCACGGGTGCAACGCAATGGCGGCCGAAATGTGCCGGCATGGTGACGCGCAGTTTTCCACGTGGCTCCGAAAACTGGTCGGCGGCGAGCGCATCGGCGGCTTCGGCCTCGGCCAGCACCACCCGGCAGCGTTCATAGTAGGCGCGCCCGAAGTCGGTCAGGCTCTGCCGCCGCGTGGTCCGGTTGAGCAGCCGCACGCCCAGCCGCTCCTCGAGGAACCGCACATGCTTGCCAACCATTGGTCCGGACAGATCGAGTGCGACTGCGGCGGCTGCGAACGAGCCGAGGTCGACGGCCCTGACGAACACGGACATGCTCTCAAGCCGATCCATATTCAAAACTCCTGGTTTCTACTGTTCTTCCCTTACAGCCATTTATCCCCGGCAAGCCTAGCTGCATAGCTCATTCGGTTCAGATGATTTGGAGTATCCCGAATGACACGCGTAGTTCGCTTTCACCAGCATGGTGGCCCGGAGGTTCTGCGCATCGAGGATGTCGCGCTTTCCCCACCGGGGCCGGGCGAAGTTCAAATCCGGGTCAAGGCACTCGGCCTCAATCGCGCCGAAGCGCTGCTGCGCGCGGGGGCCTATATCGAGACGCCGACGCTCCCCTCGGGGCTTGGTCTTGAAGCGGCGGGTGTCGTCGAGACTATTGGCGACGGCGTGAAGGATCTCGCGCCAGGTGAC
>NZ_RZRV01000001.1:0-95231 GCF_004023085.1 Mesorhizobium sp. M7A.F.Ca.US.010.02.1.1 | reverse complement strand
GCAAGGTGACAGCGTCAGTGTCATCCCGCCGCAATCGATGATCCGCTGGCCGGCCTATGGCGATCTTGCCACCTACCCCGCCCGACTTGTCGTCAAGCATCCGCAGTCGCTTGACTGGCAAACGGCAGCGGCGGTCTGGATGCAATATCTCACCGCTTATGGCGCGCTGATCGACATCGCCGGGCTGCACAGCGGAGACGCCGTCGTCATCACAGCAGCATCGAGCAGTGTCGGGCTTGCGGCGATCCAGATCGCCAACAAGGTCGGCGCGACCGCGATCGCGGTGACGCGGACATCGGCGAAGATGCGGGCGCTGCTCGAGGCCGGCGCGGCCGACGTCGTGGCCTCGACGGAGGAGGATCTGGCGGCGCGATTGAACCAGATCGCCGGGCCGCGAGGCGTGCGCGTCGTGTTTGATGCGGTCGGCGGCCCGATCTTCGAGCCGCTGACGGCGGCCATGTCGCATAGCGGCATCCTCATCGAATATGGCGGACTGAGCCACGCGCCGACGCCATTCCCGCTGCCAGCGTTGCTGAGCAAGACGCTGACACTGCGCGGCTACCTCGTGCACCAGATCACCGGTAACCCGGTAAAGCTGGAGGCCGCCAAGGCGTTCATCGTCGAAGGCCTGCAGAGTGGGGCACTAAGACCGATCATCGACCGGACCTTTGCGTTCGACCAGATCGTCGAAGCGCATCGGTATCTGGAATCAAACGAGCAGTTCGGCAAAATCGTGGTGATGATTTGAGCGGAGTTGACAAACAAATCGTTCCTGGGGGCGATATCGCTCTTGAAGGCGCCGAGTTGCATTCCTAACTGTCTCACGCGGGCCGGGCCCCTCTGACTATCGCTTTTGGCGATCGTGATGTCGGACCGCTTTAACGGGCCCGTTTCCATGTTTTCGGTCAAGCGGGCTCAATCTTTTTCGGTTTGGAGCCCCGTATGACATCTTCTCTTCTTGGCATGACTTGCCCCTCCTGCCGCGTTGCGCTCGTGATGAGCGAACGCCAGGGTATCGAAATCGACTACTGTCCGCAGTGCCGCGGCGTCTGGCTTGATCGGGGAGAACTCGACAAAATCATCGAGCGTTCCGGCAGGGAAGCGGCGCCCGCGCCGCAGCCACAGCCGGCAGCATTCTCCCAGCCGCAACACGGCCAGGGCCGCGACGACGATTATTCCCGCTCCCACGGCCACCGCTATCCGAAGCGGAAGAAATCATTTTTCGAAGAGTTGTTCGATTGACCGCATGACGCCGGCACCCGGCGGCGGCTGAAAACTTCCGAAACCGCAGAGACAAAGGTTCATCTCCGATGACTTCCCGTACAAGCCGATTTGCAGCCCTCTTTGCAGGACTGTTCCTGGCGTTTTCGATGGTTGCGATAGACCATGCCGAGGCGCGCCGCGGCGGCAGTTTCGGCAGTCGTGGCATGCGCACGTTCCAATCGGCACCGCCGACCAGGACCGCACCGGCCCCGACCGCTCCAGTCGAGCGTTCGATGACGCCCAACACCGGTGCGAACAACGCGGCCCGGCAGCCGCAGGCCGGCCCGCAGAGGCCCGGCTTCATGAGCGGTTTCGGTGGAACGATGATGCGCGGCCTGCTGCTCGGCGGCCTGCTCGGCCTGCTCGTCGGCCAAGGCTTCGGCGGCCTGGCCGGCGTGTTCGGTTTCCTGCTTCAGGCCCTGCTCATCGGTGGCGCGATCATGCTGGCTATCCGCTTCTTCCGCTCGCAATCGGCGCGTGGTCCTGCGCCAGCGCTCGCCGGTGTCGGCAATGCCCAGGCTTCGCAATTTGAGAACCGCGCAACGGCAGGGCAGCAGACTGCAGGCTCCTTCACAATTCCCGGCTTTGGCGGTGGTTCGGGCGGAAGCTCTCCGGCCATCGGTTCTGATGAGATCACGCTGGCTCAGACCGACCTCGACGCATTCCAGCAGCTGTTGACCGATGTCCAGGAAGCATTCGGGCGCGAAGACCATGCCGCTCTGCGCCGGGCTGTTACCCCCGAAATGGTGTCCTATCTGTCGGAAGAACTGGCCGACAACGCCCAGAAAGGTCTCAGGAACGAGGTAACGGACATCACCTTGCTGCAGGCCGACGTCGCTGAAAGCTGGCGCGAGGATGACCGCGACTATGCCACGGCCGCATTGCGCTACGAGTCTCGTGACGTGACGCGCGAACGGGCCAGCGGCAAGGTCGTCGAAGGCGACGAAGACCATTCGACAGAGACGACCGAGCTGTGGACCTTCGTGCGTGAGAATGGATCGAGCTGGAAGCTCTCCGCAATACAGCAGGCTTGAGCCCGGCCGGTTTCGCCCGAGGCCTCGATGCGGATGTGGTTGCGGTCGTTTAGCGCACGATCTTGACGCACATCGGCGTGCCGATCTCGATGGCGCGCCCGGTGTCGATCAGCATGCCGCTGTCGGCGTCGCGCGCGAAGATCGAGATGCGGTCGGCATTCTGGTTGGCCGAGAACAAATGGCCGCCTGACGGCGTCAACGCCAGGTTGCGCGGCGTCGCACCGCCGCAAGGGACATAGCCGACCAGGCTCAGCGCGCCGGTGTTCTGGTCGACCGCCATGATGACGACGCTGTCATGGCCGCGGTTGGAACCGTAGACAAAGCGGCCATCCGGCGACATCTGGATATCGGCGCAATGATTGCTGTCGCGCGCCTCGGCCGGCACCGCCGGCTTTGTGTCGACAATTGACAGCTTGCCGCTGGCTTCGTCCAGCGCCATCGACACGATGGTCGAATCCAACTCATTCATGACGAAGACGAAACGCCCGTTCGGATGCAGCGCCAGATGGCGCGGGCCGGCGCCCGGCGGCAAGGCGGATTCGGCAAGCTTGGTCAGGCTGCCATCCTGCTCGATCCGGTAGGACACCAGCCGGTCGATGCCGAGATCGGCAACGATGGCTGTTCCGCCGGCAATTGTTTCGGTGACGCTGTGGGCGTGCGAACGTTCCTGCCGCGCGGCATTCGGGCCGCTGCCCCTATGCGAGATGCTGGCCAGCGGCGCCGACAGCGCGCCGTCCTTCTCGAAACCATAGACAGCCACGGCCCGATCCGGACCGCCCTCGCCCATGCCGTAATTGGCGACCAGCAGCTTCGTCCCGTCGTGGGTGATGGTGTTGTGGGCGGTGATGCTGCCGAGCGATGGCTGCTTGTTCAGATAGCGGAGCGCGCCTGAGCCACGATCGAAGCTGTAGGCGGAGACGGTTCCCTCGCGCCAGGTGAAGACTTCCGAATTGGCGTAGATGTGCGAGCCGTTCGGCGTCACCGAGAGGAAGGTCGGATTGTCGACGTCATTGGTCTCGGCCAGTTTTCGTGTTTCCAGCGTCGTCTGGTCAAAGCTGTAGACGCCGAGACCGACACCCCGAGCGCCCTGAAAATACGGCGCCTCGCGGTTCAGGCTGCCGACAAAGACCAGACAATCCTCGCGCATGATTTCCTCCCTGCCCGCCTGCGCTTCGGCGCGCGGGAGCAGCCAAAATTTCGCCTGTTCACGCTTGCAACGCAACCCCATATGTGAAAATACTATTTACAAAAGAAGATTGACGGGAGGAGACGTCTTGCATTTCGACGCCTTGATGCGTTTTCCGGCAGCTGTGACGTGCCCCATACAAGGCTGGCGGTGCCGGCCATGAACGATTTCGCGCCCACCGTCGGTGTCGCCTCGACGCATCCCAAGAACATGCCTGGGGATCACGCCGCGCTGCCGGTGTGGAACGCCGAAAACTGGTTCTATGAGGATTGGCCGGTCGGGCAGAAGATCCGCTCGTTGCGACGGACCATGGCCGAAGGCGATAGCCATTTGTTCAACACGCTGGTGCTCGACATCCACCCCTATGTGCAGGACCAGATATTTGCCGAGAGCGAAGGCGTTTTCGGCAAGCGGCTGATCGCCGGCGCCTTTGTCTTCTCGGCTGGCCTCGGCCTGGTCGCCACCAATTGCGTCAACGCCTTTTCCTATGGCTACGACAAGCTCCGTTTCATAAAGCCTGTCTTCATTGGCGACACGATCTATTCGATCCGCTCCAACCTCGACAAGAAGCCCCGCTACAAGGAGATGGGGCTGATCCGCGCCAGCTATGAGGTTTTCAAGGGCGAAGGCGAGCTCGTTCTCTATTGCGAGCATCTGCAGACGGTGAAGTACCGCAACCCGGCCGACTTCGTCGGCAAGACGGAGAAATAGCATGCCGGCAGCAGCCGAATTGCCGCTCGCCGGTCTCGTCGTCGTCGACACGAGCCAGTTCCTGTCGGGCCCGTACTGCTCACTCAGGCTGCTCGATCTCGGCGCCCGCGTGATCAAGATCGAGCGTCCGGATGGCGGCGACCTGTCGCGCCGGCTCTATCTCAGCGACACCGAGATCGGCGGCGATTCCACCATCTTCCACGCCATCAACCGGGCCAAGGAAAGTCTTGCCATCGACCTCAAGAACGAGGCCGATCTCGAAGCGTTGCGCGGCCTCCTGGCCAGGGCTGACGTGCTGATCCAGAATTTCCGGCCGGGCGTCATCGAACGGCTCGGCCTGGACTATGAAGCGGTCCGCAAGATCAACCCGCGGCTCGTCTATGCTTCGATCAGCGGCTACGGCGAAGATGGGCCATGGGTCAAGCGGCCCGGCCAGGATCTCCTGGCGCAGGCGCGTTCAGGCGTGATGTGGCTGAACGGCGACGAGGACCAGGGACCGGTGCCGTTCGGCCTCGCCATCGGCGACATGCTGGCGGGTGCCGCCTGTGCGCAGGGCATTCTGGCCGCACTGGTGCGGCGCGGCATCACCGACCAGGGCAGCCATATCGAAACCAGCCTGCTGGAAGCGCTGGTCGATTTCCAGTTCGAGGTGCTGACGACGCATCTCAATGACGGCCGCCGGCTGCCCAGGCGCTCCAGCTTCCGCAGCGCGCATGCCTATCTGTCGGCGCCTTACGGTGTCTACCCGGCCAAGGACGGCTACCTCGCCATCGCTATGACGCCGATCCCCAAGCTGGCCGACCTCTTGTCGCTCAGCGAGTTGGCACCCTATCGCGACAAGCCTGCATCGTGGTTCACCGCGCGCGACGACATCAAGGCGATCATCGCGCAGCGGATCGCCACCAAAACCATCGACGAATGGCTTGATATCCTCGAGCCGGCCGACATCTGGTGCGCCAAGGTACTGACCTGGCCCGAGATGCTGGCAAGCGAGGGGTTTCAATCGCTCGATATGCTGCAGACGGTGACGCGCGAGGATGACGTCTCGATCCTCACGACGAGTTCGCCGCTCCGGGTCGATGGCATCAGGGCCAAGGTCGATCGGGCGGCGCCGCGCATCGGCGAGCACAGTGCCGCAATCCGCGCGGAGTTCGGCCTGTGAGCGTGCCCACACTCAAGGGCATGACCTGGAGCCACGCGCGCGGCTACGATCCGATGGTCGCCTGCTCGGCGCTGTGGCAGCAGAAGACCGGCATTGCCATCAACTGGGCCAAGCGCTCGCTGCAGGATTTCGAATCCTTCCCGGTGGAGGATCTGGCGCGCGCCTATGATCTCATCGTCATCGACCATCCGCATGTCGGCCAGATCACGGCCGAAGGCTGCCTGGAGCCGCTGGATGTCGCCGGACGCGAGGCGGAACGCACGGCCCTTGCCTCGGGCAGCGTCGGCCAGTCCTATCCGAGCTACAACTGGCAAGGACGGCAATGGGCTTTCCCGATCGATGCGGCAACCCAGGTCCAGGCATGGCGGCCGGATGCGATCGAGGCGCCACCGGCGCGCTGGAGCGAGGTGCTCGATCTCGCCCGGCAAGGCCGTGTGCTGCTGCCGCTGCGGCCGCCTCACGTGTTGATGGTGTTTTACACATTCGCAGGCAATCTCGGCCGTCCTTGCACCACCGATCCATCCCACGATCTCATCGATGTTGACGCCGGTAGCGAAGTGTTTGAAGCAATGCGCGAGATTGCAGCGCTCGTTGATCCGGCTTGCTTGGAGATGGATCCGATTGCCGTCTCGGAGCGCATGGCGGAGGCCGGTTCCAGGTTCGTCTGCGCGCCACTGATCTATGGCTATGTTTCCTATGCGACGACTGGCTTTCGGGCGAACCGGCTGGCCTTTGCCGATGTTCCGGTCATCGGTTCCGGCGGCCCGATCGGTTCGGCGCTCGGCGGCACCGGCATAGCCGTATCAGCCTTTTCCAAAGCCAGGGATGCCGCGATCAACTTTGCCTATTGGGTCTCGAGCGGCGATGTCCAGCGCGGCGCCTATGCCGCCGCCGGCGGCCAGCCCGGCCATGCAGCGGCCTGGGAAGATCAGGCCGTCAATGAAGCGACCGGCAATTTCTACCGGGACACGCGCGCGACGCTGGAGGGTGCATGGGTGCGGCCGCGCCATGACGGCTACATGGCGTTCCAGCAGGCCGCGTCCGAACGCATCCTTTCCGGCATGACCTTCCGGCATCAAGCCCGACAGGTCGTTGCCGATCTCAATCGCCTGTTTCGGGAGAGTTCCCCGGTGCAGGTGTCCGGCGCTGCCGGTGGAGGAGCCTGAACCAAACCGAACGGAGGAGAACAAGAATGACAGGAATGATCCGCGGCCTGCTGGCCGCAACGGCGCTTGCCTCGCTTGCAACGGCCGCCTTTGCACAGGATGTGCAAGGCGTCATCGGTGGACTGCCGACCGAACTCAAGGCGCAGTATGACGGAGCGCCCCAGAAGGTATTGCCTTCGGCCTGGGAGAATTTCAACGCGCCGCCAAAGCCGTGGAAATGGTGCCACTCGGAATCCTACCAGGGCAACCCGTGGCGGGTCACGGTGACCAAGGAGTTGAAGCGTCTTGTCGACGGGCTGATCGCCGACGGCACCGTCTCCAGCTTCGAGGTGTCGGATTCCAACAACGACGCCAGCCAGCAGATCAACCAGATCCGCGCCTTCATCGACAAGAAATGCTCTATCATCACGTCGGTGCCGGGCTCGGCGACGGCGCTCGACGATGCAATCGACGCTGCCGCCAAGTCCGGCATTCCGTTCATCACAGCGGCCGGCTCGGTGACGAGCCCCAACGCGATCAATGTCGATTCCAACTATGCGCGCTGGGGCTATGACATGATGACGGCGATCGCCAAGGCGCAGCCGGACGGCGCCAGCATCCTTCTGGTCGAAGGCATCGCCGGACACCCGATCGTGGTGCAGGAGCGCCAGGGCGCGGACAAGGCGCTGGCCGAAAATCCGAAGCTGAAGATTTCGCGCAACGTCAACGGCAACTGGACAGCCAACGTCACCAAGACCGTGGTGCTGCAGGCGATCGCCACCAACCCGGCGCCGATCGATGCGGTGTGGACGACAGGCAGCGAAAGCCGCGTCGTTGCCGAAGCCTTCGCAGAAGCCGGCCGGCCGGCGCCATTGATCACCGGCTCGATCACCGGCGATGCTTTGGGCTACTGGAAGGCCAACCCCGACAAGTACCGCTTCGAAGGCCATGCGGTGCTGCCGCACTGGACCGCGCAGACGCTGTTCCGCGTCGGCGAGCGTATGCTCGACGGCCAGAAGCCGAAGCTGAACACGCTGCTGATCCCGATCCCGCCTGTCCACACCGCCGATCTCGGTGCCTGGTACAAGGACTGCATGACGACGGATGCGGTGTCGATCTTCCCGATCCCGCCGACGGATCCGATGCCGGAGGAATGGCTCGACGCCTATTTCTCGAACCCGGCGCCGACCAAGGGCTGGGATTATTCGAAGGTGCCCGACGCCTGCGCAAAATAACGCTGCGCGAAACTAGCCTCTCAGCAGGCCGGCTCCTTTCGGGAAGCCGGCCTGCCAGCATCGAAATGCGACATGCTTGAAATCAAAACCATATCCAGACGCTATGGCGAGACGATCGCGCTCGCGGACGCATCGATCGCGTTTCGGGCGGGAACCATCCACACCATCCTGGGCGAGAACGGTTCGGGCAAGAGCACGATGGTCAAGCTGTTGTCCGGCATCGTCCAGCCGGACAGCGGCGTGATCCTGCTGCACGGCAAACCATTCTCTGGCGCCAATCCATCGGCCTTCCAGGCGCAAGGCTTCGCCACGGTGTTCCAGGAGGTGCTGATCGCGCCGGACTGCAGCGTCATCGATAACATCCTGCTCGGCCTCGACGGGCTGGTCCGGCGCGCTGTTCCCCGCAACGAGCGCCGTGACCGGGCGAAAGCCGCGCTGAAGCGCTTCGCGGTTACCGACGTCCCCCTCGACAAGCCAGCCGGCCTGCTGCCGCTTGCCGCGCAGCAATTGGTCGTTCTCGCCCGCGCGATCGTGCGCAACCCAAAGATCCTGATCCTCGACGAGGTCACCGCCGCGCTCGACTTCGCCGATCGCGAATCCGTCTTTTCCCTGATGCGCGCGCTGGCCGGCGAAGGCTGCCTGATCCTGTTCATCACCCACCGCATGGACGAGGTGATGTCGCTGTCGGATCGCATCTCGATCCTGCGCGGCGGCAGCGTCGTGCGCACCGAGGAGCGCGGCGCTTCGACGCCGGCTGAACTTCTCAAGGCGATGGCGCCACGCACGGCGGCGGAGCTGCAGCATGGCTGATCGCGCCGCCCTCACAGTTCGCGACCTCATCATCGCGCCCGGCGCCAGCCCGATCACGCAGGCGATCGCTCCAGGTGAGATCGTAGGCCTTGCCGGCCTCGACGGCCATGGCCAGGAACTGTTCCTCAAGATGCTGGTCGGCCTGGAGCCGCCGCATGGGGGCACAATCGTGCTCGACCTGCCCGGTGGTGAGCCTCGCAAGATCACCGGATTCCGCAAAGCCGTCTCCAGCGGCATTGCCTATCTACCGCGCGACCGGCGTGCGAACGGCATTTTCCCGTCGCAGTCGGTGCTCGACAATTTCGCCGTTTCGACTCTGTCGCGCGACACACGGCTCGGCCTGATCAGCCCGGCGGCGCGCAAGGCGCGCTACGACATCTACCGCGAAAAATTGTCGATCGCCGCACCCCGGCCCGATGCACCGATCACCACTTTGTCGGGTGGCAACCAGCAGAAGGTGCTGCTGGCGCGGGCCTTGGCGCTGGAGCCCGCGATCCTGCTCCTCAACGATCCAACGCGTGGCGTCGACGTGGCGACGCGGCATGTGCTCTACGACGTCTTTCGCGGGCTGGCGGCCGGCGGCATGGGGCTCGTCATCCTGTCCAGCGAGATCGAGGAGATTCTTCTCCTGTGCCAGCGCGTGCTGGTGTTCCGTGAGAATGAAGTCGCCGCCGAGATCGCCGGCGATGCGCTAACCACCGACAGCGTGATATTAGCCATGTTCGGACGTGCGGCATGAGCCAGATCTCCCGCCTCCTGTCACTTGGGCGAAGCGTCGGTTTGGCCGTCGTGCTGCTGATCTTGTTGCTTGCGATCAATCTTATTCTCAGCCCCGGACGGTTCCAGCCTGGATCCTGGGGCGCGCTGGTTGGCTTGGCGGCGCCCTTGATCGGTGCGGCCATTGCGTCCACGCCTGTCATCCTCGCCGGGCGTGGCGGCATCGACATCTCGGTCGGGCCATTGATGGGCTTCGTCAACGCTTTGACGATCCAGGTGCTGTTCCTCGGCGCCGGCATCTCATCACCCCTGGTGCTCGTTCCGGCGGCGCTGCTCGTCGGCGCGCTGGTGGGTGCTGCGAACGGCTTTCTGGCGACAATCGTGCGCATCCAGCCGATCGTCGCCACGCTCGGCACCTATTTGATCCTGACCGGCGTGACGCTGACCATCCTGCCGGCGCCAATCGGCCCGGCGCCGGCCTGGCTCAAGGCACTGTCCGGCCCGCTGTCGATGCTGCCGCTGGCACTGATGTTCATTGCCTGGTGGCTGGTGCGGCGTACGCCTTATTACGACCAGCTGATGGCGGTCGGCAGCGACGACCGGGCCGCCTACACCGCCGGCGTCGATGTCACGCGCGTGCGCTTCATCGCCTATGTCATGACCGGCATCTTCAGCGGATGCGCCGGGCTGATGCTAACCGCGCTGATCGGCTCCGCCGACCCCAATATCGGGCCGACCTACACGCTGATCGCCATTGCCGCCGTAGCACTCGGTGGCGTCAGCCTGGCCGGCGGCCGTGGCGGGGTCGCGGGTGCCGCGATCGGCGCCATCGATATCTTCCTGCTGCAAAGCGTGCTGACGACGTTCAACGTCTCGACCTTCGTGCTGCAGATCGCCTATGGCGCCATACTGGTGCTGGCCGTGATGCTGACAGCGCTGCAGGAACGTCTTGCCATGGGGAGACGCTGACATGGTTTTGCGCCAAAACCTCTTCGCGACAACCAACGCCCGCGTCGTCGGGGCCTTCTGTGTCGCCGTCCTTCTGCACCTTGCCGGTACGGTTCTCATTCCTGGCTACTCCTCGCCGTTTGCGGTGCGCGCCATGTTGGTCCTCGCTTCGCTGCTCGCCGTCGCCTCGATCGGCCAGACGCTGGTCGTCATCATGGGCGGCATCGACCTTTCGATCCCTTTCGTCATCGGCTTTGCCAATGTCGTGGCGGCGCAGCTTTATGGCGATGGCTGGAATTTTGTCCTGGTCTGCGTCCTCGTCAGTATGCTGGCGCTCTTCATCGGCGGGCTGAACGGGCTGATCTCGCGCAGCCTCGACATCCAGCCGCTCATCGTCACGCTCGGCATCGGCATGGTCGTGCAAGGGCTGGTGCTGCTGTGGACAGCCGGCTTCCCGTCGGGCTCCGCGCCGCAAGCGGTTTCCAGCTTCGTGTCGATCGGGGGATCGGCCGGACCGCTCCCGGTGCCGTGGCTGGTGCCGAGCCTTGTCGTGCTGGCCGCACTCGTCGTCCTGGTGCTGGAGCGAACGCCCTATGGCCGCCGGCTTTACGCGCTGGGCAGCAATCCGGGCGCGGCGCCACTGGCGCTGATTGACCCGGTTCGCATGTGGGTCATCACCTATGCGGCAAGCGCTTTCTTCGCCGCCGTGGCAGGGGTGCTGCTGCTCGGCTTCACCGGTTCGGCCTATGGCGATGTCGGCCAGCCCTATCTGTTCCAGACCATCGCGGCGGTCGTCGTAGGAGGCGCAGCACTTGTCGGTGGCCGGGGAAGCTATCTCGGCACGATCGCCGGCGTGCTGGTGCTGACCGAGATCAACACGCTGCTGATCGGCCTCGGCTTCCAGCCCGCAGCGGTGCAGGCCGCGCTCGGCTTCGTCATCGTGCTGCTGGTTTCGCTCTATGGCCGCGAACGGCACGTCTCGACAACCATCTGAAAGGACCAGTCAGTCGAGCCGCCACAGCTTGCGGGCATTGCCGGACAACAGCCTGTCGCGCTCGGAGATGCTGCAGCCCGAGAGCAATGCATGGGTCGCCGCCACCCAGGTCGACAGACCGCCGCCTAGCGTGCAGACCGGCCAGTCGCTGCCCCAGACGACGCGGTCCCAGCCGAATGAATTGATGGTGTGCTCGACGTACGGCCGCAACGTCTCAACCGTCCAGCTGCCGGCATCGGCATAGGCGACGACACCGGAGATTTTGGCCATGACATTCGGGCGCCGGGCGATGTCGCTCATATGCTCGCGCCATGGATGTTCGCTCTTGCCTTTGATGTCGGGGACGCCGCAATGGTCGAGGACGAACGTCACATCGGGTGCCAGGTCGGCAAGCACGATCGCCCTGGGGATCTGGTGCGGCAGCACGACGAGATCGAAGGTCAGGCCGGTGCCGCCAAGCCGCTTTATGCTGGCGCGAAACACCGCACCTTCCGAGAGCTCGTCGGGCACGACGTGGAGGACGCGGCGAAAGCCTTTTACGAACAGGTTTGCCCGCTGCCGTTCGAGATAGGCCGCGAAGTCCCCTTCCTCAGGACGGCAGGACGCGATCACCCCGGCCAGCATGCTGCTGGGCTGCCGTGACAGGCCTTCGACCCGAGCGGTTTCAGCCTCGATGTCGGCCGCATCGACATCGACCTCCATATGCAGCACGCGCTCGACGCCGACACGCTGCGCCTCCACGGCGTAGTCCTCATAGGAGAAATCGCGGTTGAGCGCCGGCACGCCGGCGAGCCAGGGATAGCGCAGGGCCGAGCGATCGATGAGATGCAGATGGGTATCGATGATCATGGTGAGGCTCCTCCCTCTGGCTTTTCAAATCATCTCACGGGGGAATTCTTCATTCAAATAAGAATTCACACCGATGAGCCGACTGCTGATCCAGCAAGGTGCGACAGCTTTTCACACGTTGCCAGCAACAGTTCGATCGTCCTGGTGATGTCGGGCGCGGAAGGCGCGTTGACCACGGTGATGTAGGGAATCGACAGCGCGGCGATCGCCTTGCCGTCGGAACTGCGCACCGGGGCGGACAGGTTGAAGACGCCGGCTGTCTGCATCGAGGCCATCATCTCGTAGCCACGGTCGCGGATCTGGTCGAGACGGGTGAAGAACTCGGTCGATTGCGCCGTCTTGTCGGTGCTGCGGACGTGTTCGGAAATCATCATCTGGCGCTCTTCCGGTGAGCGGAAGGCGAGCAGCACATGTCCCGAGCCGGTGTCGAACAGACTGATATGGGAGCCGACCCGGATCGATATGCCCCAGTAGTTCGGTGCTTCTTGCTGGCCGATGACGACGGCAGAACCGCGATCAAAAACAACGAGTTGGTTGGCCTGCTGCGATGTCTCGGCAAGCTCACGCATCAGCGGCGTCGCATAGGAGACCAGCCGCCGAACCGGCGCGTGCAACTGTGCCAGACCGAACAGTTTGAGCGTTAGCGAATAGCGGTCGCCGTCGAGGCGCGTGACGTAGCCGCGCCGCACCAGCCGGTCGAGCATGCGATAGAATTCGTTGGGACTGCGGTCGAGTTTCTTGGCGATTTCGGCCTGGGTCAGGCCGCCGTCGACGCCCGCCAGCAGTTCAAGGATATCGAGCCCCTTGTCGAGCGCCGGCGCGCGATAGCGCTCGTCTTCGCTGTCGTCCATGGGCTCATCCTCCAGTGAATTTCACCCTTCATATACGCAGGAACGTGCGCGGCGGAAACAAATTTCGCCTTGACGTGTCTATGAATGTTTTGTTTGTATATGAATGTAGCACTTCTTGTCATCAGACGAGTTGCGGTCGCCGCGGAGGCGGCACCAAGGGAGGATACCAATGAACAGACTGCTGTCCGGCGTGTGCGCCGGTGCATTGTTGCTCGCGTCAGGTGCGGGCGCTGCCCTTGCCGGCGACCTGCCCGGCAAGTTCGAAGGCGTGACCGTCGACGTGAAGCTGATCGGCGGCCAGCAATATGAAAAGCTCTACGAGCGCATTCCCGAATGGGAGAAGGCGACCGGCGCCAAGGTCAACATCCTGACCAAGAAGAACGGCTTCGACATCGACAAGGAGCTCAAGTCCGACATCGCCTCGGGCAGCACCAACTGGTGCGTCGGCTGGAACCATTCGTCCTTTGCGCCGCAATATACGGGCCTTTACACCGACCTCAGCAAATTGCTGCCCAAGGAAGAGATCGACGCTTTCGTGCCGTCGACGATCACGTCCGCAACCATCGACGGCAAGCTGGAGATGCTGCCGCGTGCGCAGTTCGACGTTTCGGCGCTCTACTACCAGAAGAGCCTGTACGAGAACGCCGACAACAAGACCAAGTTCAAGGCGAAGTACGGCTATGATTTGGTGCCGCCGGACACCTGGAAGGAAGTGACCGACCAGGCCCAGTTCTTCGCCAACCCACCCAATTTCTACGGCACGCAGTTCGCCGGCAAGGAAGAGGCGATCAACGGCCGCTTCTACGAGATGGTTGTCGCTGAAGGCGGCGAGTATCTCGACAAGGACGGCAAGCCGGTCTTCAATTCCGAGGCCGGCATCCGGGCGCTCGACTGGTTCGTTAACCTCTACAAGGCCAAGGCCGTACCGGCCGGAACCACCAACTATCTCTGGGACGATCTCGGCCAGGGTTTTGCGTCCGGCACCGTCGCCATCAACCTGGACTGGCCGGGCTGGGCTGGCTTCTTCAACGATCCGAAGTCGTCGAAGGTCGCCGGCAATGTCGGCGTGAAAGTCGCGCCGAAGGGCTCGTCCGGCAAACGCACCGGCTGGTCGGGTTTCCATGGCTTCTCGGTGACCGAGAATTGCCCCAACAAGGAGGCCGCGGCTTCCCTGGTGTGGTGGCTGACCAACGAAGACAGCCAGAAGCTCGAGGCCGCCGCAGGCCCGCTGCCGACCCGCACCGCGGTGTGGGACTGGGATTTGAAGCAGGCCGAAAACGATCCTTACAAGAAGGAGGTTCTTACCGCCTTCCAGGAAGAGGCCAAGCACGCGTTTGCCGTGCCGCAGACGCCTGAATGGATCGAGATCTCGAACGCCGTCTATCCCGAATTGCAGGCGGCGATCCTCGGTGACAAGACCTCCAAGCAGGCACTGGACGATGCGGCCGCCAAGGCGACGCAAATCCTCCAGGACGCCGGCAAGCTCTAGAAACGGGCTCCCAAGGCTGCCTCCCCCATCGGAAATGGGGGAGGCGATCGTGTTTCGCGGCCAGCGATTTACGCTAACCCATCGCCCCCGGCCCACTCACGGCCGTCCAAATGCAAACACCTCAAGGATTCTGATGAAGGGCTTCAAGCCATCCGCGCCATTCCTGCTGCTGCTTCCGGCCATGATCGTGCTGGCGGCGGTTGTCGTTGTGCCGTTGCTGTTGTCCCTTTACTCCAGCTTCACGCCGTTCCGCCTGACGCGGCCCGAAACGTTCTACGTCTTCATCGGCATCCGGAACTATCTTTCGATCCTGTCCAACACTGATTTCTGGTGGGCGTTCGGTCGCACGGTGCTGCTGCTGACCATCGCGCTCAATCTCGAAATGCTGCTTGGCCTTGGGCTTGCCATGCTGGTCGAGAAAGCGACACGCGGCCAGCGCATCCTGCGCACGCTGATGATGTTTCCGATGATGTTTTCGCCGATCCTGGTCGGCTTTCAGTTCAAGTTTATGTTCAACGACAATATCGGCCTGGTGAACAATGCGCTGCAGTCGCTCGGCATCACGCAAGACGCCATACCGTGGCTGATCGAGGGCCATCTCGCCTTCATCGCCATCTCGATCGCCGAGATCTGGTCGTCGACGGCGATCTTCGCCATCCTGATCCTCGCCGGCCTGCTCGCCATGCCCAAGGAGCCGATCGAGGCGGCGCGGGTCGACGGCTGCACGCCGTGGCAGACATTCCGCTATGTGACGTGGCCGTTCGTCATGCCTTTCGCGTACATCGCCATGACCATTCGCTCGCTCGACGTCGCGCGCGCCTATGACATCGTCAAGATCATGACCGATGGCGGACCGGCGGGCCGCACCGAACTGCTATGGACCCTGGTGGCCCGCACCGCCTACAGCGACGGGCGCATGGGCATGGCCAACGCCATGGCCTATTTCTCGATCCTGCTGTCGATCGCCTTCACTGTCTACTTCTTCAACAAGCTCGCCGCGGCGCGCACGCAGATCGGTGCGGAGTGGTGATGGACGAGAATTCTTCCGCCCGCCTGAAGCGCCGGCTGCTGGGCGTCGTCTATCGCATCGGCCTGTTCCTGGCGATGCTGACCATCTGCCTGCCGGGCCTGTGGATCGTCATCTCGTCGCTGCGGCCGGCGGTCGAGATCATGGCCAAGCCACCGGTGTGGATCCCTCAGGAGATCTCGTTCGACGCTTATGTCGCCATGTTCTCAGGCATCGGCAAGGGCGGCATCCCTGTCATCGAATATTTCCGCAACTCGCTGATCATCTCGGTGACCTCGACAGTCATTGCGGTGGCCATCGGCATGGCCGGCGGCTATGCCTTCGCGCGCTACCGCTTCCGCGGCAAATCCAGCGTCTTCCTCAGCCTGATGCTGACGCGCACCGTGCCGGGCATTGCGCTCTCGCTACCGCTGTTCTTCCTCTATGTGCGGCTTGGCATCATCGACACGCATTTCGGGCTGATCCTTGCCTATGTCGCGCTCAACGTGCCGTTCACCATCTGGCTGATCGACGGCTTCTTCCGCCAGGTGCCCAAGGACCTCGCGGAGGCGGCGCAGATCGATGGCTGCACGCGCTGGCAGGCGTTCTGGCAGGTCGAGTTCCCGCTTGCCGGACCGGGCATCGCTTCGGCCGCCATCTTCGCCTTCCTGACCTGCTGGAACGAGTTCGCGCTGGCCTCGCAGCTGACCCGCTCGGTGAGCGCCAAGACGCTGCCGGTCGGCCTGCTCGATTACACGGCCGAGTTCACCATCGATTGGCGTGGCATGTGCGCGCTGGCCGTGGTGATGATCATTCCGGCGCTCACCCTCACCTACGTCGTCCAGAAACACCTTGTCGGCGGCCTGACCTCCGGCGCGGTGAAAGGCTGATACCATGGCAACCGTTACCCTCACCAAGCTGACCAAGCGCTACGGCAACATCGGGATCGTGCACGGCATCGATCTCGACATCGCCGACCGCGAATTCATCGCGCTGGTCGGCCCGTCCGGCTGCGGCAAGTCGACGACGCTGCGCATGATCGCCGGGCTGGAAGAGATCAGTGCCGGCTCGATCGAGATCGGCGGGCGCGTCGTCAACGACCTGCCGCCGCGCTCGCGCAACATCTCGATGGTGTTCCAGTCCTATGCGCTCTATCCGCACATGACGGTGCGCGAGAATCTCGGCTTCTCGCTGAAGATCGCCGGTGCCGCCAAGGAAGACATGGACCGCCGTGTCGCCGAGGCCTCGGCCATTCTTGGCCTCGACACACTGCTGGACCGACGCCCCTCGCAACTCTCCGGCGGTCAGCGCCAGCGCGTCGCCATGGGCCGCGCCATCGTGCGCGATCCTGACGTCTTCCTGTTCGACGAGCCGCTTTCCAATCTCGACGCCAAATTACGCACGCAGATGCGCACCGAGATCAAGAAGCTTCATGCCAAGGTGCAATCGACGGTGATCTACGTCACCCATGATCAGGTCGAGGCGATGACGCTTGCCGACCGCATCGTCATCATGCGCGACGGCCATATCGAACAAGTCGGCACGCCCGACGAGGTGTTCCGGCAGCCGGCGACGCGCTTCGTCGCAGGCTTCATCGGCTCGCCGCCGATGAACCTGCATGAAGCCACGATCGATGATGGCCAGATGGTTTTCGCCAGCGGCGAAAAGCTGCCGCTGCCCGCCCAGTTCAAGACCAACGTCGCCACCGGCGACAAGGTCGTGTTCGGGCTGCGGCCGGACGACATCTATCCGACCGGCCATGGCATCAGCTCCGGTGGTGCGGCCGATGTCCACCAGATCGAACTGCCGATCACGGTCACCGAACCGCTCGGCAACGAGACACTGGTGTTCGTCGAATTCAACGGTACGGACTGGGTGTCGCGCATGCTGAACCCGAGGCCACTGCGGCCGGGCGAGCGGGTCGCCATGAGCCTCGACATGTCGCAGGCGCACCTGTTTGCCACCGAGACCGGAAAGACATTGCGGAGCTGATCGGCATGGCCAAAATTGAGAAAGTCGACCTTCGGATGGTGGACCTTGTGCCCAAGGTCAAGCGCACCGACGCCATCCAGAGCTTCGTCAGCCAGGAAACGCCTATCGTCACCATCACCGATTCCGACGGTGCGGTCGGCACCGGCTACAGCTACACGATCGGCACCGGCGGCTCGTCGGTGATGCGGCTTTTGTCCGACCATCTGGTGCCGCGCCTGATCGGCCGCGACCCCGACATGATCGAGGCAATCTGGCACGATCTCGAATTCGCCACGCATGCCACGACCATCGGCGCCATCACCGCCATCGCCATCGCGGCCATCGATACAGCACTGTGGGACCTACGGGCAAAGAAGCAGAACCTGCCTTTGTGGAAGCTGGCCGGCGGCGCCAAGGACCGCTGCCCGCTGTACACGACCGAAGGCGGCTGGCTGCACATCGAGACGCAGGCGCTGGTCGACGATGCGCTGGCCGCCAAGGCCAAGGGCTTTCGCGGCTCGAAGGTGAAGATCGGCAGGCCGCACGGCTCGGAAGATCTGGCGCGCCTGTCGGCGGTGCGCAAGGCGGTCGGCGACGGCTACGAGATCATGACCGACGCCAATCAGGGCTTTTCGGTCGACGAGGCGATCCGGCGCGCGGCAAGATTACGCGACCTCGACCTCGCCTGGATCGAGGAGCCACTGCCGGCCGACGACATTGACGGGCATGTGCGGTTGTCGAACTCGACGCCGACGCCGATTGCCATCGGCGAGTCGCTCTACTCCATTCGCCATTTTCGCGAGTACATGCAGAAAGGCGCCTGCTCGATCGTGCAGGTCGATGTCGGCCGCATCGGCGGCATCACGCCCTGGCTCAAGATCGCGCACGCGGCGGAGGCCTTCGACATTCCGGTCTGCCCGCATTTCCTGATGGAGCTGCATGTCAGCCTGACCTGCGCTGTTCAGAACGGCCGATATGTCGAGTACATTCCGCAACTCGACCAGTTGACCGGCAAGCGCCTCCGCATCGAGGATGGCCAGGCGCTGGCGCCCGACGAACCCGGCATCGGCATCGATTGGGACTGGGACGCGGTCAAGGCCATGAGCATCGCCGAATTCACCACGGCGATCACGAAATAGGAGAATGATATGCAGCGGATGGGAATGGTTCTGGGGCTGAAGCCGGAAAAGGTCGAGGAGTATGTCCGCCTCCATGCCGCCGTCTGGCCCGACGTGCTGGCCATGATCTCCGCCTGCAACATCAAGAACTACTCGATCTACCTGAAGCGGCCGGAGAACGTGCTGTTCAGCACCTTCGAATACCACGGCAGCGACTACGAGGCCGACATGGCGAAGATGGCGGCCGATCCGAAGACGCAGGAATGGTGGGCGGTCTGCATGCCGTGCCAGGAGCCGCTGGCGACGCGCAAAGAGGGCGAGTGGTGGGCCGAGATGGATGAGGTCTTCCATCATGACTGAAGGCGGTTTCGACCCTGCCTTGCTCGTTCAATCCTGGCCAAAACCCTCCAAGCCCCGGCAGATCGTCACCTTCGGCGCCGGATCGATCGTCGGCGACGCGCATTTCCCGGCCTACCGGAAGGCCGGCTTTCCGGTTGCCGGGCTTTATGATCCTGATCATACCAGGGCCGAAAAGCTGGCCAGCCAATGGGGCGTGACGGCCTTTGGGTCGGTCGAAGAAGCTGCTGCCGTCGAGGGCGCGATCTTCGACCTTGCCACCCCGCCGTCGCGTCATGCCGATGTGCTGAAGTCCTTGCCTGATGGCGCGGTGGCGCTGATCCAGAAGCCGATGGGCAGCAATCTTGCCGAGGCGACCGCGATCCTCGAGATCTGCCGCGCCCGGAAGCTGCACGCAGCGGTGAACTTCCAATTGCGCTTCGCGCCGATGATGCTGGCGCTCCAAGATGCCGTCGGCAAGGGCTGGCTCGGCGAGATCGTCGACTTCGATGCCTGGCTGGCGCTGGCGACACCGTGGCAGCTTTGGGAATTCCTGCTCAAGGCGCCGCGCGTCGAGATCGCCATGCATTCGATCCACTATCTCGACCTAATCAGGCAATTGCTCGGCGACCCCAAGGGCGTGCACGCTAAGACGCTCGGCCATCCCAATCATGCCGTGGCGCAGACGCGCACCAGCGCCATTCTCGACTATGGCAACACCATGCGCTGCGCGCTGTCGATCAACCACGACCACAAGTTCGGCCGCCGGCACCAAGCCTGCGAGTTCCGCATCTGCGGCACCGAGGGAGCAGCCTATCTCAAGTTGGGTCTCAACCTCGATTATCCCACAGGTGAGCCGGATGTGCTGGAAATCTATCCGAAAGGCGGGACGGACTGGATCGCAGTGCCCTTGGCCGGCGAGTGGTTTCCCGACGCCTTCGTCGGCCGCATGGCCAATGTCCAGCGTTTTGCCACCGGAGAAGATGCTACGCTGATCAGCCCGGTCGAGGACGCGTGGAGCACGATGGCGCTGGTCGAGGCGGCGTATCAGTCGAGTGCGGCACCGGCGACGCCGATTGCGGAAAGACCCTGATGGAACGGATTCAGTATTTCGAAGACTATGAGATTGGCGCGTCGCGCCTGACCAGCGGCCGCACCATCACCGAGACCGACTTCATCGTCCATGCCGGCCACACCGGCGATTTCTTCCCGCACCACATGGACGCCGAGTTCATGAAGACGACGCCATTCGGCCAGCGCATCGCGCACGGCACGCTGGTGTTCTCGGTCGGCATCGGGCTGACGGCAACCGTCATCAATCCTGTTGCCTTTTCCTATGGCTATGACCGGCTGCGCTTCATCAAGCCGGTGTTCATCGGCGACACGATCCGGACGCGCACGACAATTACGGCCAGGGAAGACGACCCGAAGAGGCCGGGGGCGGGACGGGTGATCGAACGCTGCGAGGTGATCAACCAGCGCGGCGAAGTGGTGCTGGCGGCCGACCACATCTACATCGTCGAACGCAGGCCGGCGCAGGGCTGAAGCCCATCGCATGCCCATGAGCCACGCCGTCAGGATTCTCGCGACAGGCCATCTTCCCTGATCGCGCGGACCAGCGTCTCGCTTCCTTCGCGAAGATGCTGCCTCAGAATGCTTATGGCCCTGTCGCCGTCGCGCCGCCGGCAGGCGGCCAGCAGCTCGCGATGCTCCGTCTGCGAGCGGCTGCGATAGTCCAGGTTCGACAGCAGGATGCGGACGTAGCGATCGGCGGCATTGTGGTGCGCCTCGATCAGGCCGAGCAATCGATGGTTGCCACAGGCATCGTAGAGAGCCAGATGAAAGGCACGGTTCAGCGCACCCCATCGGCCGACATTGCGCTCCGCGTCGATCTGGTCGAGCACCTGTTCGGCCTCGTCGAACTTCGCGCCGGAGAGGCTGGGTACCGAAAGCCGGAGCGCCTCGCTTTCGAGCAGCTCGCGTAGCGCGTAGATTTCACTGATCTCGGCGCCGTCCATCCGGGCGACCTGCGCGCCTTTTGTGGGATGAATGGAAACAATACCTTCGGCTTCCAATTGGCGAAGGGCGTCACGAATTGGCATGCGGCTGAAGCCAAACTGCTCGGCCAATTCATCCTGGCGCAGCGGCGTGCCCGCCCTGATGGTTCCACTGGCAATCGCTTCGCGCAGGACATTGGCGACCTGTTCGGCCACGGTCCGCGGCCCCTGCATCACGCTTTCCGCAAATCCTCGCAATCGATGCTCCCCGTTTTCACACAGCATCGAGCCTAATTGAAAAACCCATGCGGATATAGGTATGCCCGTATACACACTGCCCGCGCCAAGCAGACTTCCTCCGCAAGACGCCACCCGCCTCCGCAAGGCAACGTCCCGATTCGCGCATATGAGACGATCGTCTGAAGCACTGAAGGCGCGGCTCGCCCAGCCCTGCGGGCTTTCAGCCAGTCTGCGGCAGGTCAAGCGCGGAGCGCATCCGCCCGACACCACGCTTGTAGAGCATCGCGCCTTGAGCTGGGGCGAGCAGATCAGCATGCGGCGTGAAGTCGGCAACGCACTTGTTGAAGGCGATCTCGCCACACCCGGGAACCAGGCAGTCGAGCTTTCCCTTCGGACACTGACTGAACTTGCAGAGCCGGCCCAGATATCTGTCGCTGCCGGGTTCGATCAGAAAAACGTCTAGCTGGTGATCGGCAACGCTGATCCCTGTTCCCTTCTCAAACGCCTCACGCAGGGCAAGAACGGCGGCGCGACGCAGTTCGCCTAGACGAGCCTGCGAGTCAAGCCAAAGCGCCAGGTCGAGATCGCTACATTCATGCCAGACCTCGATCCGAGCGCGCCGGAATTCGCTGAAGCGCGGCACCTCTTTCCAAAGCGGCTTCGCGACAGAGCCGATAACGGCCACCGCCCCCACCTCTCGAAAACGCGTCCAAGCATCGGTGACGACATCCGCCGCCGCGCGGAACTGCTGCTGGCGTTCCAGCATGTAGCGATTTTGCTCGTCAATCGCCGCGCGCCGCATGTCAGGCCAACAGTTTCATGAAATTGCGCTTGCGGCCGAAGCGGTCTTTCACATCCGCCAGATACGCGGCATGTTCGGACGCGCCGCGCAGGCCGGCCATACGGCCGATCAGGGTTGACGCTTCTGCATAGGCGCCGTTACCGCCAAACTGGGCCAGTTGGTTTACGCGTTCCGCATAGATCTTCAGTGCCTCGCGCGGATGCGTGGCTTCACTGACCTGCGCGAGCTTTTCCTTCAGTCCTTCGGAAGCGCCATGTGCGCGCGTGTTCGCCCACGCCAGATCAAACTGCTTCTCCTCAATCAAGATGCTGATGAGCAGATCGGCCGGATAATGCCAGGCGGACGGCTTCTCGCGCGCTAGCCTGGACTGGAGGCGCTCGATTACTCGATCGCGCGTCGCCGTGCCCGTCTTGCACAGCCGTTGATACAGTCCGAAGCTCGGTGCCTTCTCGAATGCGCGCCACAGATGCGCTTCGGCGTCCGCATCGCGACCGGCCGTGGTCAGCAGGTCGACTACAAAGGAAATGAGCCGCTCGTCGGGTCGATCATCCTCGAACACCCACAGGCCGTCCTCGGCCCTGCGCAAAGCCTCTTCGGCGCGACCGTGCGAGAGGCAGAATTTGGCGACTTGCAGATAGGCTTGCTGTGAGGACAGATGCTTGGCGCGAAGGGCGATGCGTGCCTCGAGGTCGCCATCGCGGTCAGCAAAGAAGTCGAGGATTTCCTGCAGCCTGAAATGGTCGCCGGACAGTCCGTGACCTATCCGATTCTTGCCGGCGGTTGCGGGCAGTTCATTCCAGGCTTCGTTGGCCAGGCGACGGTATTCGGCCAATCCTTCCTCGCCGAGGATATCGCCATAGCGCTCAGCCGCGCCACCGAAGGTGTCGTAGCCACCATTCATCTCGCGCGCGAACAGGTCAAGCGCCAGGGACAAGGGTTCGCAAGGCGCCTCCGAGACAGCGTTGCAGTGAATTTCGCATGCCCGGTCGAGAAGTGGGGCGCAATGGCCATCGGAATCGTCCACGACCTCGATGGCAGCCTCGATCCGATCGATGGCTCGCATAGCGAGCCGTATAACGATGCCCGCATGCTTGCTCGAGACCGAGGCGATCACATCGAGCGCCTCGTCCACACCTTGGGCCCAGTCGGGCGCCTCGCGGTAATCTATGAAGCCATTCGTGGCGGTTGCGCCGTCGATCATCTTGCCGAGACGCGCCTCGATGGCCGCCTCGTCGCCGTCTTGCGTAGTCAGCGTGGCCATTTCCAGCCTACGCAACAGGATAGGATCGCGCTCGACGACATCCATGATCATATCGACAAGCGCCGCCTTGTTCTTGCCTTCCAGATGTTCGCGTATACGCGTGAACACATCGATGCTTTGCGCTTCCGTGTCGCTGCCCATCGCGTTTGCCGCCAGCGCCGTCGCCACCAAATGCTTGCAATAGCCCCAGTCGCCGAAGGCGCGGCAGGAACACGAACCGTCGACCGACTCGCCACGCCCCGTCAGTTCAACACGGTAGTCCTCCGTGCCGGCAACCTGCGCCAGCACGCGCTTGGGCCCAACGGTCAGCAGTTGCACCAGCCCGTCACGCCAGTAGGCCTCGCCGCGCGAGTACACCTTGGTGCCGACAAGATCGCGCAGGGCATCGACATCGAAACGGGGTCGGCTGTTCTTGCGGTTCATAGTGGCGGCTGGAGCCTCGAGTCAGCCGAGATGAGACGCAGGGCTTCGTCCAACGTAACGGTCGCATGCAGCCGCCCACATGCTCCGGTGTGCCTGTGCCACATGAGGTCGAACCGGGTCTCGGCGAGATGCTCCTCCACATGATCGAGCCGGGCGAAGGGAGCGTTGAATTCTTCACCGTCATCCGAACGGTAGCGCGCTGAGAAACCGTATTTGCTTCCTCGCCACTTGCCGAAAATGTCTAGCGGATGGTCGAGCCGATTCGGCTGGCCGTGGATGAACCGAGGCTTCAGAACCTCGGCGATGAAACGCTCGCAAGTGGCAGCCATGGCCAGCTTCTCGTCAGCCGAAGGCTTCTTAACCCACACCATCGCGTTTTCCCGTTTCGCCAGCGCGATCATTTCCCACTATCCGCCGCCAAGAGCGCTGTGGGGCTGCCCTCAGCCATACGGTATCGCCGTTCATGATAATCGACCGATCCGGCGAGGCAATCCTTTTTGAACGCAGAATGCATCTGGCATCATTTGCGAGAATTACCCGATCGAACATGACCGCTGACCTGCACGCCGTCCTCGGCACGCAGGTACAGGAAGCCGGGGACGGACAGCAACGGGATGACCGCGGTCAGCAGGAACACCTGGTGGAAGCGTTCCGCTGTCACGATGTGGGTTTCTCCTGCGACAAGGCCCAGCACCATGGCGGCGATCGAAACGCCCAGGGAAACGCTGAGTTGCTGCAGGACGCCGCCGAGACTGGTGGCGCGGCTGAGCTTGTCGGCCGGCAGGTCGGCGTAGGAAAGCGTGTTGGAGGTCATGAACTGCGCCGACCGGATGACCCCGAAGACAAAGGCGTAAAGGCCGATCATCCAGTGCGGCGTATCGGCTTCGATCAAGGCGAAGCCCCCGACAGCGGCGGAACCAACCACCGCGCTGCCGATCAGCACGACATTGAAACCGAAGCGCCGCAACAGCGGCGACAGCAGCGGCCGAATGAGCAAGGCGCCGAAGCTGCCGACGAATGTCAGCGAGCCCGAGGTGACCGGGCTCATGCCAAAGCCGACCTGCAGCATCAGCGGCAACAGGAAAGGCACGCCATTGAGGCCAACGCGGCACAGGCCGCCTGCGAGCGTACCGACCCAGAACGAGCGAAATCGAAACAGTGTCAGATCGACTGCCGGTGCAACGACGCGGCGCGCATAGCGCCCGAAGGCGAGCAGCAGCAGGATCGCCGCGGCCAACACCAACGCTGTCGCCGAAACGGAGATGATTGGCCTACCGATGCTTTCCAGTCCGAACTGCAGCAGCGCGACTCCGCATCCGACCATCAGGAACCCGGCAAAGTCGAAGCGTTGCACCGCTTCCTCGCGGAAATCGTCGACGAAGCGCAGCGCCGCCAGAATGCCGAGGCAACCGAATGGCACGTTGACATAGAATATCCAGCGCCATGAGGCATAAGTGGTCAACAGGCCGCCGAGCAGCGGCCCGATCACAGGCCCCATGATGGCGGGCAAGGTCGTGTAGGTCATGGCGGTGATCAGCCCGCTGCGTGGGAAGCTGCGCAGCAGGATCAGCCGCCCGACCGGCGTCATCATGGCGCCGCCCAGCCCCTGCAGGGCGCGCATCGCCAGCAGCATGCCGAAACTGTTGGCCATGCCGCACAGCGCCGAGCCGAGGGTGAAGGTGAAAAGCGCCAGCGCGAACACTTTTCGCGCACCGAACCTGTCGGCGAACCAGCCGCTGACGGGAATGAATACGGCCAGCGTCAGAATGTAGGTGGTGATCGCCAGGTTCAGCCTGACGGGCGTCGTGTCGAGACTGCGTGCGATGGCGGGGATCGCGGTGGTGATGATGGTGGAATCGAGCTGCTCCATCAGAAAGGCGATGGCGACGATGATTGGGATGATCAATCTCAGCCTCGGGTCGCGCTCGGTGGCAAATTGAGGCTGTTCCAATTCTATTGCCAATTCCGTCATGCAAGCGGCTGCTCTATTCCAGGTGGCGCGTCCGCGTTCAAAGGCAAGGTCGCCTTCCGTGCGGCAAGCCAGCCGAGGCCCGATCACACGGCCTGTCTTATGGTCCGACAAGCAGGCAAGCGGTAGTCATTTCCTCTTTGATGGAAGTCAACAAATTTTGACTGCCGACCCCTTCGAGAGGAGATCGGCAGGACAGCGCATTGGGAGTCCGAACTGCCGTCGCCAGGCACATTTGCGTTTCAGCGGACGCCCGTCCCGATTTCGTGAAGGAACGTGTCAGGTAAGAGGCCGTCTTACCGCCGCCATGAGCGCTTGCGTCTTGACGGCACAGCGAGATTGAGCCACTTGTCGACTAGTATACAAGTGGTGAGGCCATGCTTGAAGTTCTCGTTCGCGCACCGCAGTCGCTGGAAGTCCGGCAGGGCGCCATGCCAGAGCCCGGCACTGGCGAAGTCGTCGTTCATGTCAGCCGTGCCGGCATCTGCGGCTCCGACATTCACATATTGCACGGCTCCAATCCGTTCGCCGTCTATCCGCGCATCATCGGCCATGAATTCGCCGGCACCGTAACAGCGCTCGGACGCAATGTGACCGGCATAGCGGTGGGAGACCGCGTGGTGGTCGATCCCGTGGTGTCGTGCGGCCACTGCTATCCCTGCCGGGTCGGCCGCTCCAATGTCTGCGCCAACCTCGAAGTGATGGGCGTTCACCGCGACGGCGGTTTTCGCGCCTTCGTGGCGGTGCCGGCGGCAAATGTCATACCGGTTCCAAGGGATATGCCGTTTGGGCTGGCGGCACTGGCCGAGCCGTTTTCCATCGCCGCCAATGTGCTTGATCGTACCGGTTGCGGACCCGAGGACACGGCGCTGATCTATGGCGCCGGCACGGTCGGCGTCACTGTCCTGCAGGTCGCCAAGCTCAAGGGCGCACGCTGCATCGTTGCCGATATCGACGAAGCCCGCCTGGAGCGAGCGCTCCGCTTCGGCGCCGACAGGGTGATTCACTCCGTGCGCGATCCCGTGCCGGCCGCGGTGCGCGGTGAAAATGACGGTCTTGGCCCGACGCTGGTCATTGACGGCGCCGGCATTCCCGCACTTCTTGACGAGGCTTGCCGGCTGGCCAGCCCGGCGGGCCGCATCGGCCTGCTCGGCTTTTCGGACGCCCCATCCAACCTCAGCCAGCAGGAAGTGGTGCGCAAGGAACTGACCATCGTCGGCTCGCGCCTGAACCGCCGGCTGTTGCCGCGCGTCGTCGAATGGCTGGCCGACAAGCGGCTCGATCCGCAAGGCATGATCACACAGGTCTTCGCGGCGACGGAGGCGCGCGCCGCCTTCGACCTGATCGAGAAGGAACCTCAGCGCACGCTCAAGGTCCAGCTGGATTTCTCTTGAGCCGGTTTAGCCCTCGACCAGCGCGATGGCGCGCAGCGGCGATCCGCTGCCGCCCTCGATCGCCAGCGGCAAGCTGATCAGGAAGCACCGAGGCGGCAAGTCACCAAGCCGTGCGAAATTCTCGCCGATCAGGATGCCGGCTGAAAGCAACGTATTGTGCGCCGGGAAATCCTCGCTGCCGAAACAATCGATCGACAGGCAGTCCGAACCGACGATGCGCGCACCGCGCTCGACCAGCAATTCGCTTGCTTGCCGCGACAGGCCGGGCCAGTCGGCGAGAAACGCGGCCGGATCGTCCCAGAACCGGTCCCAGCCGAAACGGAAGAACACGGCGTCGCCCTGCCGTACGCAGCCCTGTTCGGCCTCGAAAGCGAAGATAGAATCCGGCTCGACCGCCTGCCGGGGCGCGCAGTCCCGCGCATCGATCGTCACCATGCGGCCGAAGAAACGCTCGACCGGAATGTCCGAGATGGCAGCACCGCCGCGGATGAAATGGACCGGCGCGTCGAAATGCGTGCCGGTGTGCTCGCTCATAGCCAACGCATGGTTGCAGGCGACGTCGCCGCGGTCATAGGATTCCACCATCTCCTGGCAGTAATGCGGGTGCGTCGGCCACACCGGCATGCCGGGCTTCATCGGATGCGTCAGGTCGACGAAGGAAACTGCCTTTGTTTCGAACAGCCCGGCGAGCGTATCGGTGGCGGGTGTCATCTGACGCGAGGCCTCGGCACGAGAGCGACGATCAGGATGATCAGCACGCCGGTCAAAAGGAAGCGCACGCCTGCCTGGATGCCAAAGGTGTTGAGCATGGTGGACATCAGGTTGAAGAACAGCGCAGCCCCCCATATGCCTACCGCGTTGGCCTGTCCACCGGCGACGCTGGTGCCGCCAAGCACCACCACGGCGATCGATTCCATCAGATAGGCGTCGCCCATGTTGAGTGCTGCCCCGCCGCTGAAGCCGGCAAGCAGGAAGCCGGCGAGCGCGGCGGCCGTGCCGCACAGCATATAGGCCATCAGCCGCACCCGGGCGACCTCGACACCGGCAAGCCGTGCCGCCGGTTCGCTTTGGCCTGTGGCCAGCAATTGCCGGCCCCAGACCGTGCGTTTGAGAGCGACCATGGCGACCAGCGTCAGCACCATCACGGCGATCGGCATGAATTGCACGCCGCCAAGGCTCATCGAGGTAAAGCGGGAAAGGCCGGCCGGCGGCTTGAGTGTCGCCTGGCCGCCGAGATTGAAGGCAAGCGACTGGAAGACGAAGCTCCAGGCAAGCGTGGCGATGATCGGCGGCAGCCTGAGCGCGACGATGGCAAGGAAGTTCGCGGCACCTGCGGCAGCGCCAACCGCAAGTGCTGCAAGCAGGCCGGGCAACAGCATGCCGTCGGACCCCTGCATGACCGTCATCGACACATAGGCAGCCAGTGTCAGCACGGATGGCACGGACAGATCGATATTGCCCGGTCCGGAGGCGACGACGAACATCTGTCCGGTTCCCACCACGACGCTGAAGGCGCCGAAGGCGAGTGCCCCCGAAAGCGTGGCGCCGGCGCTGCCGATACCCGAATAGGCCGTCGTCGCCAGCCACATGGCGAGTGCCACGATGAAGCCGTAGGTCCATGGCGCGAGGCTCAGTCTTCGGGTCATCGCGTCCGCTCCGACAAAAGCACGCGCCCAGCCAGCACGAGAAACAGGATGACGCCCTGGGCGCCGATCTGCCATGTCGGCGGCACCTGCAGGAAAGACAAAAGCGAGCCCGCGAGCGACAGCGTCAGAGCGCCGACCACCGTGCCGACCGGCGAGACGACGCCACCGGTGAAAGCGCCACCGCCGAGGATCACCGCGCCGACGCCGAGCAGCGTATAGGCCGGCGCGACATTGGCGTCGCCCGATGTGGTGAGGCCGGTCAGCGTCAGCCCGGCCAGACAGGCGAGCAGGCCGGCGGCGGCATAGACAGCGACGCGGATGCCGACAACGGACCAGCCGGCGCGCTGGACGGCGCGCGGATTGCCGCCTGCGCCGCGCAACACCACGCCATAGGAGGAGCGTGAGATGACGAGATGGCCGGCAAGCGCCGCCAGTGCCGCCAGCCAGATCGACAGCGGCATCAAAGGCGGCTGCCAGCTCATGAAGGCGGCAAGCCATGCGGGTGCCGAGCCACCCGGTGCCGGCAACAGGATGACGGCGATGCCTAGCCAGATGAAGGACATGCCCAGCGTCACGATGATCGAGGGCAATTGCCGAGCATGAATAAGCAGGCCTAAACCGGCATAGGCGGCGATCAGGACCAGGTAGCACAGCGCCGCAATTGCCGGCGCATCCCCGAGATAGAGCGCCGTGATGCAGGTGATCAGCCCGACAAAGGCGCCGTTCGACAGGTCGATGTCGCCCAGCATGATCACCATCATCTGCGCCAGTGCGGCAAAGACCAGCGGCACCGAGAGCTTGAACAGCAGATGGAAGCCGAAATAGCTCATCGCCGCCGGGCGGATGCTGAAGATGATGGCCAGCATGACCAGCAGCGCGATTGCCGGCAGGCCGACCTGCATCGCATTGAGCAAGGCCGAGCGCGGATTGGAAGGAGAACGGGCCGGAACTCGGGCAGGCGCGTCAGACATGGTCGCCTCCGAACGACGCCTGCAGGATACGGCCGGTCTCGATGGCCTCGCCTTCCAACCTGGTCACGGCGCGGCCCTCGCGGAAGACATAGATGCGCTCGCAATTGGTCAGCTCTTCGAGTTCGGTTGTGTACCAGACGAAGGCGCGTCCGTTCTCGGCTTCCGCGCGGATCAGCCGGTAGACCTCCTGCTTGGTGCCGACATCGACGCCGCGCATCGGATCGTCGAGGAAGATCACCTCGGCGTCCGACGACAGCGCGCGGGCGAACAGCACCTTCTGCTGGTTGCCGCCGGACAGCGACAGGATCGGCGTGTCGATCGAAGGCGCCTTGACGTTGAGCCTGTTCGACCAGGTCTCGGCCAGCTTGCGGGCGGCGGCGCCTGAAATCATGCCGCCCCGCGTCAGTGCATTCAGGCTGCGGATGGTCAGATTGTCGGCGATAGACCACAGCGAAAACACGCCTTCCGAGCCGCGGTCGCCGGCGACATAGGCACCCGGCAAGGCCTCGCGTTGCCGGCGCGAGGCATAAAACATCGCGCGCAGCCGCTCGCGCTGGCCGTGGCCGTCGAGCCCGGCGAAGCCGATGACCTCACCCTTGCCGACGTCGATGGTCAGATCTGTGGTGTCGCGACCCGCATGCCGGATAACCGGAGCTTGCACCGAGGCCACCTTGCCGGCCGTGCGCTCACGCGGCCGTTCGATGCTTCCCATCAACTCGACCAGCGCGGCGCGTGACAGGCCGGCGGTGGGCCGCTCGGCGACGACCTTGCCGTCGACCATGACGACGGTGCGGTCGCAGACGGCGAGGATCTCGTTGAGGCGATGGGTGATCAGGATGCAGGCGATGCCACGCCCTGCGGCACGACGAATGTGGGCGAGCAGTTGTTCCGTCGCCTCATGGCCGAGCGCCGAGGTCGGCTCATCGAGAATGACGGCGCGCAATTTGATGCTGGTCTGCGTGAAGGCGCGGGCGATCTCGACCATCTGTCGCTCGCCGATCGGCAGGTCGGCGACCTTCCTGTCGAGATCGATGCCGTGGCCAGGGAAGATCTCGTCCAGCACCGGACCAATCACCTGGCGCGCGCGCCGCCGCCAGCCCAACCCACGCAAGGACCTGTGCACGATGCGGGTGTTTTCCGCCGACGTCAAATTGGCGCAGAGCGACAGTTCCTGGAAGATACAGCGCAGACCGGCCTGCTGGGCACTGGCCGCACTCCAGGCACCGATCTCACGTCCGCCGAGGCGAAAGCTGCCGCTGCTGCGCTCGATGGTGCCGGCCAGCACGTTCATCAGCGTCGACTTGCCGGCGCCGTTGTGACCGACAAGGCCAACGACCTCGCCGGGTTTGAGATGAAAATCCACGCCGCCCAGGGCATGCACGGCATCATAGTGCTTGCGGACATCGCGCACCTCGATGAGGAGGCCGTCGGCATTGACCGTCTCTGCTGCGTCCCTTTTGGGCGACGTGGGATCGTTCATCATTCGGCCATGCTGCTCATTTCGGCGCGGGAACGCCCGGCAGAGGCTCCTTCTTTACGTTGGCGTCGATGATCTTGGCCACCAGCTCCTGCGGGTATTCGGCATTGACCACGCCGCCTGCGGGAACCGTCTTCAGCCAGGCGTCGAGGTCAGGCTGATTGATCTGCAGGAGCGGCACCTCGACGAATTTCGGCACCTGCTTGCCGGCCAGGATCTGCTGCGCGACCCAGAACGCGACCTGCGAGACGCTGGGCGTGGCGCCCAGCGAGAAGGTTTCGTAGCCGCCGGCATCATGCTCCTGCTTCCACAGCGCCAATTCGTCCTGGCGGTTGCCCATGATGATGATCGGCAGCGGCCGGCTGGCGGCCTTGAATGCCTGCGCCGCGCCATAGCCGTCGCCGCCCTGCGTCAGCACCGCATCGACCTGAGGCAACGACGGCAGGATGCCCGACACTTCCTTTTGTGCCACGGTGGCCGTCCACTGACCATAGACCTCGCCGACAGCCTTGTAGCTGGCGTGCGCCTTCATCGCCTTCTCGACGCCCTCATGCAGGCGCTTGTCGAAACCGTCGCCGGCCATACCGCGGATCTCGAGGATGTTGGCCGGCTTGTCACCGAGCTTGCTGGAGATGAAATCCAGTTCTGCCTTGGCATAGGAATCGAGGTTGTAGTCGACGACATAGGCGCAAGGCTCGGTGACGCCGCTGGCGAAGGCAACCACGGTGATACCGGCATTGCAGGCATCCTTGATGGCACCGTTGAGTGCGGTGTCGGAGCCGGCAAGCACGATGATCGCGTCATAGCCCTGCAGGATCAGGTTCTCGATCTGCGCCGCCTGCTCGGTCACCGAATTGTTCGAGCTGACGACGGCGGTGGCGGCGACCTGCTTGTCGGCCACGGCCTTGGCGCCCATCTCCTCGAAACTCTTGATCATCACCTGGCGGAAGGAATTGCCGGCGTAGGAATTGCTGAAGGCAATCTTCTTGGCCGAGGTGTCGCCCTTGGCGACACCGTCATCGGCGCGCGCGCCTGTCATGGCAAGGGTCGTGCAGGAAAGCAGCGCCGCGATAAGGAAGGCCCTGCCAGCTGTTCTGGTTCTGCTCATTTCGTTCTCCTCCTGTTGAAAGTCATAGCGTCCTCCCGCCGACCATTTCGAGCGGAAAATCTCACCCCAGCCCGAGGTCGGGCACGGTATCGTTCAAATGGTCGGCGAAATTGGTGTTGGGCAGCAGCGGATACCAGCCCGGACGGCCAGGATCGCGGTCGTAGGCATAGCCGCCCAGCGAGCGGTAGAGCTCGGCATAGGTTGCGAGCTTGTCGCGGTCGAGTTCGACACCGAGGCCCGGCGCCTCCGGCACCGCGATCGCACCGTTCTCGTAACGCATCTTGCCGCCGACGATGATGTCATCGGCAAGGTGGTGGTAGTGAGCATCCGCGGTGAAGACGAGGTTGGGCAGCACAGCGCCAAGATGCAGCATGGTGGCGAGCTGGATACCGAGTTCGCCAGAGGAATGCACCGCAATGCCGAGACCGAACGTGTCGCAGATCTGCGCCGCGCGCACGCAGGCGCGGATGCCGCCCCAGAAGGTGGTGTCGAGCAGGATCACGTCAACCGCAGGGTCGCGCACATTGGTGGCGAGCTGTTCGAAATCGATGACGATGGTGTTGGTGGCCAGCGGGATGGAGAGCTTCTCGCGCAAGCGGCGCATGGCGGCCAGGCCCCAGGTCGGGTCCTCGAAATAGTCGTTCCTGAGATCGGAGATGGCTTGGCCGAAACGCAGCGCCTCTTCGACCGACAGGGCTGCGTTCGGATCGTAGCGCAGCGTATCGGCAGGAAATTCGGCGGCGAGCGCCCTGAAACATTCCAACTCATAGTCGGGGTGAAACACGCCGGCCTTGAGCTTGTGGGCGTGAAAACCATGTTCGTCCTTGAGCGCGCGGGCATGCTCGAGCAATTGATCGATGGTGCGGACTTCGCCCTTGCCGCTGCGGCGGTCGGCATAACGGAAGAACAGATAGGAGGCGAAGCCGATCCGGTCGCGCACGCGCCCGCCAAGCAATTGGTAGACCGGCACGCCGAGCTTCTTGCCGATGATGTCGAGACAGGCGAATTCCAGCGCTGCGTGGAGCTGCGTGCGGTTGTTGTAGAGCGACGCCGTCGGATTGCAGATGGCGTAGCGCATCCGGTTGAGATCGAAAGGGTCATGGCCGACCAGGTAGGATTTCAGGCCGGCGAAAGCGAGTTCGGCGCCGGCGCCACCACCGCCCATCTCGCCCAGCCCAACAATGCCTTCGTCGGTCTCGACCTCGACCACGGTGCGGACAAAGCGTCCCCAATGCGTACCGTTGCTGTGCCGCAATGCTGCTTCCAGCGGAACGGTGATGGTGGTCGCCTTGATGTCCGTGATCTTCATGCCGGCTCCTCTCCCCTAGCCCGCTGGGGTCATACACACTACCATGGTAGTATGTCAATACAGCTTCAATCCTGCTTGCCGCTTGAGTTGCGACGTGCGCGGTGTCATGACCGGAGCAGTGCAGCGCCATTCACAGCAACGGATTCGTCATGGGGACCAAGCTTTCGGGGGCGACCAGATTTTCAGGCAGTGCTGCCAGGCTGAAAACCGCCGGTCAGCGCGAACCCTCGCGGGTGCTGGAGCCGGTCAACAATCGCATGCCGATCTCACCGCAGATCTACGAGCGCCTGCGCCGCGCCATCACGACGCTGGCGATGTTGCCGTCGGAAGCGCTCAGCGAACAGGACCTTGCCCAGCAGCTCGGTGTCAGCCGTACACCCGTGCGCGAGGCGCTGATCCGGCTTGCCGATGAAGGGCTGATCGACATCCTGCCGCAACGCGGCAGCTTCGTCGCGCCGATCCGGCTAAGTGACGTCGAGGAAGCGCAGTTCATTCGCGAGGCACTCGAAGTCTCCGTCGTGCAGAAGCTGGCCGGCCACGGTTCGAGCGCCTTCATCGCGGCAGGCAGGGTGAATCTTGCCCAGCAGGCCAAGGCAGTGGCCGAGGGCGACCGCGAGCTGTTTCTTGAGCTCGACGAGGGCTTCCATCGTAGCCTTTGCGAAGAGGCCGGCCTGCCCAAGAGCTGGCGGGTGATCCAAGTGGTCAAGCTGCAGATGGACCGTGTGCGCTATCTGAGCCTGCCCGAGCCGGGTCACCTCGAGACGCTGCTCGCTCAGCATGTGGCGATCTTCGAGGCCGTGGAGACCGGCGAGGCAAAGCAGGCAGGCGCGCGTATGGCGGCGCATCTGCGCGAAGTGCTGCGCACGGTGCAACGGCTCAACGTGGCTCGCCCGGACCTGTTTGGCCAATGATCCGTTGACCGCTCATTGGGATGCCTGCGCGAAGGCCTGATCCGCGTATGCTACGGGCGCTTCGCTTGTCTGGCGTCAGCTGCCGAAGCGGGGCTCCGCAACGCCTTTGACGCCAAGGCCCGTGATGGCGAACAGGCTGCCGCGCAAAACGCCGTCGCCGGGAAAACGCGGCAACGGCGGCTTGGCCATCGAGGTGACGTAAAGGATATCTAGCTTCGGTCCGCCGAACATGACGCTGGTGATCTTCTTGACCGGCATGTCGATGATGCGATCGATGCTGCCATCGGGCGCATAGCGCACCAGTCTTCCGTCATAGACCAGCGCATTCCACAGATAGCCCTCGGCATCGACGGTCGAGCCGTCCGCCGCACCGCCCCGGCTGGTGTCGACGCGCACGAAGGTACGCCTGTTGGTGGCGGCACCGGTGGCGATGTCGTAGTCGTAGGCCCATATCTCGCCGGTCCAGGTGTCGGCGAAATAGAAGGTGCGGTCGTCGGGGCTCCAGCATGGACCGTTGGAACAGATGATGCCGGAATCGATCCGGGTGACGGAGAAATCCGGATCCAGCCTGTAGAGACCGCCGGACGGCCCCTCTTCCATCGTGTCCATCGAGCCGGCGAAGAAGCGGCCGCGCCGGTCGACCTTGCCGTCGTTGAGCCGGTTCATTGGCCTGTCCGGCTCGGGATCGTGGATCAGCGTCACATCGCCGGAGGCGAAATCGAGCAGATGGAAACCGCGCTGCAGCGACACCACGGCGCCGCTACCGTCCTTGCGTAGCGCCATTGAGCCGATCTTCATCGGCACGTCCCATGACCGGATCTCGCGTCCGTCGGCGGTCGCCCGAAACACGCGCCCGTCGAAGCTGTCGATCCAGTAGAGTCGTTCCTGTTCGACGTCCCACAGCGGTCCTTCGCCCAGTGTGGTCTTCACGTCCACCACGACTTCGATCTTCATGCCGTCCTCCTCCGTTTTTGCGTCTCGCGGCGATTGCTCGGGCCGCCTCAGAAAGCGACCTTGTCCCCGCCTTTCAATGACAGGATTTCGCGTGCCTCATCGGGCGTCGCCACCTCCATGCCGAGCCCTTCGATGATCTTGCGGGCCAGCAAGACCTGCTCAGCGTTCGATTTGGCAAGCTTGCCTTTGCCCGCCCACAGACTGTCCTCCAGCCCGACGCGGATGTTGCCGCCAAGCGCTGCCGATTGCGCGGCGATGCGGAGCTGGCTGGCGCCAGCGCCGAGAACCGACCAGCGGAACTGGTCGCCGAACAGCCGGTCGGCAGTGCGCTTCATATGGGCGACGTCTTCGGGATGGGTGCCGATACCGCCGAGCAGTCCGAACACCGACTGCACGAAGAAAGGCGGCTTCACCAACCCGCGGTCGGCGAAGTGCGAGAGGTTGTAAAGATGAGCGATGTCGTAGCACTCGAACTCGAAGCGCGTGCCGTTGTCGTAGCAGGTCGCCAGGATGTACTCGATGTCCTTGAACGAGTTGCGAAAGACGAGGTCGCGGGTCGCTTCCAGATGCGGCTTTTCCCAGTCGAACTTGAAGGTCTCGTATTTGTCGGCGAGGTGATAGAGCCCGAAATTGATCGAGCCCATGTTGAGCGAGGCGACTTCCGGTTTGAACTGGGCGGCCGGGCGCACGCGCTCCTCGAGCTTCATGTACGGGCTGCCACCGGTGGTGATGTTGATGGCGGCGTTGGTGCCTTTCTTGACGCGCGGCAGGAAGCGAGCGAAGGCCTCCGGCGTCTGGTCGGGCTTGCCGGTTTCCGGATCGCGCGCATGCAGATGCAGGATTGCGGCACCGGCTTCGGCAGCCGCGATCGCCTCAGAAGCGATCTGGTCAGGAGTGATCGGCAGATACGGCGACATGGTCGGCGTGTGGATGGCGCCCGTCACCGCGCAGGTGATGATGACCTTGCCCCTGGTCTGCGCAGCACCTGGCTTGCGGCTCGTTTCGATCATTGTCCGTACTCCTGGTCCGATTTTTTCTTGTGTGCCGCCAGCGCCATCAGCCGACGATCACGCCATACCTGCCGTTCGCCGAGGTTTTCGCGTGGCAGGCGTTCGCGGCGGTCGGCTTCGACGGTTTTCATCACCTCGCCCGCCCAGTCGACGCGCCGCAGCATCTGCGGGAAAATGTTCGAATAGATCGACTGATAACGCTCGACATAGTCGCGCACGCCGCCAGGTGCATTGAGATCGATGGTCTCGAAAGGCCCCATGAACGACCAACGCAGCGCCAGCCCGTCGCGGATGCCGATGTCGACATCCTCGACGCTGGCGTAGCCGTCGGCGACAAGCCGGAAAGCCTCCTCAAGCAACGCGCCTTGCAGGCGGTTCATGATGAAGCCGTCGAGTTCGCGCTTCATCACCAGGGGCGCATGACCGGCGTCGATGAGGAAGGCGCGGGTTCTCTCGACCGTCTCGGCGGACGTCCATGGCGCCGGCACGATTTCGGCCGCCGGAATGAGATAGGGCGGATTGATCGGATGCACGACCAGACAGCGATGCCGTCCTTGCAGATGGTCGGTGAATTTCGACGGCAACAGCGCCGAGGTGGAACTGGCGATGACTGTCCGCGGATCGGCAAGCGTGTCGATCAGCGAGAATACCTCCCGCTTCACCTCGAGGTTTTCAGGCGTGTTCTCCTGGATATGGACGGCACCCGCCAGCGCCTTTGCCAGCTCCGCGACAATGGTGATCCGGCCAAGCACAGTGTCGACGGACTGACCGCGCAGCAGGTCGTTTGCGGCAAGGTCACCGAGCACGCCGGCAATGTAGTCGCGGGCGCCGCCGGTCGCAGCGGGCGACTGATCCCACATCCGCACGTCATGGCCGGCACGGGCAAAGCTGATTGCCCAGGCCCGCCCGATGAACCCGCTTCCGACAATTGCGACATTGGCCATGGATCGGCTCCTCAAAGTGTTTCGACATTGCCGTCGACGCCGAGCGACTGGCCGGAAATGTTGATCCCCGCATCGGAGAGCAGGAAGGCGACCATCGATGCGACATCATAGGGGCTGGTCATGCGGCGCAGCGAGATATTCTGCAGATAGCGTCCGGTCATTTCCTCGTGGCTGATACCGACCTGCTTGGCGCGCGCCGAGATAACACCTTCGATGCGCGGCCCTTCGATGATGCCGGGCAGGATGGCGTTGACCCTGATAGCGTGCGGCCCGAGCTCCTTGGCGAGACTCTGCGTGAAACCGATGACACCGAACTTGGCCGCCGAATAGGGTGTGCGGAAGGCGTAGCCATGGCGGCCGGCGGCCGACGACATCGAGACGATCGAGCCGCCGCCCGCCGCCTTGATCAGCGGCACGGCGCGCCGGGCGCACAGGAACTGGCCAGTCAGGCAGATGTCGATGCAGCGCCGCCAGTCGGCCGGGTCGATTTCGTCGACACCGCCGGTCGGCCCGGCAATGCCGGCATTGTTGATCAGCGCGTCGAGCCCGCCGAGTTCTTTCTCGACCGCCTCGAACAGCCGGTCGACGTCATCGTCGCGCGAAACATCCGCCTTCACAGCGGCGACCAGATCGATCTTGCCGGGAGCAGCGGCCAGCGCCTCGTCGGAAACGTCGCAGACGACGATGCGGGCACCGAGGCGTGACAGCGTGTCGGCTATGGCAAAACCGATGCCGCCGGCGCCTGCCGTCACCAGCACGCGCTGGCCTTTCAGCCCAGTCAGAAATTCGTCCGCAGATGCCGGGGCTCTTGTGCTCATCGTCCTGTCCTTCTCATTGCAGCCGCCGTTCGCGCAGCGCCATGACGGCGCCCAGAACGACCAGTCCGTAAAGAATTGCCCTCGTGGCATAGGGAAGCGTGGTGCCGGCGAGCAGCATCTGCAGCGCGGTCAGCAACAACACGCCGCCGAGCATGCCGAGATAGTGGCCGCGCCCACCGGTGATCAGCGCGCCGCCGACCACCACCACGGCGATCGACGGCAACAGATAGTCGTCGCCCATGCCGAGGCTTGCCTGACCCGAAAAGCCGGTCAGCATGACGCCGACAACAGCCGCGCAGACGGCCGAAAGCATATAGACCAGGATCAGCGTGCGCTCGACGCCGATGCCCGACAAGCGCGCCGCGCGCAGCCCATTGCCGATGCCGTAGACGCGTCGTCCGAACGGGGTGCGGCCAAGCAGCAGTACCGCTGCGACGACAAAGACGACCATCAGCAGGACGATTGGGGTCAGCAGGCCGGCGAGCTTGGCCGTCATGACCCAGCGCAGCATCGGCGAGGAAAACCCGGCCGGCGTTCCCTGCGAATAGAGCAGCGCACAGCCTTGCAGAATGCCGTTGGTGGCAAGCGTCATGACGATCGGCGATATGCCGAGATAGACGATGCCGAAACCATTGGCGAAGCCGATGGCGCAAGCCATCACCAGAACGACCGGCAAGGCGTAGACAAGGGCCGCGTCGGAGCCGTTGACCATGCCGGCCAGGATGATGCCGGAGATGCCGATCGTCCACGGCACGGAGAGATCGAGGCCGCCGGTCAGGATGACGGTTCCCTGCCCGAGCGCTAGGACGGCGAGGAAGGACGACAGCACCAGCAGCGAATTCCAGTAACCCGGATTGAGGATGGCGCGGCCGAGCCAGACCTGCGTGACGACCACGATGAGCAACAGGCAGACATAGGCGGGCAGCGCATAGCGCAACGTTTCCGCGTTGCGTAGATGGAAGGCAGGGCGCGGCGATGCCGGATTGCGCTGGGCATGGGCTGGCTCGGCGATCTTGAGACGCCGGTCCACGCGCTCGAGTTGCGAGGGCAATATGCCGGCGCGCCAAGCGGCAAGCCGGGCGCGCGCGGCGCGCAATTGCACGGCAAGCACCGATGCATGGGAGATCGAGCCGGCAAGTGCTGCCAGCACCAGAATGGTGCCTTCGGCAATGGTCGAATAATAGGCCGATACGTTGAGCACCAGCAGGATGTTCACCACGATCATCAGGATGTAGGCGCCGAAGACAGAGCCCACCGGGCCGCCCTGCCCGCCACCGAGGCGCGTGCCGCCGACGACGACCGCCGCGAACATCGACAAGAGCAGCGGATTGCCGACCAGCGGATCGCCGCTGCCGGTCTGGGCGCTGATGAACACGCCGGCAAGGCCATAGCAGCCGCCGGCGATGACATAGACGGCAAAGCGCACCAGCACGACATTGATGCCGACGGAAGCGGCCGAGTCCGGATCGCTGCCAACCGCATAAAGTGCTGTGCCGAAGCGGGTTCCCTTCAGCCAGAACCAGGCGAGCAGGACGACGCCGATCACCACCAGCGGCATCGGCAGCCAGCCGGCGATCGCGTCGCCGAGATAGAAGGTACCGAGATCGGGCGACACGAAGCCACCGGGCTTGTCCATCACCAGCAGCGTCACGCCTTGCAGGATGAACATGGTCGACAGCGTCACCACGATCGGCTGCATGCGCAGCACCGCAATGAAGAAGCCGTTGAAGGCGCCCACCGCCATGCCGACGCCGATGCCGACGGCGGTCCACAGGATGATGCTGGCGCCCGGCGCCATCGGGTCCATGCTCGATGCCAGCACGGCATTGACCAGCGATATCACCGCGCCGGCGGACAGGTCGAAGCCGCCCGACAGGATGACGATGGTCTGGCCGATCGCCGCGAGCGCCGAGGTGGCGGCGCCGCTCGACAGGAACGACACGTCGAAATATGTCAGCGGCCCGGCGCTGATCCAGTCGACAACGAAGAGCAGGATCGCCAGGACGGCCGCGGCGATCAGCGCGCCGCGATTGCGCATCAGCGCACGGCGCAGTCCGACGCCGCCGGTAGCGGGGGATGAGGCTGCTGCGCTGCTCATGCGGCGGCTTCCCCGGCATGCCCGAGCGCCGGGCGCATGATGGCCGGTTCGGTGATGGCGTCGCCTTCGAGTTCGGCGGCGATGCGCCCGTCGTAGAGGACCAGGACCCGGTCGCACTGGTGGACAAGTTCGGGGATCTCCGTCGAGTGCAGCAGGATCGAGCCGCCGGCGGCGACGTAGTTTCGCATCATCACATAGAGCTCGTGCTTGGTGCCGACGTCGATGCCGCGGGTGGGATCGAACAAAAGCAGGATGCGGCTCTGCGCCACCAGCCATTTTGCGATGGCGATCTTCTGCTGATTGCCGCCGGAAAATGCGGCGGCCCGCGTCCACAGCGCACGATCATCGACTTCGACAGTGGCGAACGCCGCCTCGACGGAGCGGGTCTCGGCTTGCGCGTCGACAAGGCCTAGCCGTGTGAAGCGCGATATCACGGGCAGCGTGGCGTTCTGGCTTCCCGACAGTTTCAGGAACAGGCCTTCGGATTTGCGGTCTTCCGGCACCAGGCCGATCGCCATGTTGGGGAGCACGGCATCGGCGGGCGATCCCAGCCAGACCTTGCGGCCATCGACGAGGATGTCGCCGCGGGTGATTTCGGCCATGCCGAAGCAGGCCAGGAACAGATCCTGCTGGCCCATGCCCTGCAGTCCGGCGACGCCGAGGATCTCGCCTTTGCGCAAGTCGAATCCGGCACCGTCGAGCTTGCGCCCGACCTTCAGGTCGCGCACGCCCAGAACCGGCGGGCCGAAGGCCTGGGCACTGTCGGGCTTGGGCGGGAAGGTCTGCTCGATGCTGCGGCCGATGATCTTTTCGATGACGTCGGCGTCAGAGACATCGGCAACCGGCGCGGTGACGATGTGGCGGCCGTTTCTCAGGATCGTCAACGTCTCGCAAAAAGCGCGAACCTCGCGCATGCGGTGGGTGATGAAGACGATGGTGGTGCCCGCCGCCTTCAGCCTGGCGATGATGTCGCCCAGCCAGTCGACGTCGCGGCCGGCGAGCGTCGAGGTCGGTTCGTCGAGCAGCAGGATGCGCGGCTTGCGGTAGACGGCACGCGCGATCTCGATCTTCTGGCGCACCGAAAGCTCGAGTTCGCTCACCTCGGCGTCGAGATCGACGGAAAAACCGAGATCGTCGATGTGGCGGCGGACAGCCTTGCGGGCAGCGCTGCGCCGGATCAGGCCGGAGACGCCGACGGGAGCATAGGGCAGCAGCATGTTGTCGAGGACGGAGAGATCGCGCACCAGGGTCATCTCCTGGAACGCGGTCTGCATGCCGAGCGCATGTGCCGCGCGCGGTGCGCCGTAAGCGATCTCCTTGCCAAAGACGCGGACATGGCCTTGGCTCGGCCGGACCAGCCCGGACAGCAGCTTCACAAGTGTCGACTTGCCGGCTCCGTTTTCACCGAGCAGGGCATGGACGCTGCCGGGCGCGATCCGAAACGACACGCCGTCCAGCGCGACGGTCGGGCCGAACGCCTTGCTGATGCCGTCGATCTCGATGGCGGGAAGCTCGGAATGTTCTGTCATTGTCCTCGATCGCCGGGCTTGGCATGGACCGACGATGCACGGACAGAAAATGTCCGCGCATCGTCAAGATCGCCTTGGGAGGCTTATTCTTCCGGTTGTCCGACGAGGGCAGCCGCGAGGCCGACCTCGGGTGTCTGGTCCGAGAAGATCGAGGCAAACCAGCCCGGATTGGAGACCAGCGACGGCTTGAAGGCGTTGCAGCCGGCCTTCATCTCCGCCCATGTGCCTTCGTCGCACAGCTTGATCGTCTCATTGGTGACGAGCGGCAGCGGCAGGATGGTGGTCTTCGGCACGTCCTTGCCTTCGATCGCCTCGACGGCAAGCTTCAGCGCCAGCGCACCCGAATAAGGCGGCGAGGCGTAGGAAATGCGTTGTGCGCCGGCCGGCGCGTAAGGGGCGGCCGCACCTTCGACTTCGGTGCCCTCCGGCAGCATCTGGATGCGGCCGCCATTGGAACCTTCGCCGGCGCAAGGCAGGAGTTCGCTTGTCTTCTTGCCGGCCTCGAGCTGCATCGAGTTGGCGGTGAAGCAGCCGACCTGCATCCACAGCCCGTTGATGTCGTCCCAATTGCGGGTGGCCAGGATTTTCGAAAGTTCGGTGCGGGCGACCGCCTGGCTCCACATGCCGACAGCCTCGCCGACGATCTTGATATCAGGATATTTGGCGAAGACTTCCTTGGCGGCTTTTGTCCGCTGATCGTCGACGGATGTTCCCGGGACACCCGTGATGGCGATGATGTTGCCCTTGCCGTTGAGCTTCTTGACCAGCCATTCGGCGGTCACCCTGCCGGCTTCCAGCTGGTCGATGTGGACGTTGTAGGCACAAGGCTCGGTGATCTCGGCGTCGTAGGCAAAGACCTTCACGCCCTTGTCGCAGGCATTCTTGACGACCTGGTTGAGCGCGGTCGGCGAGATCGGATATACGACGATGGCCTCGGCGCCGCTTTGCACCATTGCGTTGATCTGCTGAATCTGGCGTTGCGCGTTGGGGCCAGCGACCTGGACCTGCAGGTCGACCTTGTCGGCCAGGCTCTTGTGGGCGGCCATGGCCTTGACCATGTTGGCCGCCTCCGCTTGCCAATCATTGCCTATGTAGCTCATGCTGAGAAAGATCTTGTGCTTCTCGGCTGCCTGCGCGGCGGACAGGCCGAAGGCGCATGCAGCCATGCCGGCCAGCAGCGCGAGCCGCCGGACTTTCGATCCGATACCCATGTGAACTCCTCCCAAACAGAACGATCGAATGCCTCCCAAGGGCACAAAACGTAACCCTTGCCATTCGATGCCGACGACCGTAACATGATTTGATCAAAGATCAATGATGAAATCGCTTAATATCAAAACGGGCGCCCGTGGGCGCTTGACGCGGCACCTTGAACCTTGCATTCCGGATGCAGGTAGCGTCGCCCTTGGGCGGGAAGGTTGACGGGAGATGGCTGGATCGGCGTTCAGAAAGCCGGGGGTCGAGATCGCACCCCTGTCCAGGGAAACCCTGCAGGACAGGGTCTATCGCCATGTCACCGAACTGATCCTCGACGGTAGCATCGTGCCGGGCGAGATGGTCACGGTTCAGAGCCTTGCCGATGCTTTTGGCGTCAGCCCGATGCCGGTCAGGGAAGCGTTGCGGCGCCTGACGGCCGCCAACGCGCTGATGGTGGTTTCAGGTCGGTCGATCGGCATTCCGGCATTAAGCCGCGCACGCCTCGTCGACCTCAGGAATGTCCGGTTCGAGATCGAGGCGATCGCGGCCGCATGGGCTGCGGAGCGTATGGGCGACCAGGCCGTGGCGCAGTTGCGCCAGCATCTGGATGCGCTCGAACAGGCCAATGCCGCCGGCGACGTCAAATCCTACCTGCGCGCCAACTACGCCTTTCATTTCTCGATCTATCGGGCAGCCGGTTCCGAGAACATGCTCAACATCATCGAGAACCTGTGGCTGCAGATCAGCCCCTACTTCAACATGCTGCACGATTCAGGAAACTACTCGACCGCCAACGAACACCATCAGGCGATGTTCGCGGCATTGAGAAACCGGGACGCGGAAGCCGTCAGGGCCGCGGTCCGCGCCGACATCGACGCCGCTTTCGACGTGCTGGTCGATCTTTTGAAGTAGCGCCCGACCCAGTCTCCGACCGCCTATCACATGCCGGCTCATCCCTGGTGATGGCAGAGCGCCAATGCGCATTAACGGCCAGTGCGGGCTTCTTCGGGCTGATCGTATCCCCTGAGCGCGCCATCCAAGGTTCTGTTCACGGAGCAGTTCGTGGGCGAAACATCATTGTCATCTTCGTGCTGGAGCTTGCTGGGCGGCAGGCGATTACGCCGCAAACGCATGACCCTGCGCGCACGGTCATTATCGATTGCCAAAATCTGGTAGCGTGATTATACCAGTTGATAAGTAGACGACGGGCGATACCGTCGGCTGAGATGGAGTAGTGACCAGATGACAACGATTGCGCTGTTCGGGGCTGGCGGAAAAATGGGCTACCGCCTGTCGACCAATTTTCGCGGGTCGCCCTACACGATACGCCATGTCGAAGTCAGCGATGCCGGCCGCGAACGGCTGAAGACCGGACTGGGTTTCGATACGGTCAGTGCCGACGAGGCGCTCAAGGACGCCGATGTGGTGATCCTGGCCGTCCCAGACACGCATATCGGCAAGGTAGCGGCCAGCATCGAGAGCAAGCTGGTATCAGGCACGATGGTGGTGGTGCTCGACGCGGCAGCACCCTTTGCCGGCCATCTGCCGAAGCGGCCGGACCTCACCTATTTCGTCACCCACCCCTGCCATCCGCCGATCTTCAATGACGAGACGGACATGGCCGCGAAGAAGGATTATTTCGGCGGCGTGAAGGCCAAGCAGCATATGGTCAGCGCCCTGATGCAGGGGCCGGAAGAGGACTACGCCAAGGGCGAGGCGATCGCGAAGATCATATGGGCGCCGGTGATGCGTTCGCACCGCGTCAGCGTCGAACAGATGGCGCTGCTCGAGCCTGGCCTTTCGGAGACGGTGTGCGCCTCGTTGCTGGTGGTCATGAAAGAAGCCGTCGACGAGGTCGTGGCGCGCGGCGTCGACCAGCAGGCGGCACTCGACTTCCTGCTCGGCCATATGAACGTGCTCGGCGCCGTCATTTTCGGCGAGACCAAGGGCGTTTTCTCGGACGCCTGCAACAAGGCGATCGAGTTCGGCAAGCCGGTGCTGATGCGTGACGACTGGAAGCGGGTGTTCGAACCGGAAGAGATCGCCGCCAGCATTCAGCGGATCACCTGAGAGAAGACAGGTGCTTGACGCAGCACCTCGAGGGCCCGGCATGTCATTGCCGACCCTCGGTTTTGGTAGCTCATCAGGTACATGTCACCTGAATTTGTGGTTGACTCATCATACCAGTTGGCTTAGCTGTTCATGGCTCGGATCGACAAGGTTTCGCAGGGAGCAGGATGCCTGGGCGAGTGGAGGAGGGCTGGGGAGCAACGATCCGTCTTGGGTAAGCCGGCAACGGTTTTTTGACCCAAGCGATCCGCGGCCCGCGCTGCCTGACGAATTCGGATGCAGACAAAGCCATTGGCCGATCAAGGCAATTTTTTCAAACGGGAGGACTTCATGAAACTCACACGCAGAATGACGCTTGCGGCTTTCGCCGGCATGCTGGCGCTTGGCACGGCAGTGCCCGCCTACGCGGCGGATCTCATCGCCATTATCACGCCCTCGCACGACAATCCGTTCTTCAAGGCGGAAGCCGTCGGCGCCGAAGCCAAAGCCAAGGAACTCGGCTACGAAGCGCTGGTGCTGGTCCATGACGACGACGCCAACAAGCAGTCCGAGCTGATCGACACCGCGATCGGCCGTGGCGCCAAGGCGATCATCCTCGACAATGCAGGCGCCGACGCCACCGTCGCCGCCGTGCAGAAGGCCAAGGACGCAGGCATTCCGTCCTTCCTGATCGACCGCGAGATCAACGCCACCGGCGTCGCCGTGGCGCAGATCGTGTCCAACAACTACCAGGGTGCCCAGCTCGGCGCGCAGGAGTTCGTCAAGCTGATGGGCGAGAAGGGCAATTTCGTCGAACTGGTCGGCAAGGAATCCGACACCAATGCAGGCATTCGCTCCAAGGGTTATCACGACGTAATCGACGACTATCCGGACCTGAAGATGGTCGCCCAGCAGTCGGCCAACTGGAGCCAGACGGAAGCCTATTCCAAGATGGAATCGATCCTTCAGGCCAACCCCGACATCAAGGGTGTGATCTCCGGCAACGACACGATGGCGATGGGCGCCTATGCGGCACTTGCCGCGGCGAACCGCAAGGACGTCATCGTCGTCGGCTTCGACGGATCGAACGACGTACGGGACTCCATCACGTCGGGCGGTATCAAGGCAACCGTGCTGCAGCCGGCCTTCGCGCAGGCGCAGATGGCGGTCGAGCAGGCCAACGACTTCATCAAGAACAAGAAGTCGCCGGCCAAGGAAAAGCAGTTGATGGACTGCGTTCTGATCAATGGCGACAATGCCGCCAAGCTGGAGACCTTCGCGCTGACGAACTGAGCCAGCGTGATTTCAATAGCGAGGGGCGAAAATCGGTTTTCGCCCCTCGCCGCCATTTTCCGTGGGTCGCCCACGATGCTGAACGACAGGCCGCCATGCTGAACACCAAGCCGAACTGGCCGATCCTTACCGTGATGGTCGGCATCAGCCTGACCGCCTGCAAGATCCTGCCTACGAAATCGGAAGCCGGAGACAACGCTCCCGCCTTCAATCCAGACAAGATGGTCGAAGAGACATGGGCGGCAAAGGTCGTGCCCTATCTCCAGCAGAAAGCCGGACCGTTTGCGCAGGTTCACACCCTGGCGACAACCGATCCATCGGCTGCCGGCGCCAAATACGGCAATCCGAACAAGCAGGCGAATTCGCCTTGGACTTTCGCGGTTCGCCTGGAAGGCAAGATCGTCGCGGCCAACACGCAGTCGCGGGCGGCAACCGTCGACGTCGATGTCGACGGCGACGGCAAGGCCGATGCACGGGTGCAGATCGGACCGGCGGTGCGCGGCACCGCGCTGCGCGACAGCCTGGACTTCATCCAGTTCAACGACTTCACCAACCAGATCGACTTCGCCCAGTTCGGCAAGGCGTTCAACAGCTACACCGACAAGACGGTGCTGTCCAAGCTGCCGCGCGAGGCGCTGGAAGGCCGCAGTGCCAAAGTGCTGGGTGCCTATACGCTGGGCAACGGCCAGGACCTGCCGCTGGTGACGCCGGCGGAGGCAGAGATCGGGCCGAAGCCATGAGCGCGACAGCAGAGCGCGAAATCATCCTGAAGCTCGAGGACGTCTCCAAGGTCTATTCCGGCACCGTTGCGGTCAAGCGCGCCAATTTCGAGGTGCGCAAGGGCGCGGTCAACGTGCTGGTCGGTGAAAACGGCGCCGGCAAGTCGACGCTGATGAAGATCATCGCCGGTGTGGAACGGCCGACCGCCGGCCGCATCCTGCTGGAAGGCGAAGAGGTTTCCTTCTCGTCATCCGGCGATGCGGTGAACCGTGGCATCGGCATGGTGTTCCAGGAGTTGAACCTGTTCGGCAACATGAGCGTCGCCGAGAATATTTTCGCCACCCGGGAGATCACCAACCGCTTCGGCAAGATCGACCGCGAGCAACAGGAAAACCGCGCTGCGGAATTTCTGGAACGCCTGCAAGCCGGCATCCGGCCCGATATGCTGGTCGAGGATCTGCGCATCGGTCAGCAGCAGCTGGTCGAGATCGCCAAGGCGGTCTCGCTCGACGCGCGCATCCTGATCATGGATGAGCCGACCTCGGCGCTGAGCGCGGCGGAGGTCGAAATCCTGTTCAAGGTGATCGCCGACCTCAAGGCGCGCGGCGTCGCCATCGTCTACATCTCGCACCGGCTGGAAGAGCTGATCCGCATCGGCGACTACATCACCGTGCTGCGGGACGGCCGCATCACCGGCCATGAGGAGATGAAGAACGTCGACACGCAGTGGATCGTTCGCCAGATGATCGGCTCCGATGCCAAGGACTTCGCCAAGGCCGACGGCCATCTTCCGGGAGAAGAGATTTTTCGTGCCGAGGAGATCTGCCTGCCCCGCGCCACCGGCGGACTTGCCGTCGACCATGTCTCGCTGTCGCTGCGCACCGGCGAGATTCTTGGCATCTACGGCCTGATGGGCGCCGGCCGCAGCGAATTGTTCGACTGCATCATGGGCCGCCACGGCCATTCGACGGGTGCGATCTTCATTGGCGGTAAACAGGTCAAGGAGCGCGATACGACGCGGCGCATCCGGCGCGGCCTGGCGCTGATCCCCGAAGACCGCCAGCGTGAAGGGCTGGTGTCGATCCTCTCGGTCGCCAGCAATTTGACGCTGGCCAGCCTGTCGCGATTTGCCCGCCTGTTCCATATTCGTGGCGCCGACGAAAGGCAGGCGGTGACACAGATGGTGCGGGAACTGGCGATCAAGGTCGCCGACCCGGCGCAGGAAGTGTCGTCGCTGTCGGGCGGCAACCAGCAGAAGGTGGTGATCGGCAAGGCGCTGCTTACCGAACCCAAGGTGCTGTTGATGGACGAGCCCAGCCGAGGCATCGATGTCGGCGCCAAGGCAGACGTCTTCCGCACCATGCGCAAACTGTCCCGCGACGGTTTGGGGATATTGTTCGCAACCTCCGATCTCGATGAGGTGATGGCACTGTCCGACCGCATCGCTGTGATGAGCAACGGAAAACTGACCGGCATGTTCGATCGCGCCGAGGCGACGGAGGCGGCACTCGTCGCTGCCTCGGCGCTTGGCCACGGACCGGTTCGACAGATGGAGAGCACCGCCCATGACTGACATTCCAGCCAAGGCGGCCGCTCCCTCCGCTTCCAGCGGCTCGGTGCTGTTGACGCTGATGAAGCTCAGGACCTTCATCGCGCTGATCGCCGTCCTGATCTTCTTCTCGATCGCGGCGCCGAATTTCCTGTCGACCGCCAACTTGATCCTGATGTCGAAACACGTGGCGCTGAACGCGTTCCTGGCGATGGGCATGACCTTCGTCATCATCACCGGCGGCATCGACCTTTCGGTCGGCTCGATCGTCGGCCTGTGCGGTATGGTGGCCGGCTATCTCGTGCTCAACGGCATCGACCTGCAGATCGGCTACACCATCTATTTCAACGTCTTCGAGATCGCGCTGATCACGCTGGCGGTCGGCATATTGATCGGCGCCGTCAACGGATTGCTGATCACCAGGCTGAACGTCGCGCCGTTCATCGCCACGCTCGGCGTGCTCTATGTCGCGCGCGGCCTGGCGCTGCTGTCGTCGGATGGCCGCACCTTCCCCAACCTCGTCGGCAAGCCGGAACTGGGCACCACCGGCTTCGGCTTCCTCGGTGCCGGCCGGCTGCTTGGCCTGCCGGTGGCGATCTGGATCCTGATCGTCGTTGCCCTGGGGGCTGCCTATCTGGCCAAGTACACGCCGCTCGGTCGCCACATCTTCGCTGTCGGCGGCAATGAGCGGGCATCGCGGATTTCGGGCGTGCGTGTCAACATGGTGAAGATGTTCGTCTATATGTTCTCCGGTTTCTGTGCGGCGATCGTCGGCCTGATCATCTCGTCCGAGCTGATGGCCTCGCATCCGGCGACAGGCGAAAGTTTCGAGCTCAACGCCATTGCAGCAGCGGTGCTCGGCGGCACCTCGATGTCGGGCGGGCGCGGCACGATCGGCGGCACCATCGTCGGCGCCTTCGTCATCGGCATTCTTTCGGACGGGTTGGTGATGATGGGTGTGAGTTCGTTCTGGCAAATGGTGATCAAGGGCCTCGTCATCATCGTCGCCGTCGTCGTCGACCAGGCGCAGCGCCGGCTGCAGAGCCGGGTAACGCTGATGCAGATGGCAAAGGCAGGCTGAGCATGGCGGAGTTGCGTGGAGCGCTGATCGGCTGCGGCTTCTTTGCCGTCAACCAGATGCATGCCTGGCGCGACATTGCGGGCGCCGCGATCGTCGCCATCTGCGATCGCGATCCGGAACGGCTCAAGATCGTCGGCGATCAGTTCGGCATTGCGAAGCGCTATACCGATGCGGCGGAACTTCTTGCCGGCGAAAGCCTGGACTTCGTCGATATCGCCACTACCGCGCCCAGCCATCGTCCGCTTGTCGAAATGGCGGCCGCCAATCGCGTTCCGGTGATCTGCCAAAAGCCGTTCGCGCCGACGCTCGCCGACGCCAAGGCGATGGTGAAGGCATGCGGGGAAGCCGGCGTGCCGCTGATGATACATGAGAATTTTCGCTGGCAATCGCCGATCCAGGCGGTGCGTGCCGTGCTCGACAGTGGCGAGATCGGCACGCCTTTCTTCGGGCGCATCTCCTTCCGCTCCGCCTATGACGTGTTTTCCGGCCAGCCTTATTTGGCGACGGGAAAGCGCTTCATCATCGAGGACCTCGGCATCCACATCCTCGACATCGCCCGTTTCCTGTTGGGCGACGTGTCTGTCATCACGACACGAACCATGCGCATCAATCCCGGCATATCAGGCGAGGACGTCGCGACGATGCTGATGGATCACAACAGCGGTGCGACGTCTGTGGTCGACTGCAGCTACGCGACGAAGCTTGCCACCGAGCCGTTTCCCGAGACGCTGATCGAGATCGACGGCAGCGACGGAACGATCCGGCTGGCGCAGGGATACCGGCTCACCGTCACCGGCAAGAACGGCACGGTCGTCACCGACGTCTCGCCGCCGCTGCTGCCATGGGCGTCGCGGCCCTGGCACAACATCCAGGAAAGCGTTGTCGCCATCCAGCAGCACTGGGTAGACTGCCTGGCAAAGGGGATCGAACCGGCGACCTCGGGAGCGGACAATCTCAAGACGTTCGCGCTCGTCGAGGCCGCCTATGCTGGTGCCGCGAGCCGGCAACCGGTGCAACTCGACGCCTTGCTGAAATGACCGCCGACACTTTCCTGCTCTACGGCACGCGTGCTCTCGAGGCCGAGCCAGTCAGGCTGAGCGCGGGCGCGCTCAGCGCCGACTTCGTCAACGGCAATCTGCGCACCATCCGCCATCGCGGCACCGAAGTGCTGCGCGCCATCGCCTATATCGTACGTGACCGCGACTGGGGCACCTATGAGCCAAATTTGACGGACCTGATCATCAACCAGGCTGCCGACGCTTTTTCGGTCAGCTATTCGGCAAGCTGCCTGGCCCCGGATCGAAGCCGGCTCGGCTTCCGCGCCACCATCAAAGGCTCTGCCGATGGTCGTCTGGTCTTCGAGGTCAGCGCCCTTCCCGAAAGCGATTTCGAAACCAACCGCTGCGGCTTCTGCATCCTGCATCCTATCGCCGACCTCGCCGGCAGCCCGGTCACGGTAGAGCATACGGACGGCAGCATCGTCGCGACGAAACTTCCCGAGTTGATCGACCCCTGGCAGCCTTTCAAAAATCTGCGGACGATCACGCATGAGGTTCGGCCTGGTGTCACCGCCGAATGCCGGATGGAAGGTGACGTGTTCGAAATGGAGGACCAGCGCAACTGGTCGGACGCCTCCTACAAGACCTATGTGCGGCCGCTGGCGCTGCCATGGCCCTATGTGCTGCCTGCCGGCCAAACCCTGCGCCAGACGATCAGCCTGCGCATCACAGGTGAAGGCAAAGCACCGGCTGCCACCGTGACCAGCGAACCGGTCCGCGTTGAACTCGGCGAGGTCGGGCCAAGGCTGCCCGATGTCGGCGTGGTCATCTATCCCGAGGATGTCGAGACGGCGCTGGCGAACCTCTCCACGCTGGCGGCACTCGGCCCACAACAGCTGCTGTTTCACTACGATCCGACGCGCGGCCACGGACTTGACGCCTTGCGCGCTTTCGCCCGACTGGCAACTGCCTACGCGGCCGAAACAACCCTCGAATGCGTCGTTGCCTGCGCCGGCGATCTTGACGCCGAGATGTCTGGCGTCGCCAATCTGGTGCGCGAGGCCGGGCTGAAACTCTCGGCCATTGCCGTGTCGCCGTCGGTCGACCGACAGTCGACTCCGCCGGGCAGTGCGTGGCCGGACTGTCCATCGCTCGAAGAGGTCTATGCCGCGGCGCGGCGTGCCTTTCCCGATATCCGCCTCGGCGGCGGCATGTTCAGCTATTTCACCGAACTCAACCGCAAGCGCGTGCCGGCAGACCGGCTCGATTTCGTCACCCATTGCACCTGCCCGATCGTGCACGCCGCCGACGACCTCAGCATCATGCAATCACTGGAGGCGCTGCCTTTCATCACCCAATCGGCACAGGCGATCTTCGGGGCAAAGCCCTACCGGATCGGACCGTCGACCATCGCCATGCGCCAGAACCCCTATGGCGGAGCGACTAAACCCAATCCCGGCGGACAGCGCATCGCCATGGCCGACAGCGATCCGCGCCATGCCGGCCAGTTCGCGGCGGCATGGACGATCGGCTACGCTGCGCGTGTCGCACCGGCCGGACTGGAGATGCTGACACTTTCCAGCTTCACTGGACCTTTCGGCGTGCTCGCTTCATCAGGGGAACCTGTCGCGGAAGGATCGCGCCGGCCGATCTTCAAGGCCATCAAGGGGCTTTGCGAACTGGCTGGCCTTTCGCATGTGGCGGCCAGGACGAGCGATGAGACCAAGGCGCTGGCGCTGGCCGGGCGCTCCGCCTCGGGCAAGACAATCGCGTGGCTGGCGAACCTGACGGCGGACGACGTGCCGGTCGACATTTCAGCTTTTGGCCGCGGCCATCTCGTGATGACGCCTTACGCGATCGTTCGGATCGCCTGAAGTTACTTTTCGGAGTTCATCACATAGAGCGCGCGTGAGCGCTCGAGATGCTTGATCATCGCCTTCTCGGCGCCATCCGCATCCTTTTTCTCGATGCGACCGATGATCTCTTCGTGCTCGGTCAGCGTGAACTTTTCCTTGCCGGTCCAGATCAGCATTTCGGTGTGGTATTCCTTCAGCCAGCCCAGCATCGCCTCGCTGACGGCAACATAGATCGGGTTGCCGGAGATCGCGGCGATCTGTGTATGGAACTTCATGTCAGCGGAGATGAAGGCTTCGGAATCGCCGCGAAAGCCGCGCTGTTCGGCGACGGTCGCCCGCAGCCGCAGCACATCCTCGGCGGTGGCCTTTTCGGCGGCTTCCCTGACCATGCCGCGCTCGAAGAAGATGCGCGCGGTTTTCAGATGCTCAAGCGTGTCCTTCGACGACGACAGGATGATCTTGGCGGCACCATCGACCTGCTTGATGATCGACTTGGCGGTCAGTTGCAGCACCTTGGCGCGCTCGCCATGCGAGATCGCGACCAGGCCCATATTGCTCAGCGCCTGCATCGCCTCGCGAATCGCCGGCCTGCCGACCTCGAAACGCTCCATCAGTTCGCGTTCCGACGGCATGTCGTCGCCCGGCATCAATTCGCCGCTGGTAATGAGGCGTTTCAGCCGCAAGAAGACCTCATCGGAAAGCTTGCGCCGGACAATCGGTTCCGAACGGTGCATCGTCGCGAATCACTCCCTTGACCCGGCCTATCTAACACTGCCGCCACAATTCCCGGAATTGCCGTCTGTCGATCCGGCTGCCGGATATGGCTTGCAATACTTATGTACTCATTATACCAGATTTGAAACACCAGTGAACCTTTTTCGAACGCCTCGGCTTGAGACAGCGGACCATGATCACTCTCACCTACCGCATCGAAACGCCAGGAAGCATCGAAGCGCTGGCGGCCAAGATCGCCAGCGACCAGTCGACCGGCACCTTCGTCGCGCTGCCCGGCGAGACCGAGGAACTGAAAGCCCGGGTGGCGGCGCGCGTGCTGGCGATACGGCCTCTGGCCGATGCCGAGCGGCCGTCGCTTCCCGACAGCGGCAACGGGCCGTTCAGGCGCGCCGATGTCGATATCGCCTTTCCATTCGATGCCATCGGCACCGACCTTTCGGCACTGATGACCATTGCCATCGGCGGCACCTATTCGATCAAGGGCCTCACCGGGATCCGCGTCGTCGACATGAAGCTGCCGGAGGATTTTCGCGGCGCGCATCCCGGCCCACAGTTTGGTGTCGCCGGCAGCCGCCGATTGACCGGGGTGACGGACCGCCCGATCATCGGCACCATCGTCAAGCCGGCGCTGGGCTTGAGGCCGCGCGAGACGGCGGCAATGGTGGCGGAACTGATCGCTGCCGGCGTCGACTTCATCAAGGACGACGAGAAGCTCATGAGCCCAGGCTACTCGCCGCTGGCCGAGCGGGTGAATGCGATCATGCCGCTGATCCTCGACCATGAGCAGAAGACCGGCAAGAAGGTGATGTATGCCTTCGGCATCTCGCACGCCGATCCGGACGAGATGATGCGCAACCACGATCTGGTGGCGAAGGCCGGCGGCAATTGCGCTGTTGTCAACATCAATTCGATCGGCTTTGGTGGCATGGCGTTCCTGAGGAAGCGCTCCAGTCTGGTGCTGCATGCTCACCGCAACGGCTGGGACATCCTCACCCGGCACCCCGGGCTAGGCATGGGCTTCAAGGTCTGGCAGCAATTCTGGCGACTGCTCGGCGTCGACCAATTCCAGATCAACGGCATCGCCTCGAAATATTGGGAGCCGGATGACTCCTTCGTCGAGTCGTTCAAGGCGGTGACGACGCCGATCTTCTCACCTGAGGACTGCGCCTTGCCGGTCGCCGGCTCCGGCCAGTGGGGGGGGCAGGCGCCCGAGACATATGCGCGGACCGGCCGGACGGTCGATCTTCTCTATCTCTGCGGCGGCGGCATCGTCAGCCATCCGGACGGGCCGGGCGCCGGCGTGCGTGCCGTGCAGCAAGCCTGGCAAGCGGCGGTCGACGGCATTCCGCTGGCGGACTTCGCCCTGAATCATCCCGAACTGGCGCGGTCGATCGAACAATTCGGCGACGGCAAGGCAGCCTGAGACGATGCAGGACCTGCTTCTCAGCTATTATGGCGACGACCTGACCGGCTCGACCGACGTCATGGAGGCGCTCGAGCTCGGTGGTGTGCCGACCGTGCTGTTCATGCGCCAGCCGGACGATGCCTTGCTTTCACGATTTGCCCATTGCCGGGCGATCGGCCTCGCCGGCACCAGCCGCAGCGAGACGCCGCATTGGATGGACACGCATCTGCGCGACTCCTTCGCCTGGCTGAAGACACTGAACGCCGCGATCTGCCACTACAAGGTCTGCTCGACCTTCGATTCCAGCCCGACGATCGGCAGCATCGGCCGGGCCATCGAGATCGGCCGCTCGGTGTTCGAGCAGGACAGCGTGCCGCTGCTGGTCGGCGCGCCGCAGCTCAAGCGCTACACCGCCTTCGGGCACCTGTTCGCCGCCTATCGCGACCAATATTTCCGCATCGACCGCCACCCGGTGATGAGCCGCCACCCGACGACGCCGATGGATGAGTCGGACCTGCTGATCCATCTGTCGCGGCAGACGGCGCTGAGCTCGGGGCTGGTCGACCTTGCGACGCTGCAGTCCGCGTCGCGGTGTTTGGCGTTCGATCGCATGATCGGAAACGGCACCGCCATCGTGCTTGTCGATGTCGACAATCTGGAAACGCAGGCTCTGGCCGGCAAGGAGTTGTGGCGCGTTCGCAAGCCCGGCGGCTCTTTTGCCGTCGGCTCATCCGGAGTCGAGTATGCGTTGCTGGCCGAATGGGCGTCGAATGGCATTGTCGGCGCTGAGCCAGGTTTCACGCCGCCGGGAGTTGCCGACCGGCTAGCCGTCGTGTCGGGCAGTTGCTCGCCGACCACGGAACGGCAGATCCGGCATGCCCTGACCGACGGTTTCGACGGCATCGAGATCGATCCGGTCGAACTGGTTTCGGAGGCTTCGCAGCAGGCGATCACGCGCGCAACGGCAAGCGGCCGTGCCAGTCTGCAAGCCGGGCGCAGCGTCATCCTCTACACCGCGCTTGGTCCCACTGCCGACAGGGGCACCGAAATCGACCGGCAGGAAGGCGCCCGCCACAGGCTTGGCCGCGGACTCGGAGAAATCCTTCGCGCCCTGACGATCGAACAGAGCCTGCGGCGCGTGGTCATTGCCGGCGGCGACACGTCGAGCCACGCGCTGGGCGAGATGGGTGTCGATGCCCTGACAATCCGCATGCCGCTGCCCGCTTCGCCGGGTTCGCCGCTCTGCGTTGCTCACTCGCGCGTCAAGGCGATCGACGGACTGGAGGTCGCGCTCAAGGGCGGCCAGGTCGGAACCGATCGCTATTTCTCAGCCATCCGCGACGGCCTCGGCACTTGAACCAGCCGACACCTGGATTTCAGGAGCCGCTGTGCGAGAGCACTTCAACACGCGAAATGCGCCTTGCCGGGTGGAAATCCCGGTAACACCCGGTACTATCTGCGAAAATGCCGAAATCGGGAGGACGTCGGGTGCAGACCAAGAAGATCATCAACGATGGCAACCGCGCCGTCGACGAGATGCTGGAAGGCATCCTGGCAGCGCATCCCCGCCATCTCAAAAGCGTGGACGGCAGTCCACGCTCCATCATCGCCCGCGACGGACCGCGCCAGGGCAAGGTGGGCCTCGTGATTGGCGGCGGTTCGGGCCACGAGCCGAGCTTTCTCGGCTTTGTCGGCAAGGGATTGGCTGACGCTGCGGCCATCGGCAATGTCTTTGCCTCGCCGCCGCCGGACCCGATCCTCGAATGCGCCAAGGCAGTCAGCGGCGGCGCCGGCGTGCTCTTCATGTACGGCAATTATGCCGGCGACGTGATGAATTTCGACATGGCGGCCGAGATGGCCGCCATGGACGACATCGAGGTGCGCACGGTGCTGAGCACCGACGACGTCGCCTCGGCACCGCGCGACCAGCGGCACAAGAGGCGCGGCGTCGCCGGCAATTTCTTCATCTTCAAGGCGGCCGGTGCTGCCTGCGACCGGATGCTGTCCTTCGACGAATGCGAGCGCATTGCCGGCAAGGCCAACGACCACACCTTCACCATGGGCGTGGCGCTGTCGCCCTGTTCGCTGCCACAGACCCGCCGGCCGAATTTCGAGATCGGGCCGGACGAGATGGAGATCGGCATGGGCATCCACGGCGAGCCCGGCATCGCGCGCGAAAAGTTGAAAACAGCCGACGAGATCACCGACGAGATGCTGGACAGGATCCTCAGCGAGATGGCGCCGGCGCGCGGCGACAAGGTCGCGGTGCTCGTCAACTCGCTGGGCTCGACGCCACTGATGGAGCTTTACATCATGAACCGGCGGGTAAAACAGCGGCTCGACGACATCGGTGTGTCCATTCATGCGACCTGGGTCGGCAATTACTGCACCTCGCTCGAAATGGCTGGTGCATCGATCACGCTGCACCAACTCGACAGCGAGTTGCAGACGATGCTGGACCACCCCTGCGACTGCGCCATGTTTCGCGCCGGCTAAACCCACTTCTGTGGCAAGGACTAAGACATGACGACAATCGACACCGCCCACCTTGTCGCGATGTTCGCGGCGATCGCAACCGCCATGTCCGCCGACCGGGACCGACTATGCGCGCTTGACGGGGTTATCGGCGACGCCGACCACGGCATCGCGATGGAGCTTGGATTTTCCGCTGCACGCGATGCAGTCGCCGCATTGGATACGGGCGCAACCGACCCTACCACCTTGCTGAACACCGCCGCAAAATCGTTCCTGAATGCCGTCGGCGCCTCCTCCGGTCCGCTCTATGCGACCGCGTTCATGCGCGGCGCGGCAGCCGTCAAGGGCAAGACGACGCTCGACGATTCGGACGTGGTCGCTCTGTTTCAGTCCATGGCCAAGGGCATTCAGGATCGCGGCAAGGCAGAGCCTGGCGAAAAGACGATGATCGATGCGTGGGCGCCGGCTGCGCAGGCGGCGGGCGAAGCGCTGACCTCCGGCAAGGATCTGGCGGGCAGTCTCGAAGCTGCTGCACAAGCGGCAAACGCAGGCGCGGAGGCGACCAAGTCGATGGTTGCCACGAAAGGCCGGGCATCGCGCCTCGGCGAACGCTCGCTTGGCCACATGGACCCGGGCGCCGCCTCCGCCGTAACCGTGATCGAGGCGATGCGGGTCGCCTTGACCAGTTAACTCAGTAACGGGTTTCCCGCGTCTTTCAGCGCTTGGCGTCGAGCTTGTCGATGGCCTGCACGTTTGTGGCGGAGGGGCCATTCGGATCGAACTCCGAGGCCAACCATGCGTCGGCGATCGATTTCGCCAGTTCGGGACCGATGACGCGGGCGCCCATGGTGATGATCTGGGCGTTGTTGGACTTGGCGGCGCGCTCAGCGGAATAGGTGTCGTGGGTCAATGCGGCGCGAATGCCCGGGACCTTGTTGGCGGAGATGCTGACGCCGATGCCGGTGCCGCAAAACAGGATGGCCCGGTCGTAATTGCCGTCGAGAATTTCGTGGCCGACCGAGGCGGCGATATCGGCGTAGAATCCGGCCTGGCTTAGGTCGACGACCTGCAGTTCCGGCTTGGTGGCGAGATGCTTGGCGATGACGTCGAGCAACGGCTTGCCGGCGCTGTCGGCTCCGAGTGCGATCTTCATGATGATGAGCTCCTTTGCTTGGTCTTTCAGCGGTCAGCGCGCGATGGCGGCCGACGCCTTTTTCAGAATGTCGATATAGCCTTCCGCTTGCCACGCCGAGCGGCCGATGAACAGGCCATCGATATGCGGCTGGCCGATGAGTTCGGCCGCGTTGCCGGGATTGACGCTGCCGCCGTAAAGCACAGGCGGGGCAGCCGGCAGCCGGTCGGCGGCAACCTGCTTGATCAGCGCCTGCTGCCTGTCGGCATAGTCGGCGCTGGCGGGAATGCCCTTCTCGCCGATCGCCCAGACGGGCTCGTAGGCAAAGAGGATTTCAGCCTTCAGTTGATCGCCGCTCAGCTCTTGCAGCGCGCCGAGAACCTGTGCCGTCAACACCGCCTCGGCGCGGCCTGATTCACGCTCAGCCAGCGTCTCGCCGACGCAAATCAGCGGCACGAACCCGTGCCTGACAGCGGCCGCCGTTTTCAGTCCCACAGTCGCGTCCGTTTCGCCGAAATGCTCGCGACGCTCGCTATGGCCGAGTTCGATCACATCCAGCCCACAGTCTTTCAGCATCACTGGCGAGATCTCTCCCGTCCAGGCACCGGCGTCGGCCCAATGCATGTTCTGGGCGCCGACTTTCACGCGGGTGTTGGCCAGCGCCGCTTTGACCTGGCGCGCGGCGGTGAACGGCGGAATGACGAAAGGCTGTATCGCCTGATCGAAGTCAGGCACGAAGGCCGCCAACGCATCGGCGAACTGCAGCGCCTCGGCAAGCGTCTTGTTCATCTTCCAGCTCGTGCCGACCCAATATGGGGTCATTCTTTTCTCCTTCAACGCGCGTTTTTCCTGGCCACCATCGGTGCCGGCGTCTAGCCAGCATTTCACTCAAGCCCGAGGCTTGAGACTGTCGCGACCGCTGTCGATATGAGGCGCCCAGAAATCCACCGACTCGCGGATCATCTCGATAACCTGATGGTCGACTGGTTCCCTCTCCCTGAAGGAAAGTTCAAGGCAAATTTCATTGTCGGTTCCACCGCCCTGCCGAACCGCGTCCAGCAACTTCTGCGGCACTATGCGGCCATCCTTGTTGTAGGCGGCCGTGAACGGCCAGTGCCCGCCCTTATTCATCGACGACTGCTTGATGTGGATGATCGGCGATTGCAAGGGAAACGCTTTCGCCCAGGCATAGGGATCGGTGTCGGCAGGGTTGGGCGAAGTGACGTCGCCATGGTCGATGTCGACCATCATTTTCATCGGTATGGGCAGCTTCGCCGCGTCGATGGCGCCTTGCAGCGTGGCGCAGCTTTCGATCGTGTGGCCGAACTCGCGGCCGACCGACATCGGCTCCCAGAACAGGTATGTCAGACCCGCCGCCTTGGCGTGTTCGGCCACCTCGCGCCAGCATTCGAGGGCGATATCGAGAAGCACTGCCCGCCGTTGCGGATCGTCAAAGTCCTTGTGGGTGAAGATGGCGAACTGCGTGCCCATGCCCGACGCACCGAGTTCCGCGGAAATATCGGCGAAGGTCTTGAACCAGTCGACATAGTAGCGCCGGACATCCGCGTCCGGATGGCCGAAGTGATTGAGCCGGCCATAAGGTCCGGTCATGCCGGAGGTGATCCGCACGCCGGTCCGCGAAAGCGCCCTGTCGAACAGGCGCAGGAATTTGGCAATCGTTGCCGCCGGCCAGCCCGGATTGACGAATTCATGCGTCAGCTGCACGTCGCGGATACCGATGCCATAGGCAATCGCGTCGATCAAATCGTCCGGATCGGCGAAACGGTTGACCAGCGGATTGGTGTTGAGGGAAAGCGTGAAGGCCATCAGTCTGCCGTCGCCATGATGTTATCGAACCAGTCTTCGAATGCTTTCCGCTCGGCCGCATTGAGATGCAGGCCATGTTTGGTGCGGCGTTCCAGAATATCGGCTGATGTGCCGGCCCATTCGGTCTCGGCCAGGAACCTTGCCTCCCGCTCATACAGGTCGGGACCGAAGCGGCGGCCGAGATCCGCCTCGCGCTGTGCGCCGGCGAGCAATTGCCTGGCACGGGTGCCGTAGCTTCGAGCGTAGTGCTTCACCAGCGACGGGCTGAGCCATAAAAACTCGGAATGCAGATCGCTCAGGAACTGCTCGAAGTCCGCATTGGGCAGGTCGCCTCCCGGCAAGGGGATTTTGGCCGTCCAGGCTTTCTTCATCATCGGAAAAAACGGCTGGATCTTTTCCAGCGCATGTTCCGACAGCTTGCGGAAGGTGGTGATCTTGCCGCCGAACACCGACAGCAGCGGCGCGTTGCCATTGGAGGCGTCGAGTTCGAAAATATAGTCGCGCGTCACCGCGCTTGGATTGTCGGCATTGTCGTCATAGAGCGGACGCACGCCTGAGAAACTATGGACCACGTCCTGTGACGTCAGCTGTCGCTTGAAATAGCGATTGACCACCTTGATCAGGTAATCGACTTCGCTTGCCTCGGCGACCACTTCCTCGGGCCTGCCTTCGTAGGGAATGTCGGTCGTGCCGATCAGCGCCAGATCGTTCTCGTAGGGGTTGACGAAGATCACTCGCTTGTCGTTGTTCTGGATGAGATAGGCCTGCCGCCCCTCCCAGAATTTGGGCACGACGATATGACTGCCTTTCACCAGGCGAACATTGCGGGTGGAGTTCTGCCCGGCGACTCGGCTGACAATGTCGTTGACCCACGGCCCGGCCGCGTTGACCAGCGCCCGCGCCCGGACCTTCGTCACCGCACCCGTGCGACCATCCTGCATGTCGATCGACCATAGTCCGTTTTCGCGGCGGGCCGCGACACAGGCGGTGCGCGTGAGCACTCTGGCACCGCGCTGCCTGGCATCCAGGGCGTTGAGCAGCACCAGGCGCGCATCGTCGACCCAGCAGTCGGAATATTCGAAACCGCGCTTGAATTCGTCCTTGATCGGCGCGCCTTCCGGCGCAGTCCTGAGGTTCAGTGTTCGTGTCCCCGGCAGGCGTTTACGGCCGCCAAGGTGGTCGTAGAGAAACAGCCCGAGCCGGACCAGCCATGCCGGCCTGTCTTGCGGGCTGTGCGGAAGAACGAAGCGCATCGGCCAGATGATGTGCGGCGCTGCCTCGAGCAGCACCTCGCGTTCGATCAGTGCTTCGCGAACCAGCCGGAATTCATAATATTCGAGGTAGCGCAGGCCGCCATGCACCAGCTTGCCGGAGCGCGAGCTCGTGCCTTGCGCGAGATCGTCCTTTTCGCACAGGATGACGGACAGCCCGCGACCTGCCGCATCACGCGCTATGCCGGCTCCATTGACGCCGCCGCCGATCACGAAGAGATCGACGACATCTGTTGTATTGCTCAAGATCTTGCTCCTGTGCGGTGCGCCATGCCCTTCCACACCGGCCGAAGCGCCTGACGCGCTGCAACGAAGGAAGGAAAGAGGGCATCGTAGGTATGCGAAAGCGCCTCGTCATAGGCATCGCAGTCGCCGAGAAGCGGCGTCACCCATTCGGCGGCGCAGTCTTCCATCGAGCCATAGACGCCGAGGCCGACGGCCGCCATCATCGCGGCGCCTGCCGCGCCGGCTTCCTGGCGACTGCTGGTGCGCACCTGCGCCCGGGTCGCCGCCGCGATGATGCGGCGTAGGGAGGGGCTGCGCGCGGCGCCGCCCGACAGGCGGATCTCGCTCGGCACGGCGCCCATCGCCTGGTAGCAATCGCGTGCGGCGAAGGCCAGTCCCTCGAGGACGCCGCGTGCCAGATCGCCAAAGCCGTGCTTGACCGAAAGGCCGATGAAGCCAGCGCGTGCGTCAGGATCGACGAACGGTCCTCTTTCACCGGCCAGCGATATATAGGGCTGGTAGATCAGCGAACCAGGCTCCGATGCTTCCACCCAAGCGTCGAGGGCCTTCAGCAACTCGTCATGAGAAGGCTTGCCGCCAGCCGTCGCGAGCACGTCGCGCGCAAGGCCAAGCACCCAGTCTATGTTGAGCGTCGCCGCCATGTTGGATTGCAATTGTGCAAAGGCGCCTGGAATAGGCATGGCGATCGTGTAGCCGGAGCCATCGTCGTTCAGCACGACATCGTCGGGAGTGGCGGCAAAGCGTGTGTGTATGCCGGTCGAGCCGATGACCGTGCAGCCGACATTGCCCGAGGGATCATAGAGGCCGGCTCCGAGCGCCGTCATGACCATATCGACGTAACCCAGCACCACCGGCGTGCCTTCGAGCAGGCCAGTCTCTGCCGCCGCCGATCGCGACAGCGGATGATGGTCGGTGGTGCCTTCGAGCATGGGAGGCAACAGGCGGCGATGCGTCGTCAGATCCAGGATGTCGAGGGCTTCGTCGGAATAGCTGCGCGACCGAAAATCGCCGAAGGTGAAGGTTCCCTCGGAGGGATCCGTGGCGCGTTCGCCCGTCATCTTGAAGTAGAGCCAATCCTTGCAATGCAGTGCGGTCGCCGCCCGCTCCAGCATGTCGGGATGGTTCTTTTTCATGAAGGCAAGCTGGGCGCCTTGCTGGCAGGAATTCAGCCCCGTGCCGGTCAGCTCGAACCGCCTGCGATCCCGGGGATCGGCGCGCATCTCGTCCACCAGATGTCCAGCTCGGGCATCAAGCCACAGCCAGGCGCGCGAGACAGGCAAGCCGTCGCCATCGATCAGCCAGGTTCCGTCGCCCTGCCCGGTGATGGCCACCGCCGCGGTTCGTTGCGCGAGGTCGGGAACCTTGGCCGCGAGATCGCGAACGGTCCGCGCCATGTCGCGCCAGGTCTGGTCGAGGTCCTGCTCGGCGCCGCCGCCTTCCAGCGTGACGAAGCTATTGGGCACCGACGTCATGGCGAGCTGCCGCCCGGACAGGTCGAAAGCGATCGATTTGATCACCGACGTTCCCGCGTCGATGCCGATCAGCAGGTCTTTCATGCCGCAAATTCCGGTTGGTTGCGAAGGCGGTTCACGAGGGCAGTCATTTCGTAGAAGAGGCAGGGAGTGTCCGCAAGGACACCCCCTGTACAGGTATTACTCAGACAACACGAAGGGTGCGGTGTACTTGTCGACATTGTCCTTGGTGATGAGAAGGCAATCGAACAGCTGCTTCTCGGTCGCCGCACCGGTGGCACCCGTCTTGATAAACGAATCCGCCTGCTGCACGGCCTTGGCCGAGAAGATGGCGACCGGCTGAAGCACGGTGTACTGCAGTTCGCCGGACTTGATCGCCGCAACCGCATCCGGGGAGCCGTCGAAGCCACCGACCTTGATGCCGGCGAGCTTGCCGGCTTCCTTCAGCGCCGCAACCGCGCCAAGCGCCATCTCGTCATTGCCGCTGATCACGGCGATGATGTCGGGATTGGCCTGCAGCATGCTCTGCATCTTGTCGTGGCCCTGGGTACGATCCCAGTTGGCGACCTGCGAAGCAGCCTTTTCGAGATCCGGGTACTGGCTCAGCACAGTCGCGTACCCGTTCGAGCGCGTGGCGGCGTTGTTGTCAGACGGGGCGCCGAGCAGTTCGACATATTTGCCCTTTTCGCCGACGGCCTGCACCCACTGCTGGGCACCGAGAGCAGCACCCTGCGCGTTATTGGAAACGAGCTGACCCTTGGCGAGGCCTTCCTGATTGATCTCGGCATTGACGAGGAACACCGGGATGTTGGCTGCAATCGCCTTCTTCACCGCACCGACAGAGCCGTCGGCGTTGGCCGGATCGAGGATGATCGCCACCGACTTGTTGGTGATGGCGGTGTCGATCAAATTGCTTTCGGTATTGGTATCGCCCTTGTGGGCACCGACATTGGCCGTATAGCCAAGCTTTTCAGCCTCGGCCTTGGCGACGTTGCCCTCGGTCAGCCAGTAGGGGTTGGCCGGATCGTTGACGATGATCGAGATCAGGCCCGCGGCTGACGCGGCGGCCGTGAACCCGACGACCATCGCGGCGGCGAGCAGACTTTTCAGCATGGTTTTCATGTACATTCCTCCAATGATTACGCGGTGTTGCTGCCAGTTCACCTGGCAGTCTTCCCTTGGGCAGGATTGGCCGGTTCGGCCTTCCCCCGTTTCTGAGAAGTCGGTTGGCCACCTGACGCGCTTGGGAGCTTGCTACGGCGGCGATACTGAACGGCATTGAGGAGCACGGCGAGCACGATGACCGCGCCCGTGAACACTGTCTGCCAGTAGGATGAGATGCCGATGATCACCAGACCGTCGGACAGGAAGCCGATGACGAAGGCCCCAAGCAGGGTTCCGCGGATGTTGCCGCGCCCGCCGGTCAGTGCCGCGCCGCCGATGACGACGGCCGCGATGGCCGTCAGTTCGTAGGTGGTGCCGGCGGTCGGTCCAGCCGACGTCAACTGCGAGGACAGGATCAGGCCGGCGATGGCGGCACAGATGCCCGACAGCACATAGACGGAAATCTGCACCGTCTTGACCGGAACGCCGGAGAGTTCGGCCGCGCGCTCGTTGCCGCCCGAGGCGTAGAGCCAGCGCCCGAAAGCGGTGCGGTTCAAGACGATGCTGCCAATGAGCGCGATGACCACGAGAACCACGACGCCCGTCGGCACGCCGAACAGGCGGTTGAAGCCAAGCGCATCGAAGCCGGTGTTTCCGAGCTCGGGCTTGCCGCCGAGATTGTTATAGGTCAGGCCGCTGGTCATCAGCAGCGCCAGGCCGCGTGCCATGTACATGACGCCGAGCGTGGCGACGAAAGCCGGAACCTTGAAGCGCGCGATGAGCACGCCGTTGATCAGTCCGACGACGGCGCCGAGCATGCAGGCCAACACCGCGACCACCCAGACCGGCGGATAGAGAACGACACCCAGCCAGGTCAGCGTCACGCCTTGCATCAGGAACCCGGCAACGACACCGGCCAAGCCCAGCGTCGACCCCACCGACAGGTCGATACCGCCATTGAGGATGACGAGCAGCATGCCGATCGCGAGGATTCCGAAGATGGCGACATGCGAGGCCATGGTCAGGAAATTCGCCACCGAGAGATAGTAGGGCGACAGGATCGAGAACACGACGATGATGACGATCAGGGCAAAGAAAGCGCGACCCTCGAGCAGCAGCTTGGCGAGATCGAAGCCTTCGCCGCCCGCGCTTGGACTGGACTGTTTTCTGGCCTGGCTGACGTCGGTCATTGGTCTGGGCTCCGAAATTCTGGTGATCAGGCGACCACGGCTTCGCCAGAGGCGGCCATGATCTGCTCTTTGGTGGCGTTGGCGCCGAATTCAGCTGAAATCCTGCCACGCCGCATGACGACGATGCGGTGGGCAATGCTGAGGCATTCGTTGACCTCAGAGGTCGAGAAGACGACCGCAAGCCCTTGCGCGGCGCGTTCGCTCAGCAAGCGGAAGACCTCGGCCTTGGCGCCGACATCGATGCCACGGCTCGGTTCGTCGAGAAGGATGACTTTTGGGTTGGTCGTCAGCATCTTGCCGATGACGACCTTCTGCTGATTGCCGCCCGACAGCGATCCGATCATGGCATTGCCGCCTGCGGTCTTTATGGTCACCTTGCGGATCGAATCCTCGACCAGCCCACGCTCCTTGGAACGGGACAGAAACAGCCCCTTGGCGAACGCCTCGATGCTGGCCAGCGAGAGATTGCGGCCGACGGTCATCGTCTGCACCAGCCCGTCGCGCTGGCGGTCCTCGGGGACCAGCACAAGACCTCTGGAGATGCGCTGGGCAATGCTCAGTCCCGAAACGTCCTCGCCTTCCAGAAGCGCGCGGCCGCCCGCCATCGGCACCCGTCCGGCGACGGCTTCCAGCAATTCCGTGCGCCCGGCGCCCATCAGCCCATAGATGCAGACGATCTCGCCTGCCCGGACATCCAGCGACAGGTGGTCGACGACGGAATAGCCCGAGCCCGAAGTGTCGACGACGCTGACATCCTCGATCGACAGGGCGACCTCACCGAACGCATGGCCGGTCGGCGGCGAGCCGAGATCGAAGTTCTCGCCGACCATGTTGCGGACGATCCACTCGAGGTCGATGTTTCTGGCTTCAGCCGTCGCCGTTATCGCCCCGTCGCGCAGGACAACGGCGTAGTCGGTGATCTGCAGCGCCTCTTCGAGGTGATGTGAGATGTAGACGATGGAAACGCCGCGGCTGGTCAAATCGCGGATCACCTTGAACAGCACCTCCACCTCTGTGGCGCTGAGCGCCGAGGTCGGCTCGTCCATGATCAGGATGCGCGAATCGACCGACAGCGCCCGCGCGATCTCGACGATCTGCTGTTGGCCCAGGCGCAGATCCTCGACCAGGGTCATCGGGTCGATGTCCTCTTCGAGATCAGCCATCAGCGCGCGCGCCTGGCGCGATTCTTCGGCGAAGTCGAGGCCGGTCCTGGTGCGCAGTTCGCGGCCCATGAAGATGTTGTCGCGAACGCTGAGATTGGGCGCCAGGCTCAGTTCCTGGTGAATGATCGAGATGCCGCGATCGCGTGCGTCCGAGGATGAGGAAAAACTGACGAGATTGCCGTCGAGCACGATGTCGCCGGATGTCGGCGTGACCACGCCGGAGAGGATCTTCATCAGCGTCGACTTGCCGGCGCCATTTTCTCCGAACAGCGTGGTGACCTTGCCGCGATGGATGTCGAAATTGACGCCCTTGAGTGCATGGACGCCGCCATACGACATGACGATGTTGCGCGCCGAAAGCACGGCGTCGCCATTCGCGGGTCCGGTGTCGGCAGCCGCGCTCATTTGACCTCCAGCCTCACCGGAGTGACCAGCCAGCTCTTCGGGTTGACCAGCTTGAATGCGCCGACCACCGATATGGTCTTGCCGGTCAAGGTGCTCGTATCGACCTTGGCCAGGATTTCCTTCTTCATCTCGTTGTTCAGCGCCGAACCGGCGTCCTGGTATTCGATCTGGTTGGTGAACTGGCCGAATGTGATCTTGCCGGTGGCGTCGCGAAGCTCGGTGCCGTTGATCGCCGGTCCCGTCTGCACGCGGATCATCAGCGTGTCCGGCACACCTTCGACGGCGACTTTGTAGATGCCCGATTTTCCTTCGCCGACGACGCCGGTGAACTTCACCGAGATGACCGGCCCAACGCCCGCCGGCACGCCGTATTCCTTTTCCGCCGTTGCCCTGTCCTTGGTGATCGCCGTCGCCACCGTTGCCGCGTCGGCGGCACGCGCTTCGACATCGGCCTGCACCTTGGGAAACTCCGACTTGCCGTAGTCGGCGGCGGAAAAGACGGCGCTGCGGACATCGCCGGCAGAGCCGATCCTGACCACGTTGGTGTCGAGCGCCATGGCGCCGAGCAGGACGACAACCGCAGCGCCGGCAAGTACCCGACGCAAGCCGGGCGAAGCCGGCCTGGTTGGTGCGGGGGCGGCCTTCGCGCTCATGACGCAACCGCCGGCAAGGCTGATCCGCGCTTGTCACGCATTTGACGATCCTCCGTTCACATGGCGCTTCGCACCATTGGGTTTGTTCTGTTCGACAAGGGCACGGGCGGTGGACTCGTCAGTGATCAGCCCGCTCAGATAGCGGCTTTCGAGCACCGCCTTGATGGCGCGTATTTTCACCTTGCCGCCGGCGACTGCGACGATCCGACGGCCCTTCAACTGGTCCCGCGGAAGCGCCAGGATTCTGTCCGACAGCGCCGTTTCCACCGGGCGTCCCTTGTCGTCGAAGAAGTGGGCGAGCAGCTCGCCGACGCCGCCATCCCGTTTGACCTCATCGATTTCGGAATGTTCGATCATGGCGGTAGCGACCAGCGAGGCTTCCCGTTCGGCGGTGCCTATGCCGACGAACATCAGGTCGGACCGGCTTGCGAGGTCGAAGACATCGCTGATGCCGCGCTGGCCAAGCAGCACTTCACGGTCCTCGGCGGTGTTGGCGACGAAAGGCACCGGCATCACATAGGCCTGCGCGCCGGTCCGCTCGGCCAGCCGATGCATGACATCGTGCGGGTTGGCCGCGAATTTGCGCGTCACGCCGCCAAGCAGCGAGACGAAACGGATATGGGCAGCGGCGGTGCGCGTCAGATACTCGACGCTTGCGGCAAGGGTACGGCCATGGCCGACGCCGATCAGCATGTCCTCGCCGCGATCGATCTCCCGCTTCAGAAACTGAGCGCCGGCGATGCCAAGGGCCTTCAGCGGCAGCTCGTCCTGATCGAGATCAGGAACGACCTCGCAGTAATCCAGCCCGTAAGCATTGATCAGCTGCTGCTCGAGGTCGATGCATTCGCCGACATCGCCGTCGATGATTACCCTGACAAGGCCATCCTGGGTGGCCCGGGTGATGAGCCGATGCGCCTTGAGGCTGGTCAGGCCGAGCCGCTTGGCCACCTGGGCCTGTGTGAGCCCCCCGGCATAGTGAAGCCAGGCCGCGCGCGTGGCGAGGCTGGACTCATGGTCGCGGTTAGCGGTTCCGCCGGATTTCAAGCCATCTCCTCCCCAGGATGATATTATTATCTTTGTGTGCAAAAATTTTCACATCCCTGCATCGCTGTCAATCCCTCGCCGGATTTGGCGCATGCACATACGGGGAATTCACAGTTCTCGCCCTTCCCGAAACGCCGGTCTGCCGGCATTTCGGCGGGCAACATCGACCTATTAGGAGGTGAGCATGTCACTTGATCATACGGCTATGTTAATTTAACGTCAATCTGTGTTATTTCGTGTCTGAGCCAGTAGAATTGCACAGCCATCGGCTATCCAATTTTTTGCTAACTAACTGTTTCTCAATAATAATATCTAATATCGCAAAATCCCAACCCGCCTGTGAGTTGAGCGATTGGGGATGCGGCGCATCCTTAGGCAAACCGACCGGATTGCCTTGGGAAAGAGCATCGGCGACGGAATGATCAGCCCAGCCGCATCAGGTTCCGGTCCTCGAGTTCCAGGGCGGCGGCCTCGACTTCCTCTGCGAGGCGCCCGGCGCTCCAGCCCAGCGCCCGTCCGGCAATCGTCGCAATCTCCTGCAGATCCCGGCCCGTCAGTGACCCTGATATCGCCAGGGTGCTGCGGCGCATGACGATATCGGCCAGATGTTCGACGAACTCGGTGCGGACGATGTAGTCGATTTCCGATTTGCTGTAGCTTTCTGAATCCGGCAGCCGACCCTCATCACCCGACCCATGCGTGGCGATCTGCGTGGCTCTGGTGCCATATCGCGACAGCAGCGCCTCGAGACGCCGTCCTCCAGCGCCCGTTTCCGAGTGAGCCAGAGCCAGCCAACTTGCTCGCGCTGCGGCATCGGCCGGGAAATCCCTGCCGCCGCCGATCGGCATGGCCTGCGTCGTCACCTTGCGGCTGCGCTGCAGGCGGCCGAGCACGGTGTCGGCGACTTCCTCGGCGAAGCCGCGAAAGGTCGTCCACTTGCCGCCGATCAGCGAGATGACTGCGAAAGGTCTGTTCCCATCCGGCTCGGCGACTGGCGCCGAGTGGTCACGGCTGATTAAGCCGGGCACCGATGCATCCGAGGCCGGCAGCGGCCGGATGCCGCTATAGGCATAGACGATCTGGTCGCGTTCGAACGCCATCCCCGGCAGCAGCGTGCGTACGCTGTCGAGCAGGTACTCCACTTCGTCAGGCTCGCAGCGTACCGCGTCGGGATTGTCGGCCTTGATGTCGGTAGAGCCGACCAGCGCCAGGCCGAGATAGTCGTAGACAAGGCAGATGCGGCCGTCATCGGCCTCGAAATAGAGCATGCGCCCGGCAAGGCTTTTGACCAGCTCGTCATGCTTCAGCAGGATGTGCGAGCCCTTGGTACCGCCGATCATCTTCGACGGCGCGCCTAGCAAATCGTTGACATCGTCGATCCATGGACCGGCGGCATTGACCACCAGCTTCGGCCGCACCGAAAAGGCCGCGCCGTTTTTTTTCGGCTGGAAGGTCAGCACGCCATCGGCGGACTTCGCCAGCGCCGTGTAGTTCGCGCTGGCCGAGGCCGTATTTGCCTGCAGCCCATCGAGGATCAGTTCGAGCACCAGCCTTTCGGGATGGCTTATCTTGGCGTCGTAATAGGTGCCGGTGGCGACGATCGAGGGGTTGAGCGCCGGCATCTTGCTGAGCGCCTGGCGCCGCCCGACCATGCGGTGGCGCGGCATGACCTGGTTTCGCGAGCCGTAGAAATCATAGATCATCAGGCCGATCTTGATCAGGATGGCGCCGCGGCTGCGCGGCGCGCTGGTCGAGCCGAACAGCGTCCGCAGCGCCGCCAGCATGCCTTTGCTCCAGGAGAAGATCGGGATGACGGTCGGCAACGGACTGACATAGTGCGGTGCGTTTTTCAGAAGCAAGTTGCGTTCGAGCGTCGACTGCGCCACGAGACCGAACTCGCCTGTTTCGAGATATTTCAGGCCACCATGAATGAGCCGCGACGGCGCGGCGCTGGTGCCCGAGCCGAAGTCGCTCTTGTCGACGATCAGGCAGCTGACGCCTTGCGCGCACAGATCGCGGAACAGGCCCGCCCCGTTGATGCCGGCGCCGAGAATGACGACGTCGACCTCGCCCGTCCCGGCCATGGCGGCCAACCGCCCGGCGGGATTTTCCGTAAATGTTGCTTCGCTTGAGCTCATGGCGCTTTCGTCTTGACGATGCGCAGCTTCACGCCGGCCCGTTCGAGGACTCGCGCCCGCGCATCGCCCAGGCCTTCGGTCGCCAGGACGACGTCGAAGCTGGTCAGATCGTCGAACACATGCAGTGCGATCCTGTCGAACTTGGCATGGTCGATCAGAAGGATGCGCTTCACCGATGCGGCCATCATCGCCTGCTTGACCCGCACGACATTGGGATCCTGGATGAAGGCCGTGGTTCCGGTGATGGCCGAAGCCGAACAGATCAGCACATTGGCGCGCAACTGCGCCACGGCGTTCTCGCAGACGATGCCGATATAGGCGTTGTAGGTGTTGTGGTACTGGCCGCCGAGACAGATGAAGTCGAGTTCGTCGACATTGGTCAGCAGTGATGCCGTCGCCACGGAGTTGGTGATGACGGTCAACGGCTTGATGTCGAGCAACAGCGTCGCGACGGCGTTTGCCGTCGAGGAATCGTCCAGCATCACCACTTGGCCGGCCTCGACATAATCGAGCGCTGCCCGCGCCAAGGCATCCTTCTCGGCCCGGTTGACCGTCACCCGGTAGCGGAAAGCGCTTTCGTAGAGGCCGGACGGCTGAACCGTCACCGCACCGTGCAGCTTGCGCAGCACACCCTGCTGCGCCAGCCGGTCGATGTGCCGGTGGATGGTCATGCGCGATACGCCGAAATGCTCGACCAGATTGTCGATGCGCACCTGGCCGAGCTTGATCACATAGTCGGCGATCTCTTCGCGTCGTTCGTCGGCCTTGATCATGCGGTTCCCCCAGTGTCTTGCCGCGCCAGCTTCTCGATCTCCGGCCAATGCGGTTCGAGCGCACCGGCTATGCGGCCATAGAGGGAAAAGCGCTCGTTGAACACAGCACTTGAGGCCGCCTTCGGCTCGTATTGGCGTGCCGTCATGCCGACCTGCCTGGCGCCCTGTTGCGGCGTCGCGAAGATGCCAACCGCGGCACCCGCGCAAAGGGCAGCGCCAAAGGCCGCGGCCTCGTCGGTCGAGGTGACGATGACCGGGGCGTTCAGCACATCGGCAAACATCTGGACGAAGGCCGGATTGCGCGAGCCGCCGCCGGTCAGGCGGATCTCGCTGATAGCAAAGCCGTCGCGCAAGGCTTCGACATGGGTACGATGATTGAAAGCAATGCCCTCCAGGACCGCCTTGAGCATATCGCCGCGATCGTGCCAGCCGTGAAGGCCGACAAAGCTGGCGCTGGCGACATCGCCAAAGGGGGAGCCGAACAGATAGGGATGAAACAGGATGGTCGACCGCTTTTTCAGCGCCGCGTCGATCTCGCCTGCCAGAAACTCGTGGATCGAGCCACCACCGACCGATGCCCTCTCCTGTTCCGAGCGGCAGAACGTGTCGAGAAACCAATCGTAGTTCGCGGTCGAGGCCGGCGATATCGCCATGTTGTTCCAGCGGCCGGCGTCGATGGCGTTGCGACAGAGCCAACGCGGATCGACGCGCGGTTGCGAAGAGACTACTTCGTTGATGGAATAGGTCCCGGCGACAATGGCGAGCACGCCCTCCTCATGGCCGCCCATGCCAAGTGCGGAGCCAGTTACGTCATGCAGGCCGCTCGCGACCGGTGTCCCCTTGGCAAGGCCGGTCATGTCGGCGGCCTCGGCGGTAACGTGGCCGGCGATCTCGGCCGAATGCGCCATCGGCGGCAGCGCGTCGAAAAGATCGTCCAGTTCGAAGATGCGCATCGCTTCCAGCGCGTAATCCTGCGTGCGGAAATCCGTGAATGAGGTGCTGGCCTCGGTACGGTCGGTGCCGATCGTGCCGGTCAGGCAAAAGCGCAGCCAGTCCTTGCAGGCCAGTATATGCCCGATGCGGCCATAGCGGTCGGGTTGGTTCTTCCTGATCCAGGCCAGCAGCGCCGACGGAGCCGAAACGTGCGGCGCCTGTCCGGTGCGCGCCAACGCATTTTGGAAGACCCCGTCCGCCGACCATTGTTCGACAATCTCGCCGGCGCGGCTGTCAAGCGACAGGATACCGGGGCCTAGCGGCCGGCGATCCTTGTCGAGCAAATAGAGACCATCGCCGTGTGCGGTCGCCGCCACCGCCTTGATATCGTTGGCGGGCCGGCCGCACAATGCGATCGCTTCGCGGATGGCATCGGCGGTGGCTTGCCATAGCCTTGCCATGTCGCGCTCCACCCAGCGCGCATGGGGCATCAATTGCGGAACCCGCCGACGCGACACCGACAACTGCGTGCCATCGGCATCAAAGATCACCGCCTTGGTGACCGTGAGACCGTTATCGATTCCGAGCAAACTGGGCATGGGCGCCGCCGCTTTCAGCAACTGGTGAAGGGCGCTGCAAGGCAAACCTGCAGGTTGGGATAGGGAGGACAGTCATGACGACAATCAACGAGCAACGGTGATACAAAAGCGACGCATCCGACGCGGTAAACAGACCATAATAGCATGTTAAGTTAACGTCAACATGTGAGATATTTTTGCGGAAAAGTCTGACGTCATCTGCGACAAAAATTGCCATCCACTCGTACCGCATCCGATGCGGGACGAAGTTCCGGCCAATGCCCAACTGGCCGGATGACCCTCAACCCTGCGCGGCGAGCCAGGGAGCGCGGTACGACTGACGCCGAACGCGCTTCGACTGGCTTTGCAAGTCCCGTGCGCAACGACCGGACAACCCGCGCTTCGGCGCCGTTCAAAGAAAACGCGACGACTCAAGAAGCTCAGCCACCCCGTCCAGTTCCTTGTGCAGGCGATGCCAGCGACGGTCGAGATAAACAAGCGAATGCGCCTCCGGGGGGACCTCGTCCGGCTGCACCTCGCCGTCAAGGAGTTCGGCCGCGACCAGCGTCGCGCCCTCGATCGGCAGGATGCCGAGCCGACGGGCGCGGAACCAGGTCGAAACGCCGGTATAGCGGGGTTCGCCCGTAGGCAGCCGCGCCCAGGCGCCTCCCGGCGGGAAACGTTCCGCGCCGCTCGACGCGCAGAGCTGCGCCAGGTCGATATCGGTGAAGCGCAGCAGGTGGATCACCATGGTCTCGGCCCGTAGCAAGGGCTCTGACGAAGTCGATTTCATCGACAGCGAGAAAGCGACGACCGGCGGCGCAGCACTTACCGAGATCAGCGAGGATACGGTCATTGCCACCGGCCTGTCGCCGGGATCGGCCGTGATCACGGCAACACCGGCCGGATGGTGGCGAAAGGCTTCGCGGAAGGCGTTGGTCATCGGATGCGGGAAGCTCATCGACGTCTCTCTTCTGCAGCGTGAATAAGGGCCGGACGGCGTCCGCCGTCCGGCCCTTGCGGGCTACTTCTTCTCGATCAGGTCGTAGAACTGCCAGGTGCGATCGCTCCACAGGCCGCCGATGTCGCGACCGGCCGAGGTGACGATCGACGGCGCGATCGTGAAATGGTTGGCCGCCACCATCATCTCGCGGAAGGTGCGCTGGATCACGCCGGCACGCAGCGACGCGCCGCCGCCGGCGCGGTAGGCGAAGTTGCAGATATCGACGCCAACCTCGTGAATCTCGGATTTGGCCAGGTGGACAAGGCTGATCTGCCGCGTCGATACGCTGTTGCCGGCTTCGACCGTCGCCTCGATGTCGCGCCAGACTTCGAAGACAAAGGCGCGGGCAGCGCGATAGCGGGCTTCGGCGCGGCCATAGTCGTGCCAGAACTTCTCGCTCTCGCCGATCAGCCCAGCGCGGCCTGACTTCGTGCGGGCGAACTTGGCGATCTCGTCCAGCATCCGCCGCCCAGTGCCGAGAGCCCAACCGGTATGCCCGATGGCGGCGAGGCCGACGACACCGAGACTGAAGAACTCCTTCTGACGCAGCGGCGGTGCGGTCAGGATCGGGAAAACGAGATCGTCGGCGATGAAGACGTCCTCGGCCGCATAGTCGATGCTGCCGGTGCCACCGAGGCCCAGAACGTCCCAATTGCCGAGCTGCTTGTGCTGAGAGATCGGGGCATGGGCGCACATGATGATCAAGTTGCCCTTCTCGTCCTTGGCGGGCTTGCCGGTGCCGTCGTCGACAAAGGCGGCACTGTGGCTGTAGGTGGCGTGGCTGAAGCCGCTGCCATAGCTCCACTTGCCATTCAGCCGGTAGCCGCCATCGACTTTCTTCAGCATACCGAGCGGCGCGCCCTGCCCCGAGAACCGGTTTTCGGTGCCCGGCGCGAAAAGCCGCTCGACTGCGCTGTCCGGCAGAAAGGCAGCCGACATCGCACCGATGCAGCAATGCACCATGGAAACCCAACCAGCCGCCCCGGAGTGCCAGGTGATCGCCGCCAGCAGTTCGAGACCCTGGGTGGGTCGCAGCTGCGCACCGCCGAGGCTCTCCGCGGCGAAGATATGCGACATGCGCAGCGGCTTCAGCAGCTCGAACGTGGCCGCAGTCAGTTCGCCATTCTCCTCATCGGTGGTGGCGTTGGCTTCCAGGGCCGGCCCGATCTCCGCGATCTTGCTGAGCAAGTCGCGATAGTCGGTGGTCGTCCCCCACGAGCCGTGCTTGATGGGTTTGTTCATTGTCTTCTCCTCCTTTTCAAATGCGGTCAGCCGGCGAGGAAATCGCCGATCTTCCTGAGTGTTTCGGGTTTCTCCAGCATGACGAAATGGCCGGCATCCTCGACCAGGATCAGGCGTGCGTCGGGCAGGGCTTCGACGAAGAGCGGCGCCTGGCCAGCTGGCAGCAGACGGTCCCTGGTGCCCCAGACGACCAGCGTCGGATTGGCGATGCGCGCCAGGAAGCGCCGCAGGTTCGGATGGCCCATGCCGAACGGCGCCAGCAACCGGCCGAGCGTCTCTCCTTCGCGGGCGCGATCGGCGCCGAAGGCCTCCGCAAAGGCGGGATCCGAGCCGTCCGGGAAATAGCGCAGCGCCACCGAGACGTCATGCGCCAGATAGGCCGGCAGCTCCTGCGGCGCGACCGCGCCCAGATCGGTGGCCGGATGCGCGGGGTCGTTGAGCCCTGCCGGCGCGATCAGCACCACCTTGTCGAAACGCTCGCGCGCAAGGCCGGCGAGCTCCGTCGCCATCCAGCCGCCCATGGAAAAGCCGATGAGATGAGGCTTCTCCGGCAGGTTCAGAACATCGAGCAGGTTCAGGTAGTGCAGAACCATGTCGGACATCCCGGTCACATGCGGCGCAGCGCCCGAAAAGCCGAAGCCCGGATGGCTCGCGCAAAGCACGCGGAAACGGTCGGCGAGGCCTTCGGCGAAGTCGAAACTTTCAAGCGTCGAGGCGCCGTGCAGGAACAGCACGGGCTTGCCCTGACCGATGGCCTTCACCACCGTTTTCGTGCCACCGACATCGTATTCGAGCGTATCGAATTGAACGGCCATATTCACTCTCCTCAAACAAGGTCCGGCTGGATCAGCACTTTGCATTGCGTGGTGCGGCGGCGAAGGCTCTCGAATATCTGCGGAACCGGCGAGAGGTCGATCCGATCGGTGATCAGCGCCTGCGGTGCGAAAGGTCCGCCGCGCAGCGCATCGAGGGCGACGCCGAATTCGTTGCGCTGATGGAAGAAGACCGAGAAGAGCAGGTTCACTTCCTTGGTCAGCGCGACGAACGGATCCCATTCGTCGCCGCCGATACACAGGCCGACGCCGACCACCGTGCCCTGCAACCGGACCGCCTTGACCGCTGCGTCGATGAGGCCGCGCTTGCCGACGCATTCGAAGACGATATCGGTTGCACCGCCGCAGAGATCGGCAAGGTTCTCCGCCAGCCTGTTGCCCGATAGCGCGAAACCGGTCGCGCCAAGCGCAAGCGCACGGTCACGCTGATGGCTGTGGATATCGGCCACGACCACACACGACGCTCCCAGCCGCCGCGCCCAGAAGGCGACGAGCAGGCCGATCGGCCCGGCGCCCAGGATGGCGACCCGGTCTCCCGGTTTCATACCCGAGCGGATGATGCAATGCAGCGCGACCGAGAGCGGTTCGGCCAGCGCGCCATCCTCCAGCGCAACGTCGTCGGGCAAGACATGGCACTGGCGCGCGGCGACGGCCGCGTATTGCGCATAGCCGCCACCAATCAGCACCATGTCGGGACAGCGGCCTGGATCGCCGCGCCTGCAGGCCTGGCAGTGCCCGCAGCCGTGCATCGGCACGACGGCCACACGCTCACCGATCCGAAGGCTCGCCACCCGTGATCCCAGCGCGATGATGTCGCCGGCGAATTCATGGCCAAGAACGAAACCTCCACCGATGCCGAAAGGCACCGGATCCTCGGTGATATGCAGGTCGCTGCCGCAGATGCCGCAGGCTGCGATGCGCAAGACGACCTCATCCGGCGCCGGCGTCGGATCCGGCACCGTGCCGATCCGCAGCGGACTGCCGACCGTATCGAAGATGGCTGCTTTCATAAAAACCCTCCCTCTCAGCGGTTCGGATCGACGAGCCTGCGTCGGATCGGGAACCATGGCGCATCCCACCGTTTCGAGATCAGGCCCCAGATGCCGGTGCGGGCGTAGAGCGCCACCAGCAGCGTCATCAGGCCGAGGACGACGAAATAGCTCGCGCCGTATTCACCGAACCAGCGGTCCGCGATGAAGAAAATCAGGGATCCGATCAGAACGCCCTCGATGGACCCTATCCCGCCGACCATGACGATGAAGATCGCGACGTTCGCCCACATCGGATCAAAGGCCGAACCCGGGGTGATGCGCAGTTGCGCCATGAAATAGATGGCGCCCGCAAGGCCGCAGCCGACCGCCGACGCGACGTAGATCAGGAAGCGCAGCTTGACGACATTCACGCCCTGGCTCGCGGCCGCGACCGGATTGTCGCGCATGGCGATCAGCGCAAGGCCGAAGCGCGAGCGAAGCAGCCAATAGCTGCCGCCCAGCGTGACGAGCAGCATCCCCGCGCAGAGCAGCGACATGGCGACATTCCGCTCGAAGGCCGAATAGTCCTTCATCACGCGAAGCGACATCCCCGCGCCGGAATTGACGAGCGGGAGATTCGAGGCGGCCAGCCGGAATACCTCGGCCACCACCCATGTGCCGATCGAAAAATAGGGGCCATCCAGGCGATGCAGCAGCAGGTAGATCGGCACGGCCAGCGCGGCCGGCACCAGGAGCGAAAGGAAGACCGCCAGAAACGGATTGATGCCGTAAGTCTGCGCCAACACGAAAAGCGCATAGCCGGCCGCCCCCATGAACGCGTGCTGGCCCACCGAGACGAGGCCGGCATAGCCGGCGAGCAGGTTCCACATCTGCGCGACGGCGATATAGCAGCACAGCACCAGAACCGATCGGATCGTGCCGGTCGACGCCCACCACGGCATGATAGCGACCCCAATCAGCACCAGCACCGCCAGCGTCATCGCGATCCGACCCGACCGGGTCTGGCGCTGGACCAGGACCTCGGGCACTTCGGTTGCAGCATAGGGGATTGCGCTCATGACAATGCCTTTCCGAACAGGCCCTGTGGACGGGTCGCCAGCACGATCAGGAAGACGATATGTCCGGCAAGCACGCCGAAGCCCGGATCGATGCGGAAGCCGATGGCCTGCGAGATGCCGAGCACCATCGAGCCGGCGAAGGCGCCCCATACCGTACCCATGCCGCCGATGATCACCGCTTCGAACGCGTAGATCAGCTGGGCAGGTCCATCGGCCGGCGCAACGGTCGACCGCAACGCCTGGAAGACGGCGGCAAAGCCGAGGATGCCGACCGCCGCCGCTGTCGCCATCGCATAGACGGCGCGCGGGTTGATGCCGGTCATCGCCGCCGCCTCGACATCGGCCGACGCGGCGCGGAGCGCGCGGCCGAAGCGCGTGCGCTTTAGCGTCAGGTCGAGGCCTCCTGTCAATCCCGTGGCGACGGCCAGCACGATCAGCGGCAGGAGGCCGACATAGATACCGCCGATCTCGATGGATTGACTCTCTATTCCATGGCCGGGCAACGATCGGCTGTTCGCGGACCATATCTGCAGCATCAGGTTCTGCAGCGCGATCGACAGTCCGAAGGTCGCGATCAGCGAGGGCAGCGGATCGCTCCCTACCACCCGGTTCAGCACGGCCTTCTGCAGCACCCAGCCCATCAGCACCGCGAGCGGCACCAGTACGATCAGCACAGGCAGCGGCCCCAGACCCCAGGCCGTGGCGATCGAGATGCCAATCAGCGACAAAAGGATCACAAGATCGCCATGGCTGATGTTGACGATCCGCATGACGCCGAACATCAACGCCATGCCGAGCGCATACTGGGCATACATGCCGCCCAGCAGGATCCCTTGCACCAAGGCGTCAAACCACTCCATGGCCTGCTCCAAAATAGGCTTTGCCGATTTGTTCGCGCGTGATTTCGGCGGACCTGCCGGTCAGGGTCACGCGCCCCTCGAGCATGCAGTAGAGGCGGTCCGAGGCGGACCGGGCGAGGCCGACATCCTGTTCGACCACGATCATCGCCGTTCCCGTGGCGCGGATTTCGGGCAAGGCGGCATAGATCTCGCGGATCACCTTCGGCGCAAGACCAAGGCTGATCTCGTCGCAGAGCAGCACGCGCGGCTGGCAGAGCAGCGCGCGGCCGATCGCCACCATCTGTTGCTGCCCGCCCGAGAGGCTCTGGACCTGCGTGCGGGCCTTCTCCTTGAGGATCGGGAACAGCTGATGCAACCGCGGCAGCGTCCATCCGCCCTTGGCGCCTATGCGCGCGGCCTGGTCGATGGCGACGCGCAGATTGTCCTCGACCGACATGCCGGTGAAGAGCCGGCGGCCCTCCGGCACGATGGCGACACCCTTCTGCACCATGCGGTCGGTGGTGGTGCCGCCAACGGCCTCCCCGTGCAGCAGCACCATCTCGCGCCGGACCGGGAGCAGGCCCATGATCGAACGCAGGAGTGTAGATTTTCCTGCCCCGTTGGCGCCGATCAAGGCCACGGCCTCACCCTGGTGCAGCTCGATGTCGACGCCGTAGAGCGCCTGGAAATCGCCATAGCGGGCCAATAGCCCGTGGGTGGAAAGAACGGCCGTCATGCCTCGATCCCCATGTAGACGCGTTGGACCTCGAGCAGCGCAATCACTTCGGCAGGCACGCCTTCAGCGATCTTCTCGCCGAAGTTCAGCACCAACAACCGGTCGGCCACCGCCAGTAGCGCGTGCAACACATGCTCGATCCACACGATGGTGATGCCACGGTCGCGGATGCGGCGCACCAGCGCTACCAGCGCCTTCGATTCATCGTCGGTCAGCCCACCCGCGATCTCGTCCAGCAGCAGCAGCTTCGGATCCGACGCCAGCGCGCGCGCCAACTCCAGCCGCTTGCGATCGAGCAGAGTGAGAGCGCCGGCCGAGACATTGGCCTTGTCGGAGAGCTCGCAATCGCGCAGGACCTGGGCGCAGAAAGCATAGCTCTGCTTCTCGGACCGGCCGCCGCCGAAAGCGGCGGCGACCAGCAGGTTTTCGAAGGTGGTCATGCCGGAATAGGGACGCGGGATCTGATAGGTCCGCCCGATCCCCATCTGGCAACGCCGGAAGGGCGGCTCGCCGCGAAGCGCGGTGTCGCCGAGCTGGATCTCGCCGCCGGACGTCTTCAAATCGCCGCTGATCATGTTGAACAGCGTCGTTTTGCCCGCGCCATTCGGGCCTAGGATGCCCAGGACCTCGCCCCTATGCACGTCGAAACTCACGTCATGCAGGACGCGGACAGCGCCGAAGGACTTCGACACGCCGTGCGCTTTCAGCAGGATTTCCCTACCCATAACTCTGCCCGCGTTCCCGCTCATGTCACCAGGCGATCGGCTGGATAGCCTGCTGCGGCGCGAAGAGCTGATTGACCGTGTTGTCGACGATCTTCAGGTCATAAGGCCATTTCTCACCCTTCACCCACTGGCCGCCGAAGATCGGCGTCTTGCAGATGTTCTTGTGGGGCGAGCCGTCGAACTTGATATGACCGACCAGCGTCTGCAGATCGGTAGCGACCAGAGCGTCACGATTGGCCGCACGGTCGAGCGGATTGGAAGAGCGCTTCAGGATGTCGAGCGCGACCTCGAGCAAGGCATGCGAATAGCCCAGCGGCTGCGTCCACTGGCGCTTCGAATCGGCCTCCCATTGGCTGGCGATGTCGCTGCTGATCTGCCCGGTCAGCGACGACTTGAACGGGAAGGCCGGGGTCCACCAGACCTCCGAGGACATGCCGTTGCCAAGCGGCCCCATCGCCTCGACACCGCCCGGGAACAGGAGCGCCGCCGCCACCGTGACCGCCTTCGGCTTGAAGCCCTGCTGGTTGCACTGGGTGACGAACGTCTTCAGATCGTCGGGATAGGTGATGCCGCCGATGATCTCGCAGCCCTGCTTCTTGAACTCGGCGATCTGCGCGGAGAAATCATTGGTGCGCGGCTGGAAATAACCGGGCACCACGACCTCGTAGCCGGCCTTGCGGGTCGGCGCCGGCAGGCCATATTCGTCGTTGCCCCAGGTCTCGCCGTCGATGTTCTGGGGAAACAGCATCCCGACCTTCTTGTTGGTCTCCAGATGGTTCCAGAGTCCGACGAAGGTGTTCAGCGCCTCGTCGAGGCCCCAGAAGAAATGATAGGTCCAGTCGAAGGTCTGCTTGCCGCCGCCGCGCGGCATGATCACCGCTTGCCAGGGAGCGCCGGAGGAAATGCAAGGGGTCTCATAGAGCTCGGCCTGCTCGGCGGCGGGCAGGATCGTGTCGGTGGTCGACGCCGGGACGAGCAGATGCACCTCGTCGTTCAGGATGAGGTTGCCGGCGATTTCCGATGCCTTGTTCGGATTGGACTGGCTGTCGCGATCGAGGATCTCGATCTCGTAAGTATTGCCGTCGGCGCACTGCAGCTGGCCGCCGAGCAGAGCGCGGATCTTCTGCAAGGTGTAGCCATCCGTTTCGCCGAAGAGGGCGAGCGGACCGGTCGTGGGGCTGAGGTAGCCCAGCTTGATCTTCCCCGCCGTCGCGGCGCGCACATAGGCCGGCATGCCCAGCGTGCTGGCGGCAACGCCGGCTCCAATCCCCTTCAGCACGCTTCGACGGCTGGGCCGCAAGCCCGATTTCACCAGTCTGTTGTAGTAGCTCATCGTCGGTTCCTCCCTGGGTTAAGTTTCTCCGGCCCACGGGACCGGTCTCAGTTCAAAGCGTGTTCAGGTCATCCGCAGCAGCGAGCCGCCATCGATGACGATCAGCGAGCCCGTCACGTAGGAAGCGGCAGGCGACGCCAGATAAAGCGCCAGGCCCTTGATCTCTTCCGGGTCGCCGATCCGACCGAGCAGCGACTGGGCCTCGAAGGCCTCGCGGTCCGCCGGATTGCGCAGCCGACCGCCGGCGATGTTGGTGATGAACGGTCCGGGCAGGATGGCATTGATGCGGATGTTGTAGGCGCCAAGCTCCATCGCCATGTGGCGAACGAGATGGTTCACCGCGGCCTTGGCGGGCATGTAGGGCGTGCCCACGATGCTCTCGTTGATCAGCGATGCAATGGACGACGTGACGATGATCTGGCCGCCGCCATTCGGCTTCATGTGCCGGACGGCATGTTTGATCGTGGTGTAGACCGAGGTCAGGTTGATCTCGATCACCTTGTCCCAGTGCTCGTCGGGCAGGTTCTCGATGGCGCCCTCGGGGTTCCTTTCGCCCGTCGGGGTGTTGAAGCCCGGTCCGGCATCAATCCCGGCATTGGCGAACACCACGTCGATCGAGCCCGCTTTCCCGGCCACCTTGTCGAAGGCTGCGGCCATGGCCGCACGGTCGCCGACGTCGACGGCCTCGCCCCAGACATCGCCACCCGCCGCCTTGATCGCCGTCACGGTCTTCTCCAGCCCCGTTGGGTTCAGGTCGAAGATGCAGACTTTTGCCCCATGCTCGGCCATGATCTCGGCATAGGCCTGTCCGATGCCGCTGGCGCCGCCGGTGACGATCACCGACTTGCCCCTGACATCGAACATCTTCTCAAGTGCAGCCATCAGTTTCCTCCCTTGCGCGACAGCACGAAATCGAACTCCACGTCGTAGAACGGGGACGCAACCTCGACCCTGGCGGCAGCTTCGGCGTCCTCGACCTTGCGGAATTCGGCGAGCAGGCTCTTCTTCACGCCGAAGACGGCATCTGAATCGATGTACGGGTCGTCCGGGTCGAAGATGTGCGTGGTCAGCGCTTCGAAGCCCTCGGCCTCGACGATGTAGTGGAGATGCGCCGGACGATTGGGGTGACGCCCCAGCGCGCCCAGCAGCTTGCCGACTGGGCCATCATCCGGGATCGGGTAGTATTTGGGCTTCACGCCCCGAAACCAGTAGCGCCCGTCCGTGCCGGTGCGAAAGACGCCGCGCAAGTTGAAGTCGGGCTGGATGCCCTTCTGCTGCACGTCGTAGAAGCCCTCGTCATTGGCCTGCCAGACGTCGATCTTGGCGCCTGCGATCGGGTTGCCCTCGGTATCAAGGATGCGGCCATGCACGAACATGGGCTCGCCCTTCTGGTCGAGGCAGATGTTGGAGCCCATCGGCAGCTCGGGGGCGTCGGCGACGTGGAAGGGTCCCAGCACCGTCGATTCCGAGGCGCCCGACGGCTTGCGGTTGTTGATCGCATCGACCAGCATCGAGATACCGAGAACATCCGACAACAGGATGTATTCCTGCCGCCACTCGTTGCAGATCTGGCCTGTCCGCGTCAGGAACATGATCGCGCCGAACCATTCCTCCTGTGTCGGCTCGATCTCTTTCACCGCCTCGTGCAGCTTGCGGGTGATGACCTCCATCACCTCTTTGAGCCGCTCGTCCTTGGCGTTCCTGTTCCGCGCCACCACGACCTCGGCCGAGTTCGCTTCGGTGAAATAGCCGGATTCGTGTTCGTCGATCATGCGATCCTCCTCAGCGCGCCAGAACGGATTTGAAGATCCGGCGCAGTTCGGCCGCCGGCTCGGCCGCCAGCGTTTCGGAGCGCCAGGCGACGTGGTGGTCGGGACGGACGATCAGGCAGCCGGTGTCGCGGATCTCCCGTGCGCCGGCCCAGTCGCCGGTATGATCCTCGATCGCGCGGCGCGGGCCGATCACATGGCTGCGGATCGGCAGACCGAGCTCCGCGCCCACCGTCTCCGCCGCGGCGACCCACGCCTCTCCGCCAATGCCGGTCAACAGCGTGAACTCGCCATGCCCGCAAAGATCGAGCGTCGAGACCTTCCTGCCCGAGCGCTCGAAGACCCAGACATGCGGCAAGCGCGCGCCCGGCCAGGTTGTCGGCGCATAGTGCAGCTCGCGATCCTTCTCGAAGGCCGGCTCGCGCTGGCCGTCGGTCACCACCGCGCCCGAGGCATAGCGCTGGTTCATCTCGACGCCATGGGCGTCGAACTCGTACTTCTTGAAGGCGATGGCCTTGCGGAGCGCCTCGCGCTGCGCTTCGGCGACGGGCGTCGCATCGGCGCGAGCCTCCATGTTCCTCTGGATCTTGTCGTGATCCACGCCGCCGTCCATGCCGAGCGCCTCGAAGATCGGTCCGAATTCGGCGATGGACTGGTTCGCCCGTGTCACGATCTGGCGCGCGATCGGTGCGCGCTCGGCCGAGAAGCTGTCCAGAAGCCCGACCCCCGCCTGCCCCTTGATGACCTTGGCAAGCTTCCAGGCGAGGTTGAACCCGTCCTGGATCGATGTGTTCGAGCCGAGCCCGTTCGAGGGCGGATGCCGGTGCGCGGCATCGCCCATGATAAACACCCGCCCCTTCTGCATGTGCGTGGCGAAGCAGTTGTTCACGGTCCAGGTGTTCGCGCCCAGGAGCTCGATCTCGAGCGCGGGATCTCCGACCAGTTGACGCGCGACGCTGGTGGCCAGTTCCGGCGTCACGTCCGGCGGCGGCTGGTTGATGTCGTAGCCCCAGACGATCAGCCACTCGGTCCACGGCCTCACCATGCGAACCAGACCCATGCCGATGCCGCCGACATCGGCGCCGGGCTGCATGACCCAGTAGAGGACGCTCGGTCGGTGGGCGACATACTTCGAGAGATCGGCCCTGAACAGGATGTTCATCGACCCGCCGACGCCCATCTTGCCCTCGAGCGGCAGGCCCAGATGCTCGGCCACCAGCGAGTTGCCGCCGTCGGCACCGACGAAGAACTTCGACCGCACGGTGAAATCCTTGCCCGACAGCCGATCGCGGCAGGTCGTGGTCACGCCGTCCCCGTCCTGGACATGGCTGACATATTCCGTGCTCATGCGTGCTTGCGTCCCGTGGGCACACGCCGACTTGAACAGGATCGGCTCCATGAAGGTCTGCGGCAGATCGTTCATGAGGCAGGGCGACGACAGGAGATGTTCGGCCTTCGAGAGCGGGTGGATGCCCCAGCTCTTCATGCGGCCGATCTCCTCGCCGGCCAGGCTTTCGCAGAACACGTTCTCGCCCATCAGCTCCTGCGGCGAGGCGTGCATCATGGCCTCTGCCTCGACATCCGGACCGAGGTCGCGCAGCACTTCCATCGTGCGCTGGTTGGTGATGTGGGCACGCGGCGTGTTCGACAACCAGCGATAGCGATTGACGATCATGTTGGCGACGCCGTAGCTGGACAGCAGCGCGGCGGTGGCCGAGCCGGCTGGGCCAGTGCCGACGATCAGCACGTCGGTTTCGATATCCGCCATCAAATTCCTCCCTTGATCTTCGGACCGGTCAGCCTGCGGCGGACCGGAAACAGGTGCAGGCCCTTGCGGGACGCAATCAGCCCCCACAGCCCCTTTGGCGCAAAAAGCATCACGACGACGGCGATGAGGCCGAGCGTCATCAAGTACCAGCTGCCGTAATCGGCCAGCGCCGAGCGCAGCGCGAAGAAGACCAGCACACCGAGGATCGGCCCCTCGATGGTGCCGATGCCGCCGATGACGACAATGAAGATGACGTTGGCGGTCCAGTCGGTGACGGCAAAGGCCGCGCTCGGCGAGATGCGGGCCGTCTGCAGGAAGATCAGCGCGCCGGTCAGCCCGGTGGCGGCCGCGGCGATCAGAAAGACCGCCCATCTGAGCCGGCCGGTATCGACGCCCACCGATTGCGCCGCGTCGACATTGTCGCGCACGGCCGCCAGCGCCAGCCCGAGGCGACTGCGCAGCAGCCAATAAATGCCTCCCGTCACGGCCACGAGCAGCGCCAAAGCCAGCCAGTAGGCCATAACATCGCGTGCCGCGGCCTCGCGGACCCCGAACAGCGCCCGGACCGCATCGGTGCCCAGGATACTGCTCGTCGCCTCGCGCGGCAGCGAGGTGCCGGTGCCGCCACCGAGCGCCTTCCACTGCGCGACCAGCAGTCGCGTCACTTCGGCGATCACCCAGGTGCCGATGGCGAAATAGGCGCCCTGCAAACGGAACGCGAAGAAGGCCGTCGGAACCGCCAGCACCAGAGCGGCAAGGCCGCCCAGCGGGATCGCCAGGACCGGATTCCAGCCGAGCAGGATCACGCCGGCGAACATCGCATAGGCGCCGATGCCAACGAAAGCCTGCTGGCCCACCGACACCAGGCCGCCATAGCCCGCCAGCAGGTTCCATATCTGCGCCAGCGTCAGCATGGTGAGGATGAAGAAGAGATCCTGTATGACGCCACGCGAGGCCACGGCAGGCAGCGCGAGCGCGGCGACGATGAAGATCGGCACGATGATCGCGGTCACGGTTCCGGCGCGGGTGCGGGTTGTCAGTCGATACATGCCGCCCCCTCAATCCACTGCGCGCGGAAAAAGCCCGCGCGGCTTGAGCAGCATCACGGCCAGGAAGGCGATGTGGCCGGCCAGGATCTGCCATTCCGGACTGAGCGCGGCGCCAAACGTCTGCGCCACGCCGATGATGATCCCGCCCGCGAGCGTCCCCCACAGGCTGCCGAGGCCGCCGATGATCACCGCCTCGAAGGCATAGATCAGCCGCGCCGGTCCGATCGAAGGATCGAAGTTCGCCCGCATGCCGAGATAGAGTGCCGCCAGCGTCACGACGACCATGGCGATCCCGGTGGCGATCGCGAAGATCCGCTTCGGCTCTATCCCCATCAGCCCCGCCGTCACGACGTCGTCCGAGGTGGCGCGGAAGGCACGGCCGAGGGCGGTGTGGTAGAAGAGCGCGTTGAGCGCAATGATCATCACGATCGCCGAGGCAAAGGTCATCAGCGGCATGATCCCCACCGTGACCAGCCCGAGATCGAGCGATGCCCCTTCCAACGCGCCCACCGGGATGCGGCGGCTGTCGGCGGAGAAGGCCTCGAGCAGGCCGTTCTGCAGGGCGACCGACAGGCCGAAGGTGACCAAAAGCGGCGGCAGGATGTCCTTGCCCAGCACGCGGTTCAGAACGGCGGTCTGCAGCAGCCAGCCGAGCGCGAACATCACCGGCATGGCGACCAGAGCGGCAATCCAGGGCGACAGGCCGAGCAGCGTGACGCCCATCAAAACCAGATAGGCGGCAAGAATGATGAGGTCGCCATGGGCGAGGTTCACCAGCCGCATGATACCGAAGACGAGGCTCAATCCCGCTGCGAACAAGGCATAGAGCCCGCCCAGCAGAATCCCTTGCACGAGGGTGTCCAGCCAGATCATCGCCGCGCCACCTCGATCAGGCCATAAGAGCGCTGCGCGAGCAGATGACAGAGCCTCGGTTGCCGCGTCATGCCGCCACTCCGAAATAGGCGGAATGGATGTCATCGCGTGTGACCTCGGCCGTCCTGGCGGCCAGCGTGACGCGACCCTCCATCATACAGTAGACGCGGTCGGCGACCGCCAGCGCCCTGCCGATATCCTGCTCCACCAGCACGATCGCGGCGCCTCCTGCGCGGATCTTGGGAAGGGCTGCGTAGATATCGCGGATGACGACCGGCGCCAGGCCGAGGCTGATCTCGTCGCAGAGCAGTAATTCGGGGTTCGACATCAGCGCCCGGCCGATCGCCACCATCTGCTGCTGGCCACCCGAGAGCGCTGTGCCGGGCCTCTTGCGCCGCTCGCGCAGGATCGGAAAAAGGTCATAGACGGCGTCGAGGTTCCACGGCCCCGGCACCTTGCGCGCGTGCGCGCCGACCAGCAGGTTTTCCTCGACGGTAAGCGAAGGGAACAGCCGGCGTCCTTCCGGCACCATGGCGATGCCGCGCTTCATGATCTCGGCCGAAGACAGCGCGCCAATCGGCTCGCCCCGGTGCAGCACCATGCCGGGCGCGTTGCCGATCACACCCGTGATCGAGCGCATCAGCGTGGATTTGCCGGCGCCGTTGGCGCCGATGATCGCCACGCATTCGCCCACCGCGACAGTGATATCCACACCGAACAGCGCCCGGAACTGGCCGTAATTCGCGGTGAGGCCGCGCGTTTCCAGCATCAGACCTCGAGCCCCAGATAGATTTCGCGAACCGCCTTCGAGGCCATGATCTCATCAGGCGCACCGATCCCGATCACACGCCCGAAATCCAGCACGAGAAGCCGCTCTACCACCGAATTCAGGGCGTGCAGCACATGCTCGATCCAGATGATTGTCGTGCCCCTGGCATGGATCGCCTTGATCGTCGCGACCAGGGCCTTGCATTCGCCCTCCGTCAGACCGCCGGCGATCTCGTCCAGAAGCAGAAGCTCAGGGCCTGTCGCCAGGGCGCGGGCGAGTTCGAGGCGCTTGCGGTCGAGAAGGCTCAGCGAGCCGGCCACGAAATTGGCCTTCCTGAGAAGCTCCGTCTCCTCGAGGATACCAGCGCAATCGTCGACCATCTCGGCCTCGCGTGCGCCGCGGCCGAAGGCGGCAGCGGTCAAGAGATTTTCGAACACGGTCAGCCCCTCGAAAGGCTGCGGAATCTGGAAGCTGCGGCCAACGCCCATGCGCGCCCGCTCCATCGCCGGAGCACGGGTCACGTCGCGGCCGAGCAATTCGATGCGACCCTCATTTGCAAACAAGTTGCCGGTGATCAGGTTGAAGAGCGTCGATTTTCCGGCGCCGTTCGGGCCGATAATGCCCAGCGCTTCGCCGCGCGGCACGCTGACGGTCACGGAATCCGCAACCTTCAAGGCGCCGAAGGACTTCGAAACGTTTTCCAGCCTCAGTATCATCACTGTCATCCTTGGGTCGCGCCGAACGAGGGCGGCGGTATCAGCCGCCCTCGGCAGCGTCAGGCCAGGGCTTCCATCTTGCCGGCGGTGGGTATCTGGGAGGCGCCGGCGTTTTCGACGATCACCAGATCGAAGCCGCCACCGGCCTTCTTGCGCCACTGCCCGCCGACGAGCGGCGTCTTGCAGACGTTCTTCGCGGCGAAAGGTGGCAATCCCGCACCGCTCCAGGCCACCTTGCCCACTACCGTCGTCATGTCGGTGGCCGCTATCGCCGCCGCGATCGCCTCGGCATTGGTTGGATCCGACACGCGGCCCATGACATTGGCCGCCACCTCGAACAGCGAATGGACAAAACCGATCGGCTGGGTCCAGGGACGGCCGGTCTTGGCGGTGAAATCCGCAGCGAGTTCGGCCGAACTCTCGCCCGTCAGCGACGATTTGAACGGATGCGAGGCCGACCACCAGACCTCGGACGAGAGGTTGTGGCCGGCGTCGCCGAGCGTCTCGACCGATTGCGGGAAAAGGATCGCCTTGGCCACCGTCACCGCCTTGGGCTTGAAGCCCTGCTGGCGGGCCTGGTTCCAGAAGGTGGTGAAGTCGGGCGGAATGACCACCCCGGTAACGATCTCGGCATTGGCGGCTTTGAAGGCGTTGACCTGCGCGGTGAAATCGTCCGAAAGGTTCTGATAGCGGCCAGGATCGGCAAGGCTGAAGCCGGCGGCGTCGAGGCCGGGCTTCAACCCATTCTTCGGGTCGCCCCAGGCATTGCCGTCGGCATCGTTGGGGAACAGCCCGCCCACCTTGCCGTTGGTGGAAAGCTGCTTCCACATGCCGGTGTAGACGGCGATGATGTCTTCGAGACCCCAGAAATAATGATAGGCGAAGTTGAAAGGCTTCCACGAGGCCGGATCGGCCGGACTGCCCTGCTGGCCGATGAACCAGGGCTGCCACGGCGCCATCGTCGAGATGACCGGCACGCCCTCCGCCTCGCAGGTGGTGGCCACTGGGTTGGTGTTCTCGGGCGTCGAGCCGACGAGCATCAGGTTGATCTCGTCATCGACGATCAGGCTCTTCGCCACCTCGGCCGCGCGATTGGGGTTCGACTGGCTGTCCTTGACGATGACCTCGAAGTTCTTGCCTGCCTCGGAAGCGAGGAAGGCCTTGATGTTGTAGGCATCGCTCTCCGCGAAGCCGGCAAGCGGCCCGGTCTGCGGCGAAACATAGCCCAGGCGGATCTTGGCGCCTTGCGCGATGGCCGGCGTCGCCAGGCGCGAACCGGCCAGCGCCAGGCCTGTCGCCGCCGAGGCTTTCAGTAGGCTACGTCTTGTGATCATGTGTAGTTCCTCCCTCTCGTTTTATTCTCAAGCCCCCGGACGGCGTCCCTCCCACGCCGCCTGAAGGAGTTCCCTTATCGATCCTGGATCGATTGGCCTCGGATTCGCATAGGCATTCTTGACCGCGATCGCCGCCGCGCGGTCGAGATCGGCCTCCTCGATGCCGATCGCCTTCAGGCTCAGCGGGGAGCCGACCGACTGTGCGAAATCCCAGAGCCCGCCGCCCGCCGAGCCACCACCGAATGCCCTAGTGATCGGACGCAACAGATCAGGCACCGCCGTTTCGTTGAAGGCGGTCGTGTACGGCAGCAGGATGGCGTGGGTCTCGGCATGCGGCGTATCGAACGAGCCGCCGAAGACATGCGCCAGCTTGTGATGCAGCGCCATCGAGACATAGCCGAGCGCGGTCGAGCAGCACCAGGCCGCATAGAGCGCCTGCGTCCGCGCCGCGCGATCCTGCGGGTCGCGGATCAGCCTTGGAATGCCGTCCTTGAAGGCAATCATGGCATCCCTGCACATGAGCACGATCACCGGGTTGCGATCGGGGGCATACAAGGCCTCCATCGCATGAGCGATCGCGTTCATCGCCGAGGTGACGGTGAGACTTACCGGCAGGCTCAGTGTCGGATCGACGTCGTAGATCACCGTCTCGGGGCGAATGTCCGGCGAGCGGCGGGTAGTCTTCTCGCCGGCCGCCGTCTCGCCGAGGATGTCGGTCATTTCCGAGCCGGCATAGGTGGTGGGAATGACCACCTGGTCGGCGCCCGTGCGCACGGCAATGGCCTTGCCGAGCCCGGTGGTCGAGCCGCCGCCGAGGCTGACGACCGCCGAAGCGCCGCTGCCGCGGAAGGCACCGACGGCCTTTTCCGTGACCTCGACAGGGGTATGCATGACCGCGCCGGCAAAGATCCCGGCGGCGAGGCCACCAAGGCTTACGGCCAGTCTTTCCGCATCGCCCATCTGATGCGGTGTCGAAAGCACCATCACCTTGTCATGGCCGAGCCGCCGGACTTCCTCTTCGACGCGAGCTATGGTGCCGGCACCGAAGACCACCCGTGTCGTCAGGCCCGGAAAGGTGAAGCTGTCCATCATCGCGCCGCCTCCATGCGCGGGCCGCGCCCGGCCGCGAGGTCGTCGAGGATCGTGCCCAGCATGACGATCTCGGCGTCCGAGACCTCATGGGCCCGTCCCGGGAAGAGATCGGCCCGCAGGCTCGCGCCAATGCGGCCCAGCGACTGCGCGGCATCGGCAAACGCCGAGACTGGTATCCAGGGATCGGCATCGCCGCCGGAAAGATAGATCGGCATTCCGGCCGGCGCGGCCTCGGATCTTTCGTCCGCCGGAACGCCGACACGGCAGCCCGTGAAGGCCGCCAAAGCATCCGGCGGCGGCAGCCCCGCGCAGAGGTATTCGATCGACAGACACGCCCCTTGCGAGAAGCCCGCGAGAAGAAGCGGCAGTCCGGGCAGTTCGGCCCGCGCCGCGACCATTGCGGCCGCAAGGTGGTCGAGCGCGTCGGAAAGCTGCGCCCGGGCGACCGGCGTCAACGGGTCGACGGCACGCGCCTCCCACCACATGCCGTGTGGTGCACGCGGCAGGATAAAGGCCACGGCGGTTGCGGAAAGCCGCGACAGCACATGGGACTGCATCTCTTCGGGCGATTGGCCACGGCCGTGGACGAAGACGCAGATCGCCTTCGCCTCCGGGCCTCTTGGCCCAAGCCGGAGCGGACCGCTGCCTGAACTCACGTGAAGTCCGCCTCTTCCAGGCCGACCTGCAATTCGCTCTCACGATCTTTGAACCACGGCGGGAAGACCAGCGTCTTGCCGATCTGGCCCGGAGGCTCGTCCTTGGCCCAGCCTTCCGGCGTGGTCCAGGCAATTTCGAACAGCGCGCCGCCGGGCGAGCGGACATAGCAGGACTTGAAGTAGTTGCGGTCCTTCTGCTCCGATATATCCGTGAAGCCGAGACCCTCGATATGAGCGCGCAGTTTCAGCTGGTTCTCTTCGTCGCCGGTGTTGAGGGCGAGGTGGTGGATCGTACCGCCCGCCAGCGTCCAGGTGCCCTGCGGGCTGTCGCGGTCGACAATGACCTCCACGCGCTGAGCGACGCCGGTCGCGTCGGGCACGCGGAACACCAGTCCCTCATGGTCGTCAGCCTCTTTCTCCAGCGGCAACGCGATGGTCAGGAAGTCGTCCATCGCAGTGCGGTCCATCACCGCCACCACGGCGCCGTATATTCCCTTGATGCCGTGCGCCTTGCCGATGCCCTGCGCCTCGTTGGTGATCGGCGCGCGCGTATCCCTGTCGCTTTCCACCAGCTCGTGCGGAATGCCGCAGGGATGTGCGAAAGCCGCACGGTCGGCGCCAAAACGAGTGATCTTGATGGCCTCGATGCCGCGCGCGTTCAACCGGTCGACCCAGAAATCCGCGGCCCCCTTGGGAATCGACTGCATGATGGTGCGCGACTGGTTGGACCCGCGGCGGCCATAGACGCCTGGCTTGCGGAACGGGAAGGTGGTGATGATCGTCGAGGCATCGCCGTTGGGCGAGCCGTAATAGAGGTGATAGACAGGGATGACGCCGTCGAACAAGACGGTGCGCTTCACCGAATGCAGGCCCAGTGCCTTGGTATAGAAATCAAAATCTTCCTGAGCGCTGTCGGTCGAGAGCGTCAAATGGTGGTAGCCGCTGACACGTGCCATCGGTCATCTCCTCCCAGAGGTTTCGGTTTCGCCCCGCCGCTGTGGACAGAGCACGAGGTTGAGGTCGAGCGCGTGCTTCCGTTTTCCTCCGTTGGGCGGCAGCGCGCGGAACTCGGCCATGAGTTCGGGTTTGACCCCGAAAATCGCATCCCGGCCGATCGCAGGGTCCGACCGGTCGAAGATGTGGGTCGTCAGCGTCTCGAAGCCCTCCGCCGAGACGCGAAAATGGATATGGGCCGGCCGCTCGAGGCCAAGGCCAAGCGCTGACATCAATTGACCGACCGGTCCATCCGACGGCAGCGTGTAGCCCTTCGGCTTCACCGTCACGAAGACGAAGCATCCCTGCGGATCGGTGCGGAACCGTCCACGCAGATTGAATTCCGGCTGCCTGTCGGGTTCCTGGTTCTCGTAGAGACCCTCGGCATTGGCCTGCCAGATCTCGACCATCGCATCGCCGATCGCATCGCCGTCGAGCGCGACGATCCGGCCCGCAACCTCCAGAGGCTCGCCCTTGTGATCGCGCGAGATATTCGCGCCGAGCGGCATCTCCGGCACGTCGGCCCGGTAGAAGGGGCCGGCCAGGGTGTTTGGGGTCGCCCCAACAGGGCGCGGGCTGTTCTGATCCTCGATCAGCGACGACACGCCCAGGACGTCGGCGAACAGCACCCATTCCTGGCGCCGCGCATCGGCGTAGTGGCCAACCTCGGTCAGGAAATCGATCGCCTGACGGAACTCCTCGCCCGAGGGTCGCAGCTCGACGATCAGCGCGTGCAAACCGTCGACGGCTGCCTGCGCCGCCGCCGCCAGGCGGGACTGGCCCATTGCCGTCAGGCGCCGTGAGAATTCCTCGGCCTGCGTCGAGATCGCCTTGGGGAATTCATCTCGCTTCGGGTCGTGCTGGCCGTGCATTCCGCCGGGGCCTCCCTTCCCCTTGCCAAGCGGGATAGCACGGCCCGACGCGATGCTTGATGAGATGTGGCGTCCCTTGTATAGCGTTTTGCTATGAAGCTGAGCGAGCGCCACCTCATGCAGCTCGCCGCGGTGCTGGATGCCGGCGGCGTGTCGGAAGGAGCCGCTATGCTGGGCCTGACCCAGCCGGCGGTCAGTCGATCGCTGGCCATGCTGGAGGCGCGGGTGGGCGAGCCGCTTTTCCTCAAGGGTCGCCGGCCGCTGCAGGCGACACCGCTCGGCTTCCAGTTGGCGGCGCAGGGCCGCACGATCATCACCGCGTCGCGCAAGGCGTCGGATGCGGTCCAGGGCTTCATGAAAGGCACGAAGGGCGTCGTCCGTGTCGGCGGCGTGCCCTTCTTCATGGATGCGATGATCAGCCGGATGATCGGAGAATTCCAGAAGCTCGAACCCGAGGTCACCGTTCAGCAAAGCTATATGAACCTGCCCGAGATGGTCGCGGCGCTGGAGAGCAACCAGATCGATCTCGGGATCGTGCCGATCGGCGTGCTCGACCTGGGACCCGGCTTCGAATTCACCGAAATCCTGCCCGGACGCAACGTCGTGGCTTGCCGGCCCGACCATCCCCTGCTGCGAAATCGCCGCCTCAGGGCGCATGACCTGACCAGCTTTCCCTGGGTAGCCCCCCTACCCGGCTCTCCGCTGATGTCGGACCTGCAGATGATCCTGATGAGCATCGGCATGTCGGACCTCAACGTCCGCTATTCGGGAGGCTCGCTGATGAGCGTGATCAACTTCCTTGCCGAAACCGATGCGCTGGCGGTGCTGCCATTCTCCGTGGTCTTCGCGCAGCGCAAGGAAAACCGGGTGACGGTGCTGCCCTATGAAATTCCGCAGCCCAGCCGCTCGCTTGGTATCCTGCGCCGGGTCAGCGGACCGCGCTCGCCCGCGGCAGAGCGCTTCGCGGGCCACGTCACGACCGCCTTCGAGAATCTGAAGCACATCATCAAACGGCACGAGAATGCCGTCGTCTGGGGGCGGTAATCCAGCCGACATGGCGCCCCTTACAGCTCCAAGAGCCAGGAGCGGACGTTTGGAGCAGCGAGACGATCGGGCGTCCATTGGCCAGTCTCGTTTTTCCCGAACGGGATCCCGGTTTGAGGAGCTGAAGGGCACACCGGTGAGCGCCAGTATCAGCGAAGCTGGTTCATGGCGCCTATTCAGCATCGCCAGCAATGAAGTGCGGCTCTCCCACCCCATTCCGTGCAGGAATGGAACTCCCGTGCCTGTATTCGGTTGGGTACAAAGCCGGCGTCCCACACGCGCTGGCAAGGGTGCGCTGAGGTGACAGATGCTCGACGACGAAGAGGCCGAAGGTTTGTAAGTGCGAATATCGATCTTGGTTGAGCCTCCTATCACCGGTTTGCCTTCACCTCACGGCGAGGGCAACTCCGCGCGACCAGATCAGCTAATGTCCTCCAAGACCCCGGGCGTCATCTACGACATCAAGGGTCTGTTCCCCAGGCATGTTACGGATGGGCGCTTCTGATGAGGGTTCTGGTCACCGGCGCGGCCGGCTTCATAGGGTATCACGTAGCCAAGCGGC